>SLNQ01000226.1 GCA_007132965.1 Gemmatimonadota bacterium | reverse complement strand
GAGTGGGGCCCCTGCGGCCCCAACCGAGCGGCTGACCCCGTAGTCGCGCAAGGCGTTCAGAGCGCGTCCTCCGCGAGACCTCCGAGCACTGCGCAGGAGAACCCGAAGGGGGACGGGGGGTCCCTGCCCTTCTTCAACGGCCTTTTAGACTCTCGGAACCGTTCATCCATTACTTGACCTCACCATGACGCCTGGAACCTGGAGCCTTCTTTCGCTGGCCCTCCTCACTTCCGCCCCCCTGGAGGCGCCACCGGACCCGGTGACCCACCCCCTGAGCTCCACTCCAGTCCCCCTGTCAACGGAGGTCCGCTGGGGCGCCCACGGTCATGAGCTGGCCGCACGGCTCGCCGCCACCCACCTGCCCGAAGACGTTCCCGGGTTCTTCCGCGACGCGGCCGCCCAGCTCGAGTACCTGAACCCCGAGCCCGACCGCTGGCGCGACAGTGAGGCCCGGGAGATGCACGAGGGCTTCCGCTACGACCACTACCTGGACCTGGAACTGGTCCCGGAAGAGGCCTTCGCCGCCCGGGACCGATGGGAATTCCTCCGAGCCCTCTACGCCGCGGACATCGAACGTCCGGAGCGGGACGTGGGTCTTCTTCCCTTCCGGGTCGCCGAACTCTACCAGCGGGTGGAGAACGGCTTCCGCCGCTGGCGGGCCGAGTCAGATCCGGAGGTTCGACGCTGGATCGAAGAACGGATCGTGAACGACGCCGGAATCCTGGGTCATTACGTGACCGACGCCTCTCAGCCCCATCACACCACCATCCACTTCAACGGGTGGAACGAGGAGCTGGAGGAGAATCCCGGCGGTTTCACCACGGACCGCGGCTTCCACTCCCGCTTTGAAACGCATTTCGTGAGGGCCCACGTCACAGCCGAGCACGTCTTCGCCGGCTTCCCAGCCGAAGCCTCCCGGGTGAAGGACCCCCTGGAAGGAATCTGGAACTTCGTGCACTACATCAACGGTTACGTGCACCGGCTCTACGAACTGGACCGGGACTACGGCTTTGGACCCGACGAGCCGGCTCACCCGGAATCGCTGGCCTTCGCCGTGGAGCGAATCCAGGACGGTGGTGCCTTCCTCCGGGATCTGTGGTGGTCGGCCTGGGTGGCCAGCGGTGAGGAGAGGGACGGGCGCTGAGAACCCACGCTCCGGTCTCGGGAGACTCGAGCATTCGGAGACCACCTGACGACGCCATCGTGCGGCGCGCAACTGCCCGGCGACCGGTCCATTCTGCACCCTGATCACCCCGGGGGTGGGACCATGATCCGGGACCGTTCGAGGATCGGCACGTCGTTCCGGTCGTGCCGTTCGGTCCAGACCGCGTCGCCGGCACTTCCGCCCTCGGCGGCCAGAATCCACCGATCCTCGGGCAGAAACAGGATCCCGGTGAGTTCCCCCAGATCATCGCGCGTCTCCCAGACGGCGAACGAATCGACGCGGACCTCTCGCCTGAGGAGGATGGATCCGTCAGCAGCGACCACGACTCGGTCCACCGGCGGCCAATACTCCGGCAGAGCGAGGGCATCGGCAACGGTGCGCTCCAGCTCGGCCTCGGACATCCCTTGCGCACTCGGATTGTTGGAAAACATCGATGCCCACGCTCGGATCGAGTCCCGGCGATGCCGCTGGGAAATCTCTTGGGGATGGTGGCAGATGGAGCGGTCCAGCACGCTTCGACCCTGCGCGTCGATGCGTCGCAACCTCCAGGCGGACTCCCCTCCATCGGTGGATCCCGATCGGTCAACCAGGATAACCCCGGATCCTGAAGGGTCCGTCGCGTCGAGGAGATGATCGCCCAGCGGACGAGGCCCGACGACCAGGGAACCATCGGGAAAGCTCAAGCGAAAGGTGAAACGTTCCTGAAACGTACCGAGACTATCGGCGAGTCCGGTTTCGAGATTCAGGTAGGCGAGGCGTTGGGGTGCGCGATCCACGCGCGGTGGAAGCACCACGAGGGCACCGGGACCCTCGAGGGCCCTCAGAAGGAACGAAACGGTCACCGCTCCGGGGGTGACCTGCCGGGTCTCAATGAGGGAGCCGTCGGCGTGGAATTGGTGGATCCGAGGAGGCCGCCGCTCTACTACCACGAGAGTGTCCCCCAGCCAGGTCACCCCCCCGGACCTGGTGGAGGGCCATTCTCCCGGACCCACTCCTTGTCGTCCGGCGCCCATCATGCGTGTTCCGGACGAGTCGAAGGTCACCACAGGTGCTTGATAGGCTGTGGCCAGGGAGATTCCTCCCCCTGGAGCCAGAGTCGGGAAGACAATCGGCGCCGTCAGGGCTGGGTCGGTCAGGTTTCCATCGATGGTCGCCTCAGGTTCGTCGAGGACGTACCTCGGTGCGACCGCTTCCGGCTCGGGGTCGCACAGCCGAAGGAGAGGGGAGCCCACCTCCTGTCCGGTGTCGCATCCCGGAAGAACGCCCAAGGATCCGACGACAATGCCGAGCATGATGCGCGCCGCGAGCTGCGGCGAGGGCCACCCGCGCGGCGAACAGTCGTGTGTCATCGACGTAGCCCGGATCTCCGCACGGCGAACCTCGGTGCCAGAGCGGTCCACCGCATTGCCGTGGTGCCAGCGAGGACGAGGAATCCAAAACTCGCCGCGCCGTTGCGAGCGAGCGCGGAGGCGGAGGAGAAGAGCGCCTGAACTCCCGCCCGGGGCGTCGGTGCTGAATCGTCCTGTACGGGGACGGAGCCCGCGTCTGAACACGCACCGGTTGCGATCAGGACCACCTCGCCCGACGCGAGCATCGCCACGGTCTCCTCGCAAATGCCATCGAACTGGCACACCTGGTTCGGGTCCGGAGTGTAGCAGCCAGTTCCCATGTCCTCTCCGGGTCCGGTTCCGCACTCGAGACAGCACGATGGGTAACCGCCCGAGTAGTCGCACAGGTCACAGGTCTCCGCGGCCAATGCCGGCGTCGCGACAAGGGACACGACATAGCTCCCGGATCGTTCGTCTGAAACGGTAGCCAGTCCCGATCCCACCATAAAAAGACAGGTCAATACAAGTGGGAGAAGAATGAGCATCACGACCTCCATGCTGAGGTGGATGTGCTCACGCGGAGTGTAGGCTTCCGGCTGGTTCGCGTCAAGTTGGCTTGTTTGAGAGGCAGCTGGCTTGTTGAGAGGCAGCGATTCGGGGATAAGAGCAAGTGTGAATTGAGGTCGGAGCGGCCCGGAAGCGGGAAGGTTCGGCCGGCTGCGGTCCAACCGAGAAGAAGCTCACGTGTCCGATCCAAGCGGAGCAGGCGGTAATGATTGAACTACCACATGAACTATCGTAATGTGTCATAAAAGGCTGTCGAAAAAGTACAGGGACCACTGGGACGGGGTCTTGCGTGTCCTGTTCGAGTAGCGCCTGACGGTGTTCGAGGAGTTCCTGGGCCGGGTGGCTGAGGGCGACGAGCCGGGTGGCGTGGCCCTGAAAGCTGGCGGAGGGACAGGAAGCCCTCCCTCTGTCTGGATGAGACCCTCACACCAGTGACCCCGAGCGGTTTACCCAGGTGGCAAGGAGCCTGGCGCGGCTGGTTGATGAAGAGGGTCGCCAGCTCCTTTCCCTCTCCGCTCAACCAACAGACCCACTCCTGTGGGAGTGATCGCTTGGTCAAGCGCCCGCCGTCATTGACCTGGCGGAGATGGGTGCCGGGGCCGGCCCGGAAGTCTGGAATGCTCGGGCCACTTCCCTTGAACTGGGTGGGCCACTTGGCCGGAATACGCACCTGGGGGCGCACGGAGTGCGGTCTGCCGGGACCGGCACAGGAAAGAATTCCCATTCAGTGCCGGCTGGCGGGTCAGGTGGGGAAAGGTGGCCTGAAAACAGGCCAGTCTTCCCCACAGGACAACTACTAGAAGGGGAATGCTTGTCGATCAGGCGGTTTCCAGCCGGGAGCGGGCCTGCGGGTGGATGAGGCGGTGATCGGTGGGACCCTGACGGGCAGTTCGGTTGCGCCATGGGACAGTCCGGAGGCTCCGTGGGGCAGTCCGTAGGCTCCGTGGGGCAGTCCGGAGGCGCCGTCGGGCAATCCGGGGGCGCCGTCGACTGAAAGTGGTGAGCCGCCTGCGCGAGGATGGAGCGGGAAAACGGGAAGGTCTACGCACCTCTTCACCTTGCTCGCCCCGGATATTCGGTTTATTTTCGGTTTCGCCTTATTTTCGGTTGCTGGCACAGCCTCCCTGTAGCACCAGCGAATCGCCTTCTACGGCAATGCAATCGTCCCGCAATGCACACACCCCGGACCTCCACAGACACCTCGATGGACCCCGCACCCCGAAGCGGTGGCGAGAAGAGCCGCACCTCCCTCTGCCTCTGGCTTCCCACGTTCGAACTCCGCCTGGAGCTGGTCCGATCTCCGGAGTTGGACGCCACCTCGGTGGCGCTCCTGACCCCGGGCGAAAAGACGGCGCGTCGGGAGACCTGGCAGGTCTCGGAACGGGCATTCCAGGCCGGTGTGCGTCCAGGGATGCTCGTTTCCCGGGCCGTTGCCCTCTGCCCTTCCCTGGTTCTGCTGGAACCCGATCCAGCCCACTACGGCGCCGCCATGGACGCCATCCTGGAGACCCTCAGCGGGATCACCCCGGTGGTCCAGCCCACCCACCGGGGACTCATCCACCTGGGGGTAGACGGCCTGGAGCGACTCTACGGCCCTCCTGCAGACCAGGTGAACCGAGTCCTGCACACCCTCCTGGAGATCCTTCCCCGTCCCCTGGTCGCCGCCACCCGGGCCGGACGGGCACCGGGCACCTTTGGAGCAAGAGTGGCCGCAGCAGCAGCCCGTCCCGGAGCTCCGGTCCTGGTAAAGGAAGAAGAGCTGGCCCGCTTCCTGGCGCCCCGACCCGTCTCCACCCTTCCCCTCCCCACCGAGGCTCTGAAACGATTGGAGCGGCTCGAAGTGAAGACCCTGGGAGCGCTGGGCGCCCTCCCGGAGCACGCCCTCCTCCGACAGTTCGGGCCGGCGGGAAAGGAGGCCCGGGCACTGGCCCGCGGGGAGAAGATCGATCCGGTCCAGGCCATCCACCGTCCCCGGCCCATCCGGGTCTCCCTGGACTTCCCCGCCCCGGTAGGCGACCGGGAGGCGCTGCACCGAGGGTTGGATCGACTCCTGGAGCGGGGGTTGGCTCGTCCCGAGCGAAGAGACCGGGCGGTGCGGGGGGTCCGGATGGGCGGCCACCTGGAGGGCGGAGGATCCTGGACCATCGAGGCCACCCTCCGGGAACCCTCGGCCCGAAGGGAGGTGCTGGCCTATCCTCTCCGAGGCCGGGTTCGTCTGTCGCCTCCACCCCGAGCGTTGAGCACCCTCTTCTTGGAGTTCTTCGACTTCGGGTCGCCTTCCGTGCAGACCCTCCTCTTCGAACGGCGGGAAACAGGCGGCCGGGCCCGCCACGACACCTCTCTCTCGACGGGCGAGATTTCTGATTCGCTGCGGGAGGCGGTGCGGGAACTCAAGCTCAAGCTGGGCCATTCGCCGCTGTACCGGGTGGTGGAGGTGTATCCCTGGTCCCGGATCCCGGAGCGGCGCCATGCCCTCATGGCGGTGGAGCCATGAGGGGCTCGACCTCCACGAACCGCCGCGATAGCGCGGCACTCCATCCCCTGGGCATGCCCACTCCG
>SLNQ01000389.1 GCA_007132965.1 Gemmatimonadota bacterium | reverse complement strand
CTGGACCCCCGACGACGGCGACGGCACCGCTGACCCCGAGTCTTCCCTCACCGGCATCGATGGCCAGGCCTCCACCTCATGGACCCTGGGCCCCGACGCCGGAGAGCAGACCCTCACCGCCAGCGCCGACGGCGTCACCGACCCCGTCACGTTCACCGCCACGGCCGAGACCGACGACGCCTCCGCCTCGCTCTCCTCCGGAGGATCGCCATTCTAAGGGAACCTCAGCTGGGTCCGCCCGATGGCGGCCTTCGGCTATTTTCATGCGAACAACGGCAGGCCCACCCGAAGCGAGATCGCTTCGGCCCTGAACGTCTCCAACGACAGGGGGGCTCGTTTGAAGCTCGACAAAGTACAAATCGAACTCCGGTTGATCGAGACTGCAGACAACTACGCCTACGACACCCGGCGGTGCCGGGTCGCAGACCCAACCTCAAGCCCTCCGGCCAAATGGACACTCCCGATTCGGGCAAAGCCCTCGACTCCGGCGGACCCCCACCCCCCTCTTGCGTGGTATGATGTCTGCAGCATTGCTTGAGGTGGACCCCTGGTATGTCCGCCACCACGACCTCGATCAGGTTGCAGTCGTGGGGGACCCGAACCCGAACCATCCAACGCCCTTGACCCGATGATCCTCCAGCAGTCCGCTTCAGACGCCGCCATCCTGGGCGGCCTGTGTCCGGCCGGCACCCCCACGGGCCTCGGCCAGCTGGGCTGTTTTCTTGCGGAGTGGGAGGTCGTCGTCGTCCCGGTCGTGGTGATCGCCGTGATCGTCGGGGTGGTGTGGACCGTCCGCACACGTCGCTCCCATCCCGGTGCGTCCGGCCATCAAGGCTCTCCGTTTCTCGTCTTTCCGATGCAGAGCGAAAACCGAGCCTCCCGAGCGCCCACAGGAGACCGGACGACCCGCCCGGGCCCACCCATCGAACCCCGGCCCGCCGTTGGAACGACACCCCCCTCACCCACCCCCTCCGAGACGGTTGAGTCGGGGCAGGTCCGCTACGAGCGCTCCCCGGACGGGACCCTGCAGCTCCTCCCGGGCCGCCTGGAGGTCCTGGCCAACGGACAGGGCGAAGCCGGCGAGGAGATTCGCTTCGTTCGCGCACCGGACCAGGAGCCTGAGGTGACCTTCGGGCGCTCCGAAGGGGTCCCGTACCGCCACGTCCAACTGCACTCCCCCACCGTGAGCCGCATCCACGCCCGGATGCGCTTCGCCGACGGACGCTGGACGCTTCGCAACGAGTCCAGCACGAACCCCACCCTCCTCAACGGATCGCCGCTGGATTCGGGGGTCGAGGCACCCACCCTCAAGGACGGCGACCGCATCGAAATGGGCGAGGCGGTCTTCCGCTTTCACCAGCCCAGCGTCAAGGACCGACTTCCCTTGCGGAGTTCGTGGTACACCGACCAGGGCCGTCGGCCAACCAACCAGGACTCGGTGGTGGTCAAGAGCCTCTCCCGGGGCCGGGAGCTCCTGGCGGTGTGTGACGGCATGGGCTCCCACGCCCTGGGCCGCCTGGCCAGCCACGCCGCCATGGACACCCTGGTCAAGACCCTCAGCGAAGGAGGCTCCCTCCTGGAAGCGGTGGAATCGGCCAACCGCGCCGTTCGTGAGGAGATGGAGAACAACGAGGACGGGGCAGGTCTGGGTACCACCCTGGTGGCCCTTCTCCGGACCGAGCATGAATACCAGATCGCCAATGTGGGTGACAGCCGCGCCTACCGGATCGACCCTCAGGGCGTCCATCGCATCACCCAGGATCACTCCTTCGTGGCCGAAGTCGTGAGGGAGGGTCGCATGTCGAAGGAGGAGGCCGGCCGCTCGCCGTGGCGAAGCGCCATCACCCGACACCTGGGAGCCGAACCCGAGGTGGAGGTGGATCTCTTCGGCGCCTATCCCACCCACGAACCGCACATCGTCCTCCTCTGTAGCGACGGGCTCCACGGCATCCTGAACGATCAGGCCATCAAGGCGAAGGTCCGGGAGCTTACCGACATCCGGGACGTGGCCCGGGAGTTGGGCGAGGAAGCGCTCCGGAAGGGGGGAGACGACAACGTGGCGGTGGCCGCCATCGAGTTCCAGGAAGGGCTGAGGGCCATCCGGGAGTCATCGCCCTGAGCCTACACCGCCGCCGCCCCACCCGCTCCCCATCGCCACGCCCCGCCAAATGACCTCTCGAGCCCCCGACTCCCTCCCCCGGATCCCCGAGCTCGAGGGCGACTTCGAGCTCGTCCGGGAGCTCGGCCGGGGCGGCACGGCGGTGGTCTACCTGGCCCGGGACCGGGAGCTGGGTCGCGACGTGGCCATCAAGCTCATCCGGCCGTCCTACCTCCAGGACGAGGACGCCGTCGCCCGCCTGGAACGGGAAGCCCGCACCGTGGGCAAGCTCCAGCACCCCAACATCGTCCTCCTCCTGGGGACCCGACGCCTGGGGGAGAAGGGCCTGGCGCTCATCCTGCAGTTCGTCCCGGGCCGCACCCTCAAGGAGCGGATTCGGGAGAAGGGCCCCCTGCCCTTCTCCGAGGTCGAGCGGGTGCTCCGGGACGTGGGCCGGGCGCTGGCCTACGCCCACCGGAGACGGATCGTACATCGCGACATCAAACCGGAGAACGTCTACCTGGACGAAGCCGCCGGTCTGGCGCGGCTGGCGGACTTCGGCATCGCCCGGGCGTGGGACAGCGATTCGGGGCTCACCCTCCCGGGCACCGCCATCGGGACGCCCACCTACATGTCGCCGGAGCAGGTGGACGGTGACGACCTGGATGGCCGCAGCGACATCTACAGCCTGGGGCTCCTGGGCTACGAGATGCTCACCGGCACCCAGCCGTGGAAGGGCGAGAGCCTCTACAACGTTATCTACAAACAGAAGCACGAGGCGCTCCCGCCCCTGACAGAGACGCGCCCAGACATCCCTCCCCACCTCCTGAGGGTGGTGAACGGGGCCCTCAGAAAGGATCCCGTCGAGCGATGGGCCGACGCCAAGGCCGTCCTGGAAGCCCTGGAAGCAGGTCCGGAAGAGGGCCGGACGGAGCCCTCCGCCGCTCCCGGCCTCCCTGCCGCTCCGGATTTCTTCGCATGGCAGACCCCGGGCTCGTCGGAGCTCTCACCATCTCCCGACCAGCCGGCGTCCGAGTCCACCGGCCCGGAGGGTGCATCGCCAGGCCCCGAATCTCCGGATTCCGAATCTCCCCGCCCCGACTCCGGCTCGGTCCCGCCGGAACCTCTAGCGCCTCAGCCAGATTCCGGCGAGCCGGAGCGATCACGGTTCTCTTCCACCGATACGCGTGACGGCGGCCAGGGGGTTCCTCCCGGTCCGGATTCCGTCGAGTACGGCCGGATCCTGAACTCGCTGCGCCACTACAAGCTGGCGCGAGCGACGGGACCCGGAAGCCGCCGGCCGCCAGCGAGCCGAACGGATCCACCCAAGAGCGGTGATGCACAGCCAGGGGCTTCACCTCCGGGCGTCGCCGATCCCGAGGGGTTGGGTGCCGAAGAGACAGATGCCGAGGAGCCCGACCGCTGGCCCGTCGCCGGCATCTGGGCCGCCGCTCTCGTCTTCCTCCTGGGGATCGGCATCGCCGCCCTCATGGCCATCGGAGGCCCCGGCACCGATGATCCCGCCGGTTTGCCGTCGGATCGGGAGCTGGGACAGCCGGGCAGCTTCGACACCTGGGCCGCCGACCCCACCGACCCGGGCGACCCCACTACCGCCCCCACGCCCGGCGACCCGGACGATGCCGCCACGACCGACCTCGACCCAGCGCTCCCGGAGTTGGGCAGCGAACCCGCCGACAGCGAAGGAGTCCTCCCCCCCGGGACCACCCTCACCCTGATCCAGGGCGACGACCAATCAAGCGCCCCGGGCAGCCCCCTCCCCCAGACCGTCGTATTCCAGGTGGAAGCCCCCGACGGCTCCCCGATCTCCGGGGCCGCCATCCAGCTCGAGGTGATCTCCGGCGGTGGCTCCGTCCAACCCGCCCGGCCCATCTCCGACGCCGCCGGCTTCGTGGCGTTTCAGTGGGCGTTGGGGGAAGAGACCGGCGTCCAGGCGGTGGAAGCGACCCTGGAGGGCACGGATACCGAGCCGGTGACGCTCACGGCCGAAGCCGCCGACCTGGTTCCTGCGGCGGTCGAGGTGGTGGCGGGGTCGGGCCAATCGGCCGAGGCAGGCGCCACCCTGCCCGCTCCGATCCGCGTCCGGGTGGTGGACCCCGAGGGGCGGCCCGTTCCCGGCGTCGCCGTGTCGTTCCAGGTGTCGGAAGGGGCCGGCTCCGTGGCTGCCGGCTCCGTCACCACCGACGAGACCGGCGAGGCGAACACGGACTGGACGCTGGGGCCCGGTGCCGGTGAGCAGGCGCTGCAGGTGAGCGTGCCCGGGGCCGACCTCGAGACCACCATCCAGGCCGAGGCCACTCTGGCCACCCTCGCCCCCCGCCCGATCCTCCTGGCCGGGGGCACCTTCTCCTGCGCCCTGGCAGGCGGAGGCGACGTCCGCTGCTGGGGGAGCAACTCCCAGGGCCAGCTCGGCGACGGCGCCGGGACCAGGCGCACCTCCCCCGGCCCCGCCGTCGGCTCCTTCACCCGACTCACCGTGGGCATCTCCCATGCTTGCGCGCTGGACGACGTGGGCACTCCCCACTGCTGGGGCGACAACACCTCCGGCCAGCTCGGCGACGGCTCTACCACCACCCGAACGCAGCCCACGCCCGTGAGCGACGTGCCACCGCTGGTGGAGATCACCGCCGGCGCCGCTCACAGCTGTGGGTTGGCTCGGACGGGTCGGGTCTACTGCTGGGGGGACAACGCCTCCGGCCAGCTGGGGGACGGCTCCACCACCCGCCGGACGACCCCCGCGCCCGTGGCGGGCCAACGCACCTTCCGGCAGGTTGCCGCGGGATGGCGGCACACCTGCGCCATCACGGCCGGCGGCGAGGCCGTCTGCTGGGGCGACAACGGCGACGGACAACTGGGACGAAGCGGAGCCGGTGCAGCCACCACTCCCGGCGCGGTGGAGGGCGGACACCGCTTCACCGCCCTGTCAGCCGGCAGTGGCCACACCTGCGGCCTCACCGATCAGGGAGATCTGCTCTGCTGGGGGGCCAACCAGTTCGGACAGCTGGGCGACGGCTCCACGCAGAGGCGGTGGCAACCGACGTCCGTGGAGGCGGAAGGCGGCGTCCAGGACGTGGCCGTCGGAGCCCAGCACAGCTGCGCCATCGCCGACACCGGCGGCGCCCTCTGCTGGGGCCGGAACCTCTACGGCCAGCTCGGCGACGGCTCCACCACCGACCGCCCCCTGCCCACACCGGTGGAGGGCTCCCTTCGCTTCTCCCAGCTCCATGCCCTGGGCTCCCACACCTGTGGGCGCTCACCGGCCGGAGACCTCATCTGCTGGGGGTACAACAGCGACGGCCAGATCGGCGACGGCACCCGCACGAACCGGCCGAGTCCCGTGCAGGTGAGTCCGTCCGGCTCCTGACGCCGACACCGCAGGGGTCCGGTCCGGTGGCACACCGCCAACCCCTCCCTGGCACGCCGCGAACCCCTCACTGCCCTCCGCGCAGGTAGTCCACCACGAAGTACGCATGGGTGCGGACCCCCAGCTGGAGGGCGTCCTCGTTGATCTCGAACTCCGG
>SLNQ01000058.1 GCA_007132965.1 Gemmatimonadota bacterium | reverse complement strand
CGTCGAACATGTCGGGAATCCGGAGTCCCTTGTTGGTGGGGGGCTCTACGCCCCAGACCGCCCGGTGCGCTTCGCGAGCCGCCTCGTCGGTGACGGGGCGGTAGTCGCTGAAGACGTCGGGTAGCGCGCCCACGTCGGAGGCGCCCTGCACGTTGTTCTGCCCCCGGATAGGGCTGGTGCCGGCGCCGGGCCGCCCGATGTTGCCCGTCATCACCGCCATGTTGATCATTCCGAAGACGGTGTTGGAGCCGTGCCCGGCCTCGGTGACCCCCAGGCCCCAGAGGAACTGGGCCGCTTCGGCCTCACCGTACATCCGGGCGGCCTGGCGGATGAGATCCGGGTCCACTCCGGCGATCTCGGCGGCCCACTCGGGAGTGCACTTGGCCACCTCCTGTCGCACTTCCTCCAGCCCCATGGCGTGCCGGGCCACGAAGTCCTCGTCCACGTAGCCCTCCTCGATGAGCACGTGCTGCATGGCGTTCACCACGGCCACATTGGATCCCGGCGTGAGCGGCACGTGCAGGTCGGCGAGTTCGGCCAGCTCGATGTTGCGCGGATCGAAGACCACCAGCTTGCACCCCTTCAGGACCGCCTGCTTGATCCGGGAGCCGAAGACGGGGTGGGCCTCGGTGGGATTCGCCCCCACCAGCATGATGAGGTCCGAGTGGAAGACGTCCTCGAAGGGGTTGGTGCCGGCCCCGGTGCCCAGCGCCTGCCCCAGCCCGTAGGCCGAGGGCGAGTGGCAGACCCGGGAGCAGTTGTCGATGGAGTTCGTCTCCATGACCACCCGGGCGAACTTCTGCATGAGGAAGTTCTCCTCGTTGGTGCACCGGGACGAGCTGATGCTGGCGTACGCATCGGGTCCATGCTCGTCCCGGATCTCGGTGAACTTCCGGGTCACCAGCTCCAGCGCCTCGTCCCACGTAGCTTCCCGGAACGAGCCATCGTCGTTCCGGATGAGGGGCGAGGTGAGCCGGTCGTCGGAGTGGGCGAACTGGTGGGCGAAGCGCCCCTTCACGCAGGCGTGGCCCAGGTTGGCCGAACCCTCGGGGTTGGGCTCGATGTTCACCACCTGGCCGTCCTTCACGTTTACGTTCAACGAGCAGCCCACTCCGCAGTAGGAGCAGGTCGTGGTGACCTGGGTGTCCGGAAGACCGTGTTCCCGGGTTCCGGGCTCTTCCAGCGCCGCCACTGGACACACCGATACGCACTGCCCGCAGCTCACGCAGAGGGCTTCCTCGAAGCCCGTGTCATTGCCGGCGATGACGCGGGTGTCGTAGCCCCGTCCCTCCATGGCCAGAATGAAGGACCCCTGCACCTCGTCGCACGCCCGCACGCACAGGGCGCACCCGATGCACTTGTCCATCTCCAGCTTGATGAAGGGGTGGGAGTTGTCCATGGGCGGATTGTGGGTCCGGGGGTCCTCGTAGCGAGGGGTCCGGAGCCCCACGTCCATGGCCAGGTCCTGCAGATCGCAGCGCCCGTTGGCGGTGCAGTCGAGGCACTCCAGCGGGTGATCCGAGACGATGAGCTCGGTGATGTTCTTTCGCAGGCGGGTCAGGAAGGGAGAGTGGGTGCGGTAGGTGGCACCCTCGGCCACGGTCGTATGGCACGAGGCCACGGGCTTGCGACCCTCCACCTCCACCAGGCAGGTGCGACAGGCCCCGAAGGGCTTCATCTGGTCCGAATAGCAGAGGGTGGGCACGTCGGCACCGGCCTGGCGGAGGGCCGTGAGAATGGTCGTGCCCTCGGGGACGGTCACCGTCTGGCCGTTGATGGTGGCCGAGACGGGCGGACCCGCCTGGGGCTCGCTGCCGTTGCTCCGGCTTCCGTTTGCTCTTGCTCCGTCGGCTCCGGCGATCATCGTCCAGCCTCCTGCTCAAGGTCGCCGCCCTTCTCCTGGAGCCGGTGCCGGTCCAGCTCCTCGGGGAAGTAGCGGATGAGTGTCTCGACGGGGAGAGGTGCCATGGCGCCCAGCGCGCAGAGCGAGCCGAACTTCATGGTCTCGCAGAGGTCCTCCAGGAGCTCCAGTCGCTCCGAGGTCACCCCTCCCTTGCCCGGGTCCATCATCTGGTCGAAGAGCTCGGTGCCCCGCACGGCACCGATCCGGCACGGAAAGCACTTCCCGCAGCTCTCCACCGCGCAGAACTTCATGAGGCCCCGGCAGATCTCCACCAGGTCGTCGTCTTCGTCGTAGACCACCACTCCGGCGTGCCCCAGGATCCCGTCGACCTCCTCCAGCGCCTCGAAGTCCAGGGGAGTGTCCAGCGCGGATTCCGGGAGGATGCCGCCCAGCGGGCCGCCCACCTGAACACCCTTGAAGGCCTTCCCGTCAGCCATTCCGCCGGCCAGGTCGAAGATCAGCTCCCGGAGGGTGATCCCCAACTCCACCTCGTAGAGCCCCGGCCGCTTCACGTTGGTGTTGAGGCTCACCAGCTTGGTCCCACGCGAGTTCTCGTAGCCAAGCTCGGCGTAGGCCTCGCCCCCGTGCTCGATGATCCAGGGGAGGTTGTGGAGCGTCTCGGTGTTGTTTACCGCCGTGGGGCGGCCCCACAGCCCCTTGTGGGCGGGGAAGGGAGGCTTGAAGCTCACCAGCGCCGGGACCCCCTCCAGCGAGCGCAGGAGACTCGTCTCCTCGCCGCAGATGTAGGCGCCCTGGCCCTTCACCACGTGAACTCGGCACGAGAAGTCGCTGCCCAGGATGTTGTCGCCCACGAGTCCCGCTTCTGCGGCCTCCTCCACCGCGCGGTTCAGGATCCGGAGGGCTCGCGGATACTCGTAGCGCACGTAGATGTACGCCTCCGAGGCCCTACAGGCGTAGGCGGCCAGGAGGAGGCCTTCCAGGTGGGTGTGGGGGTCCCGCTCCACCAGTTCCTTGTCCTGATACGAGCCGGCGTCCCCTTCGTCGAAGTTGTCCACCACGTAGCGCTGGCCGCTGCCGTCGGCCACCTCGGCTTCGGCCACCGTCCGGAACTTGCGGCCGGTGGGGAAGCCGGCGCCGCCCCGGCCGCGCAGCCGGCTCCGCTCCACCTCCTGGACGACCTCCTCGGGCGTCATCTCCCCGAGCGCCTTTTCCAGCGACCCGTACACCCCGGCGGCCCGGGCGCCCTCCAGCGAGACCACGTCGGCGTTGTCGAAGTGCCTGAGCAGTACCCGAGGCTTGCTCTCGGGGGGCATGTACACCCGGTTCTGAGGCTCGGGGAGCTCGGGAGGCTCGCCGTTCCGGAGCGCTTCCACCAGCTTGGCCGGGTCCCGTTGGGCCATGGAGATGGGGTGGTCGTCCACCATGGCGTTGGGGCCCAGTCCGCAGTAGCCCAGGCAGGCCACGTGCTCCAGGCGAATGCCGTCCTCCGACGTCTGGTCCGCTTCCACGCCCAACGCCTCGGCGAAGCGGGCCTCCAGGGCGTCACAACCCCCGTTGGGAGCGGCGCGGCAGGCTTCCCCGATGCAGACCTTCACCGAGTGGTCGGCGGGCTCGTCACGAGCGAGCTCCTCATAGAACTTGGCGGTGGAGCGAACGTGGGCCGGCGGCAGGTTGTACTGCTGGGCCAGTGCCATGATGTCGTCATCGCTGACGTAGCCCTGGCTCTCGTGGAGGGTGGACAGCCGGTCGTACACGGTCGTCCCCTGGCCCAGGAACTTGTTCTGGAGGGCAATGAGGTTCTCGGACATGACCGCAGGACTCCTGGGGTTGACGAGATCAGGCCGCGGGGGAGGCGTCGGCACCCACCACCTGGGCGGGTGAATGGTACTACCAAGCAGACCAGCCAATGCTCCCTCCCGCACCCCATACGGTACCAAGCCGTTGCCTCTGCGGCAAATGCCAGGGGGTGCGGATGGGAGCGGCGGTCTGGGTGCGCCACAGGCTTGCTTGGCCACCGGGCCAGACACAGCGAGCCCCGGTCCGCCGCGGACCGGGGCTCGCTGGTGTACCCGACGACGTCGCCGCCGGGCGTCCACGACTGCGAGACGTTATTGCACGACCACGGTGGCGGCGCTCTCGAAGGCCGCGCTGGTCACGGCGCCAGCCTCCAAGGCGTCTTCAGTCAGCCACGCCTGGGAGTTGAGGTGGAGCACCAGCCGGGTGTTGGCATCGGCCTGCACGGTGACGGGCTGGTTGTATTCGATTACAGCATCTCCTCCTCCGGCGATGGTGAGTGAGATGCTGGTTTCAATGGGGCCGATTCCGATTTCGGATCCGGCGTCCACGTCGGCGTTTGCGTTGCTCACCACCACACGGACCCGATCATACGTGCGGGCCTCGACGGTGGCCGTGCCCATGGTGGACGCCCCGCCCTGCAGCTCCGCTTCGGCATTCATGTCGGCCAGGCCGCTCACCTGTTGCCAGGCGCCGTCTACCATGACCTCCACCCGTGCCTGTCCTTCGAACTGGCCGGAGACTTCGCCGGAACCCTCGGTAGCCCAGGCCTGTGCGGGAGACTGAGCGCCCCCATCGTCCTGAACCACCGCCTCCATGGTGCCCTGTTCACCGTCAGGGGGCGTGGTGGGGGAGTCGTCGTCGCAGGCGGCCAACGGAAAGAGGATCAGTGCCATGAAGGTGGTCCAGCGCAACGTGGTGGACCCTCGGGTCGTGCCGCTGGTTCCTGTAGAGTGTCGCATCGAGAAATTCCTCCCATTGGGGTTGCGTGTCTGACGTCGTGAGCTGATGTCGCAGTCTGAGTTTGACCGTTGGTGTTCGGCCGCTGGCCCGCAGGCGACGAGGGATGCTGCACTGCCCCGTCCCGTGCGCTGCGAGCCCGGTTGTGCCTGCATACTTCATGGAAGGGGTGTGCCAGAGTCCGAAACGAGGGGGGTGCGAGGAGTGCGAAGCGCCCGTTTTGCCGGTACCACAAGTGTTTACGGGGGGCTTCGCGTGGGGCCCTGGCCTCATGCGGGGACAGGTGTGACGGTCCGGGGGTGAACTTCCTTCCCCCCAGGGCGGAAGACCCTTCGGGGGGGGCGGCCCTCTCATGGGTGAGCTCCCTTTCCTTGAGGCTCGGTCTCGAATAAACTGAGCCAAGCCAGAAAAGCCGATGGACCCACTACACGTACAGGGAGAGACGTATGCGAGCAGTTGACACCCGCCCCGGACCCGACCTTCGGTCCCGGTGCCTGATCCTGACGGTGCTCCTCCTCCTGGCGCCGAGCCTTGCACTCCAGGCCCAGGAGCGGGGCGATACGCCGGAGCACCTCCGGACGGCGGCCGAGGAGTCGGACTTCACGCGCTACACCTCCTACCAGGAGATGATGGACTACCTGGACCTGGTGCGAGCGTCGTCCAGCGAGGTCCGGATGGGGATCTACGGGCAGAGCTGGGAGGGAAGGGACCTCCCCTACCTGGTATTCAGCCGTCCCGGCGTGACCCGGGGGTGGGAGGCGGCCGCCCTGGGCAAGCCCGTGGTGGAGCTTCACGCCAACGTACACGGCGGAGAGCGGACGCTGCGAGAGTCTCTCCTGATTCTGACCCGGGAGCTGGCCACGCCGGGGACCCCGGAGAATGCCCTGCTGGACGACATGGTCATCATCGTGTCGCCGCAGATCAACCCGGATGGGTTCGAGGCGAGTCCCCGTGCCACCCGGGGCAACGCCTGGGGGATCGACATGAACCGGGACTACATGAAGCTGGAGCAACCCAGCATCATCCACTGGGTCAACAACGTGCTCCATGAGTGGAATCCCCACCTCTTTGTCGATG
>SLNQ01000235.1 GCA_007132965.1 Gemmatimonadota bacterium | reverse complement strand
GGTACCGCTTCGGCGACGCCTTCGTCATGCTGGAGCGGGCGCCGGAGGGCCTCGCTCGCCGCCTGGAGGAGGTGCCGGGGGTGGCTCGGGCCTACACGCGCGTCGTGAGTCCGGTGCGGATTCCCATGGAGGGGGCGGCCCAGTCGCCGGTGGGCGAGGTCGTGAGTCTTCCCGCCGACGGCGAGCCGCCCCTCAACGACATCTTTCTGCGGGAAGGCCGGATGCCGGAGCCCGGCCGTCGGGACGAGGCCCTCCTCCTGGACGCCTTCGGGGAGCGGTGGGGCGTGGGGGTGGACGACACCCTCCGGGTGGTCATGAACGGCCGGCTCAGGGCCCTTCGGGTCACCGGGCTCGCCAACTCCCCCGAGTTCATCTATCCGGTACCGCCCGGGGGTGCCCTCATTCCCGACGACGAGCGCTTTGCGGTGCTCTGGATGGACCGGCGCACGGTGGCGCCGGCCTTCCGCATGGAGGGCGCCTTCAACCACGTGGTCTTCCGCCTGCACCGGGAGGCCTCGGAGCGGGAGGCTCTGGCCGGCATCGACCGGATCCTGGAGCCGTACGGTGGGCGAGGGGCGGTGGGCCGCGACCTGCAGCCCTCCAACTACATCCTGGAGGGCGAACTCCAGCAGCTCCGGCAGTTCGCCAGGGTGATCCCGCTCATCTTTCTGGGGGTGGCCGCCTTCATCCTGAACGTGGTGCTCTCGCGGCTCCTGCACCTGCAGCGCACTCAGGTGGCGGCGCTGAAGGCGCTGGGGTACCGAAACCGGGAGGTGGGGCTCCACTACCTGAAGATGGTGTCCGGGGTGACGCTGGGAGGGGCGGTCCTGGGCATCGGGCTGGGCTGGTACATGGGATCGGCCATGACCGATCTGTACGGCAGCATCTTCGGGCTTCCGGTGCTGGAATTCAGGGTGGGGTGGGGCCAGGTGGTGGCGGGCACCCTCGTCGCCCTGGCTGCGGGGCTGGTGGGAGCCTTTGGCGCTCTACGGAAGATCCTCCGGCTCTCTCCGGCCGAGGCCATGCAGCCCGAGCCCCCGGCTCGCTACCGGCCCACCCTCATCGAGCGCATGGGGCTCGGGCGCCTGGTGGGGACCACCGGGCGGATGGTGCTCCGGGAGATCGGCAGACGGCCTCTGCGGACAGGGCTTTCCGCCCTGGGGATCGCCATGGCCGTGGCCATCGTGGTGGTGGCTCGCTTCAGTACCGACGCCATGGACTACCTCATCGAGGAGCACTTCTACCGGGCCTGGCGAGAGAACGTCACGGTGACCTTCACCGGCCCCCAGCCGGACCGGGCCCTGAGGGAGCTTCTCCCCCTTCCCGGTGTGGAGCGGGTGGAGGGGATGCGGATCACCTCGGTCCGGATGCGCTACGGACACCGCTGGCGCGACGTGCCGCTGCAGGGCTACCAGGCAGATGTCCAACTCCGGCAGCTTCTGTCCGCTGACGGTGAGGCCCGGGCTCCGCCGGAAGGGGGGCTCGTGATCACCGAGAAGCTGGCGGAAGTGCTCCGCGTGGAGGTGGGCGACACCGTGACGGTGACCCTCCGGGAGGGGCGGCCCGGGGACCATGAGCTGGTGGTGGGCGGCACGGTGGACGAGATGTTCGGGCTCCAGGGCCACATGGCCCTGGGCGAGCTGAACCGCCTCCTGGGTGAGGGCCCGGCGGTGAGCCAGGCCCTCCTCCTGACGGATCCCGGGCGATTTGCCGAGCTGGAGGATCGGCTGGCAGGGATGCCGGTGGTGGTGGACGTAGGGAGCCGCGATCTCCTGGTGGAGCGCTTCCGGGAGCAGAGCGCGGAGATCCTTCTGGTCATGACCCTGATCCTGACCTTGTTCGCCTGTGTCATCGCGGCGGGGGTGGTCTACAACAATGCCCGGGTGGCCGTGTCGACTCGGGCCCGTGACCTGGCGTCGCTCAGGGTGTTGGGGTTCACCCGGGGCGAGATCTCGTCGGTGCTACTAGGCGAGATGGCGGTTCACGTGGCCCTGGCCCTCCCCCTGGGGCTCTGGATCGGGCACCTTCTCTGCGTGGCGGTGGTGGAGACGGTGGACATGGAGCGCTACCGGCTCCCGGTGGTACTCACCCCGGAAACATACGGGTTCGCGGCGGCGGTGGTCCTGGTGGCCGCAGCCGGGAGTGCCCTCCTGGTGCGACGCCGCCTGGACCGGCTCGATCTCATCGCCGTGCTCAAGACAAGGGAGTAGAGGAGTGAACGAAGCGACGATGGAGAACGACGCCGCGGGCGAGGGTGGCGAGGGCCAGTCGAAGGGCCTGCCCAAAGAGGGCTGGGAGGCGCCCCGCTGGCTTCGTCTCGCTCTCCTGGTGGGGATCGGGGTCGGGGTTGTGGTCCTCCTGGTCCTGGCCTTCCGGCCCCAACCGGTGGACGTGGACCTGGTCGTCGTGGAGCGGGGCACGATGGAAGTTGTGGTGGAAGAGGACGGGCGTACCCGAGTCCGGGACCGCTACGAGCTGCGGGCTCCGGTGGCCGGCACGCTTCAGCGGCCGGGACTTGAGGCCGGTGACGAGGTGGAGTCGGGTCAGGAACTTCTCCGCATACACGGACCGGAGGCCTCCCTGGCCGACGTCCGGACCCAGGCCCAGATCAGAGCTCGGCTTGAGGCTGCCCGGGCTGGTGTGGAGCGGGCCCGGGCCGCCGTGGAGGTCGCCGAGGCCGGCCTGGTGGATGCCCGGGAGGAAGCGCGTCGGCAGGAGATCCTCCTCCGGGAGGGAGGCGGTTCGGAGTCCGCCCTGGAACGGGCCCGGGCCATGCTCCGGGCTCGGGAG
This sequence comes from Gemmatimonadota bacterium, assembly GCA_007132965.1. GTDB lineage: Bacteria > Gemmatimonadota > Gemmatimonadetes > Longimicrobiales > Gaopeijiaceae > PWLA01. The sequence goes on along the minus strand of SLNQ01000235.1, from coordinate 2,925 downwards.
GCGGAGGTTCGCTCTGCCGAGTTTGGGGTGAGGGCCGCCCAGGGTGAGGTGGAGGACCTGGAGCTGGCCCTCCGGCGTCCAGCCCAGACGGACGGCCAGGCGCTGGTCCTCCGGGCGCCGGTGGCCGGACGGGTGCTGGAGCTGCACCGTCGGAGCGGGGGCCCGGTCTCGCCGGGTGAGCTTCTCCTGGAGCTGGGCGATCCCGGGGCCGTGGAGGTGGTGGTGGATCTCCTCTCGGCCGATGCCGTGCGGGTCCCGGCGGGTGCCGCCGCCCGGATCACCGGTTGGGGTGGGGAAGCGCTGGAAGCCCGGGTCCGGCGCGTGGAGCCCTCCGGGTTCACCCGCGTCTCGGCGCTGGGCATCGAGGAGCAGCGGGTGAACGTAATCCTGGATCCGGTGGGTGAGGGCTGGAGCCCGCTGGGGGATGGCTTCAGGGTGGAAGCGGCCATCGTCCTGGACCGAGCCCCGGACGTGCTCAGGATTCCCACCGGCGCCGCCTTCCGGCGCGGGGATGTGTGGTTGGTCTTCCGGGCTGCCGACGGTCGGCTCCACGAGACGGAGGTGGAGATCGGCCGGCGCAGCCAGGTCGAGATGGAGGTGGTCTCCGGGCTGGAGGAAGGGGACCGGGTGGTGGTCTACCCCGGTGATCGGGCCGAGGACGGAGCCCGCTTCCGCGCCCGGAACTGACCGGGCCAGCGACTGAGATGGGCATGGACGTGATGCTGCTGGTGGGGCTGGCAACCCTCCCCTGGGTCGGCCTCGGGGCCTTCCTGGCGTACGGGATCCGAGAGCCACGGCCGCTGCCGGAGGCACCGTTCGGCGATGTTACCGCTGCGGGTGCCGGATCCCCCGGAGAGGGCACCGACCCCTCCGACGGGGACATCGAACCCTCTGGCGGAGCGATGCCTTCGGCGGAGGGAGATGTGCTGGTCTCGGTCATCGTGCCGGCGCGCAACGAGGCGGGACGGATCGGTCGGTGTGTGGAAAGCCTGGTCCGGCAGGAGGGCGTGCCCCACGAGATCATCGTGGTCGATGACCGCTCCAGCGACGGCACCGCCGAGGAGGCCCGGGAGGCCGGTGCCGGCAGTGGTGTGCCGCTTCGGATCCTCACCGGCGAGCCCCTTCCCGACGGTTGGTTCGGAAAACCCTGGGCCTGCCGCCAGGGGGCCGCAGCGGCCCGGGGACGCATCCTCCTGTTCACCGACGCCGACACGGTGCACCACCCCCGGCTGCTGGCCCGATGCCTCGAGGCGCTGGAAGAGGATGCCGCCGATGCCCTCTCCCTGCTGGGCCGCCAGGAGCTGGGGACCTTTGCGGAACGCCTGGTGCAGCCCCAGATCTTCGCCCTCATGGGCATTCGGTTTCGGCGTTTGGACCGGGTCCTGGACCGATCCCGCTGGGAGGAAGCGATCGCCAACGGTCAGTACATCCTCGTGAGGCGGAAAGCCTACAACGACCTGGGCGGCCACGAAGCGGTGAAGGACGAGGTGGTGGAGGACCTGCGGTTGGCGCAGGAGCTCACCCGGGCGGGCCGGCGGCTCACCATCCGCCAGGCCGAGGAGGCGTTCGCCACTCGCATGTACACGTCTCTCGCCTCCCTGGTGAACGGCTGGACGAAGAACATGGCCATCGGAGCACGGCAGGCTGCGGGTGGCCTGGCACCGGTGGCTGTGCCGGGCATCCTTTTATTCCTCCTGGTGGCCTGGCTGCTTCCGCCGTTGGCGACGGTGGGGGCGGTGGGACTGGCCGCTGCCGGCCACCCGGCGATCTTTCCGGGACCCGAGTCCTGGGCGTCGGGGGCCTGGGGACATGCTGGGCTGGCCGTCGCGGTGTGGGGCGCCCTGACATGGGGGCTTTGCGTCCTCATCTGGGCCGGCGGGTACCGGCGATTCGGAGTCTCACCCGCCATGGCCCTCCTGTATCCCCTGGGAACTCTGGTGGTGGCCTTTATCGTGTGTCGTAGCTGGCTTCGGGGGAGCCGGAAGATCGAGTGGAAGGGACGGGTCTACGGTGGGGCCAGGGATTGACCGGCCCTCTTTGTGCTTAGCCAAGGGACTTATAACGTCAGGGTATGGACGCTTCAGAAACCCGCGAGCTCCTCCACGAGCTGGCCCGGGACGAGGGATTCGAGATGGCGGGCGTGGTGCGGCCGGACCCTTCGAATCATGGTGCCCACCTTCGTCGCTGGCTGGAGGAGGGCTACCACGGCGAGATGGAGTACCTGGCCCGCGCCGACGCCCTGGAGCGCCGTGACGATCCGTCTCGCAGTCTCCCGGGAGCCCGCTCGGCCCTGGTGGTGGCCCACGACTACTTCCAGCCCGATCCGGCGGGCGTGCCCGAGGATCCCGCCCGGGGAGTGATCGCCCGCTACGCCCGGGGGCGGGACTACCACCGGGTGGTGAAGAAGGGGCTGCGGCGGGTGCACCGCCGGCTGGAGGAGGAGCTGGACCGTAGCGTGGAGGGTCGGATCTACGTGGACACGGGTCCGGTGCTGGAGCGGGAGCTGGGCCAGCGGGCCGGTTTCGGCTGGTTCGGCCGCAACACCATGCTCATCCATCCCCGACGGGGCTCGTACTTCTTTCTCGGGGCCCTCCTCCTGGAGCTGGACGCCGAGGCGGACGATCCCTTCGAGCGGGACCACTGCGGGAGCTGCCGCGCCTGTCTCGACGCCTGTCCCACCGGAGCGCTCCTGGGGCGCGACGAGAACGGCGCCCCGGTCATGGACGCGCGGCTGTGCATCTCGTACCTGACCATCGAGCACCGGGGCCCCATCCCCCGGGAGCTTCGCCCCCTCATGGGCAACCGGGTCTATGGATGTGACATTTGTCAGGAAGTTTGCCCGTTCAACGTGAAGTTCGCGGAGGAGGCCGCGGAGCCGGGGTACGCGGCCCGGGGGCCGGGAGAGCGGCCGGTGGGGGTGGAGGC
>SLNQ01000099.1 GCA_007132965.1 Gemmatimonadota bacterium | reverse complement strand
GCACCTCTTCGATGCCGAGATCATGACCCAGGACGAGCTCGAGGACCTGGACACGGAGGTCCGGAAGGTGGTCGACGAGGCAGTGGAATTCGCCGACGACTCGCCCTTCCCCTCCGACGAGGAGCTCTACACCCACGTGTACGCCGAGCTCAACGAACACGGCCGGCTCTTCATGGATGGGCGGGACCGGTGACCGGTCCAATCCGGCGAGAGCCCGGCGCCCCCACCCACTGACCTCCGAACCAACGCTGCAATGCCTGAGATCACATACAGAGAAGCGCTGAACCAGGCCCTGGCCGAAGAGATGGAGCGCGACGATTCCGTCTTCCTCATGGGAGAGGAGGTGGCGGAGTACGACGGAGCTTACAAGGTATCGAAGGGACTCCTGGACCGGTTCGGTCCCCAGCGCGTGGTGGACACGCCCATTTCGGAGCTGGGCTTTGCCGGCCTGGGCGTGGGAGCGGCCATGACCGGGCTCCGGCCCATCGTGGAGTTCATGACCTTCAACTTCTCCATTCTGGCGCTGGACCAGGTCATCAACTCCGCCGCCAAGATGTACTACATGACCGGCGGCCAGATTCCCATCCCCATGGTGTTTCGGGGTCCTACCGGCGCGGCTCTCCAGCTTTCGGCCCAGCACTCCCAAGCCTGTGAGACCTGGTACGTCCACGCCCCCGGGGTGAAGCTGGTGACTCCGGGGACGCCCGCCGATGCCAAGGGCCTGCTGAAGGCCAGCATCCGCGACGACGATCCGGTGGCCTTCATGGAGGGGGAGCTCCTCTACAACCTCAAGGGCGAGGTCCCCGACCCGGACGACGGCGACTTCGTGATCCCCCTGGGCAAGGCCGACGTCAAGCGCGAGGGGGCCGACGTGTCCCTCATCACCCACGGGAAGATGGTGAACCTGGCCCTGCAGGTGGCCGGAAAGCTTGAGAAGGAGGACGTGGACGTGGAGGTGGTGGACCTACGCACCCTCCGGCCCCTGGACGTGGACGCGATCCTGGCCTCGGTTCGCAAGACGAATCGTGCGGTCTACCTGGAGGAAGGATGGCCCTACGCGGGCATCGGCTCGCAGATTGTCGCCACCATCCAGGAAGAGGCGTTCGACTACCTTGATGCGCCGGTGCTCCGGGTCACGCAGGCCGACGTGCCCATGCCCTACGCAAAGAATCTGGAGAAGCTGGCCAAGCCCGACGCCGACCGCGTGGTAGCGGCCTGCAACCGGGTGCTTTACCGCGACTGAATCCATAACCACACGCGCAGCCCACCGGGGCCTCCCCCCCGGCATCGCCCCGATGGGGGCAGCGGGCATCCCCACCGACGCCGACGAGGCGGCGGATCGGGAGCGCACACGACCGGGACGACGAGGCGAAGACGAATGGCGACCAAGGTCCACATGGAGGCCCTTTCCCCCACCATGGAAGAGGGACAGATCGTATCGTGGCTCAAGTCCGAGGGTGACGAGGTCTCCAACGGCGACGTGCTGGCCGAGATCGAGACGGACAAGGCTACCATGGAGCTGGTGGCTCGTGGCGAAGGGGTGCTTCGGAAGATCCTGGTGGAGGAGGGCGGCACGGCCCCGGTAGGCGACGTCATCGCCGTCATCGGAGACGAGGACGAGGACATCTCCGGCCTGGTGGACGGCGACGAGGCCCCTGACGAGGACGAAGAGGAGCCTGAAAAGGCTGCGGACGACGAGGCCGATGAGGAGGAGCCTGAAGTCGAGGAGGAGCCCGAAGTCGAGGAGGAGCCCGAAGCTGCTCCCGAGAAGGCAGATGCCCCCGCCGCCGCCGACGAAGAGCGGATCAAGGCCTCACCCCTGGCACGCCGGCTGGCCGCCGAGGAGGGGCTGGAGCTCTCGGCGCTGGAGGGAAGCGGCCCCGGGGGTCGCATCGTGAAGCGGGACGTGGAGAAGGCGGTGGAGGAGGGCGTACCGGAGGCGGCCGAAGCGCCGGAGGTGCCCGCGTTCGAGCCCGCTGCCGAGGAGGACTACGAGGACGTCCCCCTGTCACAGATGCGGAAGACCATCGCGAAGCGTCTGGTGGAGTCCATCGGCCCGGTGCCCCACTTCTTCCTCACGGTGGACGTGGACATGACCCGCATGGTGGAGGCCCGGTCCCGGGTCAACGCCCGCCTGGAGTCCGAGGGAGTCAAGGTCTCCTACAACGACATCATCCTGAAGGCCACCGCCATGGCCCTGAAGAAGCACCCGGAGTGCAACGCGCACTGGGGCGGCGACCACGTCCGACGCTTCAATCGGGTGCACCTGGGGGTGGCGGTGGCCATCGACGACGGCCTCATCACCCCGGTGATCCGCGACGCGCACCTGAAGGGTCTTGCCCACATCGCCCAGGAGGTGCGGGAGCTGGCCGGTCGGGCTCGAGACAAGAAGTTGAAGCCGGAAGAGTACACCGGCTCCACCTTTTCCGTCTCAAATCTGGGAATGTTCGGGATCGAGGAGTTCACCGCGGTGATCAACCCCCCTGAGGCGGGGATCCTCGCGGTGGGCGGGTTGGAGGAACGCCCGGTGGTGGTGGACGGGGAACTGGACGTCCGGACCCGGATGAAGATCACCATGAGCTGTGACCACCGGGTCATCGACGGGGCTCAGGGGTCCCGTTTCCTCCAGACCCTCACCTCGATTCTGGAAGAGCCCCTGGTGGCGCTGGTCTGAGTCTCGGCTCGCCTCGCTCCGGGTCAGGAGCCGGAGCCGAAGTCCACCGCCGGAGCGGTTCGCTCGGCCTCCTCGATCTCGAAGAAGGCCCGGGCGGTGAACCGGAAGGCGTTGGCGACGATGTTCGACGGTACCTGCCGGATCTTGGTGTTGTAGTCCCGAACGATGGCGTTGTAGTAGCGTCGGGCCCGCTCGATCTGGTTCTCCGTGTCCCGCAGGTTGTTCTGGAGGTCCAGGAAGTTCTGGTTCGCCTTCAGGTCGGGGTAGGCCTCCGAGAGGGCGAACATGGACTTCAGCGCACCTCCCAGAAGGGTCTCGGCTTCGGCCTGCGCTTCGGGTCCTTCGGCGGAAACAGCCTGGTTGCGGGCCCGGATGACCTCTTCCAGCGTCTCCCGCTCGTGGGTGGCGTATCCCTTCACCGCTTCCACCAGATTCGGGATCAGGTCGTGCCGCCGCTTGAGCTGGACGTCGATGTCGGCCCAGGCTCCATCCACCTGCTCCCGGAGCTTCACCAGGGCGTTGTACGTCAGGATCACGAAGAGGCCCAGGCCCAGGGCCAGCACGAGCACGGCGATCAGCCACATGATGAAGTGCTCCGGACGCAAGAGGAAAAAGTCGCATCAGAATAAGGTGTCATGCGGTGTCTCGCAAAGGTCCCCCGGCGGCGTTCCCTGACATCCGGTGCGGACGGGGTTGGCAACGCCCCGTCCTCCGCTCTAACTTGTGCCGGCGATTCAAGGAAGGATCACGGGCCTCCCAGTACGCCGATGGTTCCGCCGCCGTGCGCGGTGAGACCTCGGAGCTGTGGCAGGGTGGGCCCTCGACCCCAAGAGAGGTGGCTCTGTGGCTGACGACGGGAAGAAATTCGACCTCATCGTGATCGGGAGCGGTCCAGGTGGCTACGTGGCCGCCATCCGGGCGTCCCAGATGGGTATGAAGGCGGCGTGCGTGGAGGCCGATAAGCTGGGCGGCGTGTGCCTGAACATCGGGTGCATCCCCACCAAGTCGCTGCTCACCTCGGCCCTCCTGGTCAACGAATTGAAGGGAGCCGAGAAGCACGGGATCTCTACCGGTGAGGTGAGCGTGGACCTGGGTCCGGCCCAGGAGCGGAGCCGCAAGGTGGCCGCCCAGCTCAACCGCGGGGTGGGGATGCTCTTCAAGAAGAACAAGATCACCCACCTCCAGGGCTGGGGCCGCCTGGCCGGCGACGGGAAGGTGACGGTGGAGTCCGATGACGGCGACGAGACCTACGAGGCCGACCACATCCTCGTGGCCACCGGGTCCCGGCCCCGAAGCCTGCCCTTCCTGGAGATCGACGGGGAGTACATCTGGTCGTCGGACGACGCCCTCTACGCCACCGAAGCGCCGAAGACCCTGGCCATCGTGGGCGCCGGCGCCATCGGAATGGAGTTCGCCGACATCTTCGAGGCCTATGGCTCGGAGGTCACCATCATCGAGGCGCTGGACCGGGTGCTGCCCGTGGAGGACCACGACATCTCGGCTCAGATGGAGAAGAGCTACAAGAAGCGGGGCATGACCATTCACACCGGGGCTCGCCTGGAGCAGGCCGAGGTGGGTGACGACTCGGTGACCCTCACCTTCAAGGACAAGGACGGTGAGGAGCAGACCCTGACGGTGGATCGGGTCCTTTCGGCGGTGGGCCGGGTCCCCAACGTCGAGGACATCGGCCTGAAAGAGGCCGGCGTGGAGTTGACCGAGGACGGCAACTTCATCGAGGTGGATGAGTGGATGCGGACCAGTGTGGAGGGAGTCTACGCCGTGGGCGACTGCGCCGGCGGAGCCCTCCTGGCTCACAAGGCCTCCCACGAGGGAATCGCCTGCGTCGAGAAGATCGCCGGCGAAGCCCACGGGCCGGTGGACTACGGCAACATCCCCAACTGCACGTACTGCCATCCGGAAGTGGCTTCGGTGGGACTCACCGAGGAGCAGGCCAAGGAAGCCGGCCACGACATCCAGGTGGGCAAGTTCCCCTGGGTGGGCAACGGCCGGGCGCTGGCCCACGGTGACACCGACGGCTTCATCAAGGTGATCCGCGACAAGAAGTACTCCGAGATCCTGGGGGCCCACATCATCGGTCCCCACGCCACCGAGCTCATCGGCGAGTTCGTGGTGGGGCGGCACCTGGAGACCACGGCTGAGGAGATGGAGAAGGCCATTCACCCCCACCCCACCCTTTCGGAAGCGGTGGCCGAAGCGGCGCTGGCCTCACTGGGCCGGCCCATCCACATTTGAAGATGTCGAGTTCCAGGATCGCTCTCGCCGGCGGGGAGTCGGCCCGTGGCGGGGGAGCACCCCGGAGCTGGGGGCCGGAAGAAGATGCGGCGCTTCGACTGTGGATCGCCCTGGCCCGGTCGTACCTGACCTTTTCCCGGGTCGTGGGATCACGGGTGGTGGAGTACGGCCTCACCATTCCCCAGTTCGGGGTGCTTGAGGCGCTTCACCACCTGGGGCCCCTCTCGCTGGGCGAGCTGGCTGACAAGCTCCTGGTGACCGGGGGGAACGTCACCTACGTCATGGACCGCCTCGAGGAGCAGGGCCTCGTGTACCGAGAGCGTTCCCAGGAGGACCGCCGGGTCATCATCGCCCACCTCACCCCTGAGGGCCGGGAGGTGATCGCCGACGTCTTTCCGGGCCATGCCCGCTTCATCCGCGATCTGGTCAGCCACCTCTCGGCTGACGAGCAGGCCGATCTCCGTGGGTTGCTGAAGCGGTTGGGGAAGGGGTTGGTCGAGCGGGAGACCGGCGCCGGCTGACGCCTCAGGCCCCCGCCATGGGGAGCGGCTGGCGGGGCCCCTCGGGAATCTCCACCCCGCGGATCTTCAGGACCCGGAGAAGGGCGTCGCCGATCTTGTTGTTGGGGGTAGAGGCCCCTGCGGTGAGCCCCAGCTGGAAGGGGCCGTCGGGGAGCCAGTCCTCCTCCACACTCTCCGGTGCGTGCACTGCCAGCTCGGGCTTGTGGCGGATGCGGCCCGTTTCCGGATCGATGCACACCGAGTCCTCGATGTGGAAGGTCCGGGTGTACTGGCGGCACAT
>SLNQ01000049.1 GCA_007132965.1 Gemmatimonadota bacterium | reverse complement strand
CACGCCGAAGCCTGCCGCCAGCCCCCCGGCCCCACCCACCCAGGTGGCGGCGAAGGTGGCCGGAATGGCTGCGGGGCCCGGCTCCGGGAGCCGGGCGCCTCCGGCGGGGACGGTGCCCAGGTGAAAGAGATCCAGGATGAGCCCCAGCAGAAAGCCGGTGGTCGGATCACCGAGGACGAGCCCGCTGAGAGTCCCCGTCACCAGGGGCCGGGAGATCATGAACTGACCCGCCGACACTCCGTCCAGGGCCGCCCAGGCGCCCAGGAGGATCAACAGAAGCCAGCCCAGGGGCTCCATCAGCGCAGGATGTCCGCTGCGCTCCGGACCGGGGACGTGGGCAGGTCCCGAGCCGTCACCTCCACGCCCTCCCGCTCCAGCTCCCGGATCCGCTTCTGGTCGCCCTCGGTGAGGTAGAGGTACGGGAGCACCTCCTCGCGACCGGGCGCGTGGTGGAGTCCGCCCAGGTTCACCCGGGTGCCCCGGAGCCGGCCGCTGCGGGCCAACCTCAGCATGTGGTCCAGGTCGCGGGTCAGCAGCACGATCTCCTCGTCGGAGGCCAGCCATGCCTCCACCCTGTCCCGGGCCTCGGCCACGGTGGCGAACACCGCCTCCGCCCCGGGCGGCACGCCCAGCGCCATGAGCTCCCGCTCCCACTGCGAGCCGGCCAGCTCGTCGTCCACCACTACGTACCGGGAGGGCTTCAGCCGCGCGCCCCAGCCGATGGTCACCTGGCCGTGGATCAGCCGTTCATCCACCCGCAGGAGTACGATGCCCATCCGTTGACCGTTGGGTGTCGAAGGAATGGATCGCGGACCGACCCTGATCGAGGAGGCGCTCCACCAGCTCGTCCAGGGGCATGCCGCGGTGGAATACGAAATCCAGGAGCATGGGGAGGTTCGTTCCGAAGATGGCGCGCCGGTTGCCCGGGTCCCGGCAGACGAAGCGGGCGGTGAAGGCGCAACTTCCGGTCTGGAGGTCGGTGAAGATGATCACCGGGCCGTCGCCGGCGGCCCGCCCCACCTTCGCCAACAGCTCGTCCGGGCCCTGCCCCTCATTGGACACGGCCTCCAGGGCGTCTTCGTCGGCTCCCGAGATCTTTCGGACCGCGTCGACCATGCCGTGGCACATGGCACCGTGGGTCAGCACGATGCCCCTGGCCAGAGGGGTCGTGCCTTCGTCCTCGGGGTCACTCATAATCTTCCTCCAGGTACTCCCTCACCGGGGTCATCCGGTCCCGTAGTCGCCGGTCGAACTCCATGGCCGAATCGGTGCCGGAGTAGCGCAGGAGGTGGTTCATGGCCACCACCTCTGAGATCACCGTGATGTTCTTTCCCGGGTTCAGGGGCACGGTGACCTTGGGGAGCTCCACCCCCAGAATCTCGGCCTCTTCCCGGTTCAGGCCGGTGCGGTCGTAGCTCCGTGCATCATCCCACTCCTCCAGCTGCACCACCACCTCGATCCGCTTCTGCTGCCGGATGGCCCGAATCCCGAAAAGGGCCCGCACGTCGATGATGCCCACGCCCCGGATCTCCATGTGATGGCGCTGCAGCTCGTGTCCTCGACCAATGAGGACGTCGTGTCCTCGTCGCGAGGCCATCACCAGGTCGTCGGCCACAAGCCGGTGTCCCCGCTCTACCAGGTCCAGCACGCACTCGCTCTTTCCGATCCCGCTCTTACCAATGAAGAGGAGCCCCACCCCGTACACGTCGGCCAGGGAGCCGTGGAGGGTCGTGGAGGGGGCGAGGCTCACCTCCAGGTACGGCTTCATCCGGCTGTAGAAGGCCTTGGTTGTGAGGTAGGACCTGAACACCGGAATCTCCGCGTCCCGGGCCACCTCCAGCAGCACGTCCGGAACCCGTTGTCCCTTGGTGACGAAGGCGGCCGGGAAGTCCATGGAGAAGAGCGTCTCGAGCCTCTCCCTCCGCTCATCCGGATCCAGCGACTCCAGATACGTCATCTCCGTCTCGCCCAGCACCTGCATACGGCCCCCGGGGAACCGGCCCACGTACCCTGCCAGCGCCAGACCGGGGCTGGACACGTCCGGATCCTGGCAGCGCCGGTCCAGGGACAGGTCGGGGGTGAGAAGCTCCAGGGAAAGGGTCTCGCGCTTTGCCTCCAGGAGCTCCCGGAGCGTCAGACCGGACGTCAAGGTGGTACTCACTACACCTCCCTGGATTGGAGTGGGCCGGGCGGGGACGGCGGGGCGTACAAAGTACGGACCTCCTCAAGAGGAGGCCACCACCTCTTCCAACGCTTCCCGCATGCGGGCGGCCGTCCGGTCCCACGAGTACCGGGCGGCGAAGGTCCGTCCGCCCCGTCCGAGTCGATCTCTGAGCGCCGGGTCGTCCACCAACTCACGGATCCGTGTCGCCACCGCCTCCACGTCGCCGTGGGGCACCAGGAAGCCCGTGGTCCCGTGGACCACCGAGTCCCGGAGGCCCGGGGCGTCGCTGGCCACGGTGGGGGTCCCCGCCGCCGCCGCCTCCAGGTTCGCAATGCCCCATCCCTCCTTGGGCGACACAAGACAATGTACCCATGCGCGGGCCAGAAGCTCCCGCTTTTCCGGTTCCGAGACGAAGCCCAGGAAGCGGACCCACTCGCCGTCGAGGCCCAGCTCCCCGGCCTCCCGCTCCAGCGCCTCCCTGTGGTCCCCCTTCCCGGCGACGAGCAACCGGACCGACACGCCTTCGTCCCGGAGGACCGCCACCGCCTTCAGGAGCAGATCCACCCGCTTGTATCGCTTGAGCCGACCCAGGTAGAGGAGGGTGGGCTCACGGAAGCGGCCTCCCTCGGGAGCCGGTGAGAAGGCCTCCAGCTCCACTCCGTTGGGGATGACGCGGATCCGGTCACGATGCAGTCCCCGGGCCACCAGGTCGTCCCGGGTGCTCCCGGAGACGGCCACTGCGGGCACGCTTCGATACACGGTCCCCACGGGGCGTTCCAGGAGCCAGGTAGCCAGGGCCAGGGGCAGCGGTGCCTCCTTGAAGGCGGTGGCCCCGAAGAGGTGGTGAACCAGCAGAAGGAGGGGGCGGCGACACCAGAAAGGCGCAAAGAGGGGCACCTTGTTCAGGTCCTCCACCACCACGTCGAAGGGTCGACTCCGCAGCAGCCTCCGAGCGTGCCCGGGAGCCTTCAGGAGATAGCTGTGACGCCCGCCCACCCGGTGCACCTCAAGGCCGTCCAGCTCCACCCGGTCGGGCGCGCCATCCCACCCGCTACTGACCAGGGTCACCTGCCATCCGGCCTCCACGATCCGGCCGAAGGTCTCGTGGAGGTGCATCTCCGCCCCGCCCGCCTGGGGGTTCTCCCGGTCCAGCCAGTTCAGGACCAGGACCCGACGGGGCGGCCCCTCCTCGCCTCCCTTCGTCTCTCCTGCCGACTCCGCCGTGCTCACCGCCGAGCTACCGTCCGCTCCGCCGGAGGACGGCATCCAGGACCCCGTTCACGAACCGGGGAGACTCGCCGCCTCCGTACTGGCCGGCCAGACGGATCCCCTCCTGGAGGGCCACCCGCGGGGGAACCTCCAGGTCGAAGAGGATCTCGGACGCCGAAAGGCGGAGCACGCTGCGATCGATGCGCGAAAGGCGGTCCAGTCGCCAGTTGTCCAGCGCCTCCTCCAGGACCTTGTCCACCTCCTCCAGGTGCTCGTTCACCCGGGTGATGTGCTCCTCGATCATGGGAATGCGCCGGGGCGCCACCTGCCGGGTCCTGAGGGTCTCGTGGAAGGCGTCCATGAGGCTGTGGCCCCCGCCCTCGCTTTCCCAGCGGTAGAGGATCTGGGTGGCCCAGGAACGGGCCCGGCTCCGGTCCACCCTTTCGGCCGGCGTCAGTCCTCCGCCACGGCTCATGAAAGGTCCCGGTACAGCGTGGCCATCTCCAGGGTGGCCTCAGCGGCCTCCCTTCCCTTGTTGCCGGCCTTGGTGCCCGCCCGCCCCAGCGCCTGCTCCAGCGTGTCGGTGGTGAGAACGCCGAATCCCACCGGGACCTCGCCCTGCCGGTTCAGGGCCCCCAGCCCTGCTGCCGCCTCGCCCGCCACGTAGTCGAAGTGGGGGGTGGCGCCGCGAATGACGCATCCCAGGGCCACGATGGCGTCCACCCCACCCCGGGCCCGGACGCGGGAGCAGGCGCCGGGGAGCTCCCACGCCCCGGGCACCCGGATCACCTCCAGGTCGTCGCGGGAAACCCCGTGTCGGACCAGGCAATCCACCGCTCCGGCCAGGAGCTGGTCGGTGATCATCTCGTTGAAGCGAGCCACCACCACGGCAACACGAAGTCCCGTCCCGTCCAGGCGTCCCTCGAATTCCTTCATGGCGTGCTCCCTCCGGTTCATGGCGTGTGCTTTGGGGTGCGAGCTGGGCCGACAGCGGCGTCAGGGCAGGTGGCCAAGACGCCTCCTCTTGGTCTCGAGGTAACGGGCGTTGTGCTCTCCCGGGCGAACCCGGAGGGGCTCCCGCCCGGTGATCTCGAGGCCGTACCCCTCCAGCCCCACGATCTTCTTGGGATTGTTGGTCAAGAGGCGGATGCGCCGGAGTCCAAGGTCCAGGAGAATCTGCGCCCCGATCCCGTAGTCCCTGAGGTCCGGCTTGAAGCCCAGGCTCAGGTTCGCTTCCACCGTGTCCTCTCCCTTCTCCTGCAGCTCGTAGGCCCGGAGCTTGTTGCCCAGCCCCATGCCTCGACCCTCCTGTCGGAGGTAGATGATGGCCCCCAGGCCCTCCCTCTGGATCCGGCTCATGGCGGCATCCAGCTGCTCGCCGCAGTCGCAGCGCTGCGACCCGAAGACGTCTCCGGTGAGGCACTCCGAGTGCATCCGGACCATGACGCCGTCCTGCCCCTCCACCTCGCCCTTCACCAGGGCCACGTGCTCCCGGTTGTCGATGAGGCTCTCGTAGCCGATGAGGCGGAACTCTCCGTGGGGTGTGGGAAGCTGGACCTGTGCCAGCCGCTTGACCAGGCGCTCCTTGCTCAACCGGTAGGCCACCAGTTGCGCCACGGTAATGAAGCGAAGGTCGTGCTCCTGGGCGAAGGCCTCCAGCTCCGGGCGCCGGGCCATGGAGCCGTCGGGGTTCAGGATCTCGCAGATGACGCCCACCGGCGGCAGCCCCGCCAGGCGCGCCAGGTCCACCGAGGCCTCGGTCTGTCCCACCCGCCGCAGCACACCTCCGGGCTGGGCCCGGAGGGGAAAGACGTGTCCGGGCCGGCGGAGGTCCTGGGGCCGGCTGTCCGGGTCCACCAGGACCTGAATGGTGGTGGCCCGGTCCTGGGCGCTGATCCCGGTGGTGACTCCGAAGCGGCGGTGGGCGTCCACGGACACGGTGAAGGCCGTGTCGTGGGGATCGGTGTTGTGGTCCGTCATGGGAACCAGGTCCAACTCGTCGGCCCGGTCCCGGGTCAGGGACACGCAGATGAGGCCCCGACCGTGCTTGGTCATGAAGTTGACGATCTCTGGGGTGATGGTCGAGGCGGCGCAGACCAGGTCGCCCTCGTTTTCCCGGTCCTCGTCGTCGGCCACGATGACCATCTTGCCGTCGCGTATGTCCTGCAGCGCGTCTTCGACGCTGTCGAATGCCATGATGTCGTTCCGTTTGGTGTTCTGGAGCTGCACGTCCCGGGGGTCGCTATGTACTGGACTCCGCATCGCTGCGTGGCTCCTCCGGGATGCTCCGGGTGCGGAGAAGCCTACCCACGTATTTCCCGATCAGGTCCCCCTCCACGTTCACCGGACCCCCCACCGCCAGGTCGCT
>SLNQ01000247.1 GCA_007132965.1 Gemmatimonadota bacterium | reverse complement strand
CGGCCTACCGCAGCCGACTCCAGCCCGCGATGGATCGCCTGCGTTCGGACGAGCCGTGATGTGTCGCGGCTCGAGAGGCACCGCACCCGGTCCCCCGAGCCGCTTCTGAGGTGGTATTTCGGGGAAAATCCTCTGTCGGCGATTTTCTTTTCCTCCCCAATGAATCCGCCCTCCATCTTCCCGACGCGCCGGCGGGGGTCATCTGCAGTGGGTGTGCGCCCCATCCTCGATGGTCTCGCGGAGTGAAGGGGGCAGGAAACTGGACCACCAAGTCAGTCCGCTGGCTCCCGCCGCCAGAACCTTCGCCGGGCCCCGAACGCACGAAAGCCCAGCCACCGTCAGGGGGCTGGGCGTTCGTAGTGGAGGCGGCGGGAGTCGAACACGATTCCGACCGTCGTCCGATGGACTCGTAAAGTGCGATCAGCAAGTCATTTGCCCGACACGGCCGATGGGAGTGTGACCTTTGGTGTGACCCCTGGGAGGCTGCGTCCCTCCCGCGGAATACGGGAACGGTTCAGGAGCCACCACACTTCTCAACGAGGGGGGGCGCGGTACTGCAGGTAAGGCAATCTCCGGAAAACCGGGGGCGGCTCACGCTAGCCGTATCGAAACAAAGTTTAGTCGTCTCCTTCCTGCCACGCCCTTGTCAGAAGGCAGCTTGGGCCGCCTCAACCCCCATTTCCCAACGGATCAGCTCCCGCCTAAGTCGTTGAAGGGCAGGCGCTAAGGGTTGACGGTCGTAGATTAGCCCAATAACACGGGTGTGTAACAGTCGCCCTTGCAAGACACCTGAGATACTCAACGAGACAGCTCTCTCGTTCGCTGGCCCCACTCGTCCTCCACTCTCCCAGAATTCCCCGACGTTGCCCCCCCTGCGACCGGCGACCTCCGTGGCTGCGGCTTTCCTCCTTCTGTGGGGGTGCGAGTTCCCCACTCACCTTCCGGAGGAGGAGCCAGCAGCGGTGGCCGATCCCACAGCAGGTGACGGCGACCGGGCGGCCGCACACAGTGGTCCGCGGCAACCGGGGGAGGTGGTGCCGGGGCGTTTCATCGTAGCCCTGGACCGGGGGATCACGGACGTGTCCGCGCGGGCCCACGAGGTGGCCACCGCGGCGGGGGTGACGCCGGAACTCATTTATGAAACGGTTCTCGTAGGTTTCTCCGCCACGATCCCGGACGAAGCGCTGCCCGAGATCGAGGCCCATCCGCAGGTGCGTCAGGTCTCTCCCGTGCGGGTCATCCAAGGTTTGGCTGGGGCTGGCTCGGGCGAGGAGAGTGACATCCCCCACACGGCTGGGCCCCCGCCAGCTTCCGGCGTTGATCCTCCCACCCACTGGGGCCACTACCGCATCAACCAACGAGCACTGCCTCTGCAAGTGGTCTGGGACCCCATCGAGAGCGGGAGTGACACGCACATCTACATCGTGGACACCGGCATCTATTCGGGCCACGAACAGTTCGGCTCATCGGCGGGGAGCTGGGTAGCCGACGCTCCGGAGCGCTACGATGTGTACCGCAACTCTGCCGATTCTCTGTATGGCGAGGAGTGCTGGGACGAGAACTTCGACGATTGGATGACCGACCATGGGACCGCCATGGTCAGCGTCGCCGCAGGAGCCACCAGCGGCGCCGCGGACAACATCGGTGTGGCTCAGTCGGCCACCATCTACACGGTTCGCGTGCTCAACTGCGGGGGAAATGTGGCAGACCCGCCTGAGGGCGTGACGGACTCCGTCGTCGGGGCCATCGACTGGGTGGCCGAGAATCACAACGAGCCGGCAGTCGCCAACCTGAGTTGGAGGGTCGCTCACCACGAACCGATCCCGGATCCTGATCTCGACGAGGCGATCCAGGATCTCGTCGATGCAGGGGTCACGGTGGTCGTCTCCGCTGGCAACGACAACGACGACGCCTGCAACTATATGCCTGCACATATGGATTCGGTGCTCACGGTCGGGGCCTCGACCGTGGACGACCAGCGGTGGTCCGGCTCGAACCATGGGGGCTGCATCGACCTCCTCGCCCCGGGCCACGAGATCTATTCGGCCCGAGCGGGAAATGGGACCGGCACGGGTTCAGGCACGTCCGAGGCGGCCGCGTAAGTAGCCGGGACCGTGGCGCTGCTCCTCGATCGCGATCCGAGCTTCGGAGCAACGGAGGTCCGGGACTCGATCCTGAGCATGGCGACCAAGGGTCAACTCTCGGGCCTACAAGGTTCTCCGGACAAGCTCGCCTTCACCCCCCAGGTCCTCGACGCCGACATCACGGGCCCGGCTTCCCCGGACACCGGGACGGTCGAGTGGGACTCCAATCCCGACGGTGGGGACTTCGAATACGGGTTCCTCTGGGAGGAGCGCTACGAGTACGCCTGGGGCCCAGGGGACTGGAACACGGTAGCCACCACCCGGAGGTATGAACGAACGGTCCACCAATGGGAGCCGGACTTCACGATTCGGGTCACCGTGACCACCTCGCTCCAGGAGGCGGTTCGGTCGAGGTACATTCACAGTCCGTGCGGGGAGTATGGGATGTGTCCCGAGTCTACCACGACGGAGCCCGGAGACGAGCCGGACGACGACGGAGTCGATGATGGATAACCATGGCCTGCTCAGTTGGTGGATCGCTGTGCCCGCTGCCCTGGGCCTGCTGGCCGTGGCCGCCTGCGACGGTCTGGTCACGTCCAGCTCCCAGTCCGAGCCCCAGGCGGACACCGTCGCTTTCTTCACAGACCATTCCTTGGCCTACGACGAAGGACCAGGCCTCGAGGAGAACTCCCTCCGCCTTGTGGTCCGGGACTCGGTGCGGTGGGAGGAGGTGTGGAACGAGAGCCTGACCCAACAGGAAGCGGACACGGTGGCCCCGCGGATCGACGACGTCTTCTGGGCGTAGCCCACCCGGTCGGGGAGGGTGGCCAGGAGGCCGGAGAGCCTGAGGCGCTTGAGGCTGGAGCTCAAAGGCGAGGGCGCGGTCACAGGCGCCATGCTTCTGGGAAATGACGGAGGTGCGTCCGAGCTCCAGGAGGAAGCCCCCGCCCTAGCTGGGGGACGGCACGGGACAGGCAGGGGTCGCGCTAGAAGGGTAGTCGATCGAGCGTGCGGGGTCGGAAGCGGGAGTCGATCATAGGAGGTTTGAAGAGTCACCCCCGCACCGACTTCTGAGGAGACGGAGAAGAAAAAAGTGTGCGGATTTGGAAAGTAATGGGAACGCGGGCCCGGGTGGGCAGGGAGGATGTCAAGGGCTCCTCTGCTGGCCTCACGGAGATCGGAGATCCTGGAGTAGCTTCTCAAAGGCGCTCGAAAGGGGAGTCTCAACACCTTCCGCTCGGGGCCTTGCCTGCGGAAGTGAAGAAAGTTTCCTTTCGTTATCACACGCTATCAGAACTTTACTTTCGCCACGAGGACCATGGCCACCCGGACCCCAACCCCGAAGACACGCCACGCTGTCCGCATTCTCGGTGCGCAGATCAGCGCTGCGCGGACGCGTCGTCAGTGGACTGCCCAGCGCCTCGCCGAGCAGATCAACGTGTCGCCTCCCACACTCAGGAAGATCGAGCGGGGCGACCCAAGCGTGGCGATCGGCAGCGTCTTGGACGCGGCTGTGGCCGTGGGGGTTCCACTCTTCGACTCGGACCTGGACCGCCTCGCCGAGCACATTGAGGACCGCATTGCTCTTCTTCCCGCCCGGGTCACGCCCATCGGAGACGAAGGGCTTGACGATGACTTCTAAGATGCGGACCGCCTACGTCTGGGCGTGGCTTCCGGGCGCGACCGACCCCGTTCCCGCCGGCAAACTTGAAGAGCACGCCGGTTCGGACCTCATCACGTTCGCCTACGGTCAGAGCTACCTGGCGCGACCAGATGCCCGTGCCCTGTATGCCCCGGAGCTTCCGCTCCGGCGTGGAAGGCAGGCGCCGCTGGCAAGCCTGAACATCGCCGGCGTGATTCGGGATGCTGGGCCAGACGCATGGGGACAGCGCGTCATCATGAGAAGGCTCCTGGGCAGGCGGGACATCCGGGACCAGGACCCAGGAAACGTCCCCCTTCTGGACTACCTGCTCGGGTCGGGATCGGACCGTCCCGGTATGCTTGACTTCCAGGCCCGTGCCAGGGAGTACGTGCCGAGGACCCACGATGCGACGCTCGAACAGCTCCAGCAGGGTGCGGCGGACGTGGAAAGCGGCGCCCCGATCAGCCCAGCGCTGCTCGATGCCCTCGAGGCGGGATCCTCGGCCGGTGGAGCGCGCCCGAAGGCCACCCTCGTTCATGGGAATCGGCACCTGATTGCCAAGTTCTCGTCTCTCACAGACAACTATCCGGTGATGAAAGCAGAGGCGATCGCAATGGAACTGGCCGAACGGGTCGGCATGGACGTGGCCGGAACTGAGCTCATCCAGGTCGCCGGCCGCGACGTGCTCCTGGTCGAGCGGTTTGACCGGGGTCCGAGTGGAACCAGGCGGGCTTTCGTGTCGGCGCTTACGATCGCGATGGAGTCCGAAATGAACGCACGGTACGTCACCTATACGGGTCTCGCGGACGAGCTCCGAACGAGGTCGGTGGCTCGGGGCGAAACGCTGCGGGAGCTTTTTTCGAGGATCGCCTTCAACATCCTGGTCAGTAACACGGACGACCATGCCCGAAACCACGCGGCCTTCTGCGACGGGGAGGGTGGACTCGAACTCACCCCGGCATACGACATCTGCCCGCAGAGACGGACTGGCCAGGAGGCGGCCCAAGCGATGGCGTTCGGCCCCGACGGACAGCGGTTGTCCCAAGTGGCCGCGTGCCTGGAAGTGGCGGGGTTCTACGACCTCTCTGAGCGAGAAGCCAAGGACATCATCGACGGCCAGCTGCACGTCATTCGGACGCAGTGGGACGAGGCGGCCGACAAGGCAACGCTGACCCGTGCGGAACGAGACCAGATGTGGGAGAGGCAGATCCTCAACCCCTTTGCCACCTATGGATACGGCGAGGGTTGAGCGCTCGTACTGTTCCGTTCAACGGGCGAATCGGCAGGAGTCGTCGCAGCATCGACGTCGGCCCCCTCTCCACTTTCGATCGGCGAGTATCCTTCTGGTCCCCCGGTGCCAACCAGGAGCAGGCTCCTAAGTCCCCACGACGGGCCGCCTATCCTTAGCCGCCGGCAGGACGTGAGCGGGGCTGGCCGGGGAGGTCTACGGGGCTCCTTGTTGACCGTTCGCAGCGCTCCCCCGGTCCCTCGCCCAGGCCGCCAGTCCAGAGATTGGTTTTCGCGCGCCCTTTCTCGTTTCTTTTCCGTCTGCTCAGCAGGGCGGGCAGGCAGGGGGATCAAAGAAGCGGGGTACGGATGATAGAGAATGTACACGCCGGCCGGGACGTCGTCGGGCACGGGCCTTTCCATCCCGACCACGGCGAACCTCGGGCGTGCGTTGGGAGCCAAGACCCCGTGGTAACGGTGTGGACGGATCCGTGGGGCGGCACGAGCAGGGTCGGTCGCTCGAGAAGCTCGAGGGACGAAGAGGTCCACGCGCACAGTAACGAACAAGCCGCTAGTACTACTATGTTAGATAGGGCCCATCCCGCGCATGTGCGATGAGGTCGAGGACCTGGTGGAAGAGCTCGTTATGGACCTGTCGGCGAAGGGCGGCGACGCCGACGATCCACCGGGGGGAAAACCCCGCGGAAGCGAGGAGGGTGCTGCGTCGTCGCCCTCCGGCTGTTCGGGTGGGTCAGGTCCCGTCACCTCGGGCCCGTACGTTTGGCGAAGCGTGAGGAAGGAGT
>SLNQ01000364.1 GCA_007132965.1 Gemmatimonadota bacterium | reverse complement strand
GATTCGTCCACTTCCTTCGACCTGCCCCCGATACGGATGCGACCATGACCCCGCCTGCGGCGTCCCCACCCCCGGAGTCGCAACCGAGCCCCGAGCTGGAAGCGCCATGGGGCCCTCTGCCACTCCGGGAGGGCGAGGTGAAGCCTCTGCGGGTGGGGCCCCGGGAACTCTGGTTCCAGGCCCGAGAAGGGGAGATCTGGATTGCCCACGATGACGCGGTATCACCGGAGGAGGCCCGCTCGGGAGGACCGTGGACCAGGAGCCCCGACCCCGAGCCCCCTGAAGGCGTCGATTGGTTTCGGTGGGCGACCCCGGGAGGGGAAACCGATCTCTTCCTTCGCCCGGCCCTTCCAGACCGAACCCTGGTCCTGGAGCCGGAACGCCCCTTCCGGCTCCTGACCCGGGCCGAGGCCAGGGTATATGTCCGGGTGCCCCTCTGGATCCGAGTGGAACTGCCCCTGGCGTCTGCCGACACGGCTCTCCTCCTGGAAGAGGTGCCGTCCTTGGCCATGTCCGACACCTGGTGGGGGGGGTTCATGGAGGGAGAGCTGGCCTACTGGCTCCCCACCACCGCTCGCCGGGAGATGGTCCCGGCGCTCCATCATCCGCACCTTGCGGTCTGCCCACTCCTTCTCAGCAACCGGAGCGGCTCGGACCTGGCGGTGGAGAAACTGGCGCTCCGTGCACCCCACCTCTCCCTCTTCAGCCACCAGGGCAGGCTCTGGGCAGATGAGGCCCGGGTCACCTACCAGGGGCTGGAGGAGGGGAGCCAGATCGACGTCACCGGCCAGGCCCCCGCCGAGGCCGAAGGCGCTGTGCGGGTGACGCCGCCCAGGAAACCGTCGCAGCGGGGCTTTCGGGCCCGCACCTTCGACCGCATCCGGGCTCTTCCCGGCGTCATGGGAGGCTGACCTTGCTGGAGCTCGTCCTGGGGTTCGTTCAGGAGCCCGAAGCGGTGGACCCGACCATCAACTTCTGGAATCGGCTGGTCCGCGGCGAAGACCCGGGCGCCCTGTTCAGAGCCCTGCTTCTGGTCTTCGTCGGGGTCCCTGCCCTCCTCGGGTTCTCGCGCTGGTTTCGGGGTTGGGTGGGGAAGAAGTACACGCCCCAACAGGGAATGGTGGCCGCAAAAGCGGTCTTCTACACCGGCATTCTCCTGATCCTCATTTCGGTGCTCCACCAGCTGGAGTTTTCGCTGGCCCCCCTCCTGGGTGCGGCGGGGATCGTGGGCATCGCGGTGGGCTTTGCGTCGCAGACCTCGGTGTCCAACGTGATCTCCGGGTTCTTTCTCATTGGCGAGCGTCCCTTCGAGGTGGACGACGTGGTGCAGGTAGGCGACACGGTGGGCCGGGTCCTCTCCATCGACACCCTGTCGGTCAAGCTGCGGACCTTCGACAACCGGTTCGTTCGCATTCCCAACGAAACCATCGTCAAGAGCCAGGTCACCACCATCACCCGCTTCCCCATCCGACGCCTCGACCTGAACGTGGGCGTGGCCTACAAGGAGGACGTAGCCCGGGTCCGAGAGCTCCTCCTGGAGGTGGTAGAACGAAATCCCCGGGCGCTCATGGAACCGGCGGCGGCGGTCTTCTTCGACGGCTACGGCGACTCGGCGCTGGAGCTCCGGCTGGCGGTCTGGGCCACCCGGGAGAACTTCATCACCCTCAAGAACTCGCTCCTGGAGCAGATCAAGAACCGGTTCGACCAGGAAGGGGTGGAGATCCCCTTCCCCCACCGAACCCTCTACGCCGGTGTGGTCACCGACCCCTTCCCGGTGCGGGTGGTGGCGGAGCCCCCGGCCCCGGACTCCCACGAAGGGTCCGACCCCTCCCTCGAGCCGGATGAGCCGGCCACGAGAGAGGGCGCGGACCCGGAACCGCCGGGTCCGCCGCTCTCCGAGCCCATGCCGGACGACGATCCGACGGGCCCCTGAGCAACCGGTGAGCCACCGGGGGGTTGGCCGGGACACGACCGCGGTTTTACCCTAACGGACATGAGTGACGACATGCCCCCTCCACCCGACGTACCCTCACACGGTCAGCACCTGGCCACGGTGAGCCACGACGGCCGGTTCTGGGACGTCTACCTGGAGTTCGAGGACGACCCGCGGCGCCCCGATTCGTACCGGGCCCTCCTGGCCTATTCAGCTGCGGACCGGAACGAGGGAGAAGACACACTTCGCACCGCACCGGTGATCATCGAACCCTCGTACGAGGAGGCGGTGGCCAAGGCCCGGCGCCTGGAAAACCACCAACTGGTGGCCTTTCTCCGGTCTGTGCTCCCCTGAGGCGCCGGCCCGCCGACGCCGCATTCGGCCCTTCGGCCGAGGCCACCGGATCCCTTCCCCCGGTACGGGGGTTTTATATGGATGCGTCCCCTGGGCTCTGCCCATCACAACGGCGGCCCGCAGGGGGTTGCATGTATCGGCTCAAGAACCTGTCCGGGACCGGACGGGCGCCCGCCAGCGCTGGCGATCCGCTCGGCCGCACCCCGCAAATGACATCGCCAGGCCCGACCGCCGGACAGAGCCCCAGTCACGTTTCAACCCCAGAGGAGACCGGATGGCAATCTACCGGACTCGCTACTACAGCGATGTGACCGTCGGTGTCGGAGGCAGAATCACCATCCCCCAGGACATGCGTGACGACCTGGGGATCCAGGAAGGAGACGTCCTCACCGTGCGCGTCGAAGAGAACGCCTCGGGAACTCGCCAGATGGTCATCTGGCGCGCCGAGCAGCAGGCCGACGAGTAGACCTTCTTCGGGCTCGACCGATTCCGCCGCCCGCCTGAACGCGGAGCCCCGGCGGATCGGCCGGGCCCCCCTCCTCGGCTCCATCGGGCCGGGTCAGCCTTCCGACGTCGATCGCTCCAGAGTACTCCACCGCACCAGGGCCCTCAGGGGCCCTTTTCCGTCGTGAAGCCACCAGGGCGGCGGCCAGGGCTGCCGCCGAAAGGTGGTGATCCTGCTCACGCCCCGGGCTGAAAGTGCGCCGGCAAGCTCCTGCCGGCGTCCCGACTTCACCTCCAGCGCCATGGACTGCAGAAGTTCACCGTGGCCCTCGAGCAGCGTAGGGACGGCTTCCAGCCGCTGCACCCCCTGAACCCGGACCAGCCGTCCGGTGCATCCGGCCTCGAAGCGGAAGTCCGGCTCGTAGAGCACCGTCCAACCCGCGTGCTCCGGCGCCAGGACCGCATGACCCGTCCCCGCCGCCGCCTGCATCTCGGCGGTCCCCCGGAGCTGTTGGATCCTGGCGGCAACATCTTCCGGAACGGGACCTGGCGGCAGGTCGGTGCCTACCTCTTCCATGGCCTCGGCCAGGAGTTCGGCCCACCGGCTCGGGGTGACGCCGCCCCCCTCCTCCACCCAGATGACGTGTGGCGAGACGCACCCACGCTGATCATAGGCCGAGACGGCCTCCGCGGCGTGACGGGCCAATGTGCGGGCCTCCTCCCGGCTCTCCAGGCGTCCTCTCCCCACCGCGCCGGCCGAAATCCGGTGGTGGTAGGCCACCAGCGGAGTGCTGGCCGGGAGTCGCCTGCGCAGGGCGCTCACCGTGTCCATCCCTCCGTAGATGACCACTCTCCGGGCCCGCTCCAGCGCCAGCGCCTCCAGTGGCGGATTGCTTCCGCCCGGCCAGTACGCCACCGCCAGGGCCGCGCCGACCCTCGGGTCCGCCTCGGCCAGGGCCCGGGCCACCAGGACCGGGAGAACCACGTCGCCCCGGCCGGGCTTCAGGAGCACCGGCGAGCGCACCAGGAGCGATCGCAGCATCGAGGTGGCGCCCACTCCGGCTACATTCCCAGCCCCCACGTGGAAGCTCAGGCGATCACCCTCCACCCGGACCTGCTCACCGCCAGCTTCGCCTGCGGAGCCGTCACCGCGCCTGACGAAACCCTCCAGCACTCGCACGTCGGGGAACTCGGCCTCAACGAGTCGGGTCAGGGCGGCCGTCGTCCAGTCCCGGGCCATACGGTCCAGAAGGTACCGGGCCATCGGGGCCGAGAGGCCCGCGTCCCGAGGCAGCCACTCCTCCGCTTCCCGGCGGAGGGAATCCTTCGGGTCCAGGAGGCGGCGGCCCGCCACCCCCAGCACCTGGATCAGTTCGTCGGTCCCCATCTTCCGGAGCGGATCCCGGGCCTCCTGGAGCCCGCTGAGGATCCGGGAGGCGGTGGGTCGATTCAGCTCCGGCACCAGGATCCGGCCCTCGGCGGGTGCCAGTGAGATGCTCCCGTGCGTCGGCGACGAACCGACCTGATCCGCCAGAGGGCTGGTCTGGCCCGCTGGAGCGGCGGGCCGGTCCGGCAGGACCCATCCCCGAAACTCAGCCATCGTCCGCCCTCCCCTCCTTCCGCCGGGCCACCAGGAGCTCCTCCATGGTGAGGGAGCACCCCCGGGGCTCGGCACCCGGGCTCCGGCCCTGCACCCTGAATCCGTTCTCTCGAGGCCGACCCACGTCTTCGGTGAGGACCGCGGACACCGAGTAGAGGTTGGCCAGGTCCAGGTGCTGAAGGAGCCCTGGCGCGTCACCCTCCACCGGGGTGAGTCGATCCGGATCCAGGATCCGGGTTCGAACCCACGGAGGCCCCACCAGATGCCGCTGAGCCGGGGGGATGGGGGTGCCGGCGTCCAGCACCGGCTCGTAGAACTGCGAGAGGAGCTCGGTCATGCCGTACTCGTTCACGATACGGCGCGGCGTCACACCCAGCACCTCGTGGATTCCCCGATACAGCTCTTCCCGGGACACCTCCCGGCTGCGCCCCTTGAATCCACCGGTCTCCATGATCCGGGAGCCGGGAGGCAGCCTCCACTCCAGGGCCTCCTCCCGAGCCCGGTCCAGGAGGTGGACGAAGGCGAAGGCCGTGCCAAGCAGCAACACCGGCGTCGATCCCGCAGCCAGTGCATCGAAGGTCCCGCGCAGGCGCTTCATATCGAGGCGCCATCCTCCATCGGCCAGAAAGGCGTGGGGGCCGGACTCGGGGCTCCAGGCCTCCACCAGCACGCCCGCCATGTGCACCAGCGACGACTCGGGGCACTCGCGTGGAGCCGGCAGGAGCGCCGCCACCTCCAGCTCCTCTCCGGTCGGGTTCAGGTGCGCTCTCGCGTTGGGAAGAAGCGACGCCCGGTACAGCGAGAGGTCCCGCACCCGGTGCACCCCCCGGCTCTCCTCCCCGCCGGTGGTCCCGCTGGTGCGGAAGACCGCCTCCGCGTCGTCGGGGTCGCCGGCCACCAGGGCCAGCTCCCGGAACGCCCGGGCCGGCACCGGCGGGATCTCCTCCCAGCGCTCCAGGCGTTCCGGCCGCACGCCCCGGTTTCGGACGAAGGCGCCGTAGACCGGCACGGCCTTCACCTGAAATCGGAACGCGTCCAGGGCCAATCCGTTGAACTCGGCGTCGGAGAGGGGCCCCCCGACCCCCCGAGCCATGAGCGCCACCAGGCGGTCCCGGAGGCCACGGCCCTCGGCGGCCAGCTCCGGAGTCCAGTCGGGGCTCACGACGACGACGATCTCCGCACCCGGCCCGGCTCCAGCCCCCCGGACTGAAGAACCTTCTCCTGCAGTCGCTGGCCCTCCTCCTCCACGAACTCGGCCAGCGCCTGGATCCGGGCCTCGGCCTGCCGGTAGTCGTCCGAGGGAAAGTCCTGGCCTTCCGCGTGCCGGATGGCACCCTCCAGCGCTTCCATTTCCCGACGGCTCTTCTCCACCGCGCGCTTCAATCGCGCCAGCGCCTTGCGGGCCTCCGATTCCACTGTAGTCATCTTG
>SLNQ01000196.1 GCA_007132965.1 Gemmatimonadota bacterium | reverse complement strand
GGTTCGCCTCGACGTAGCGCAAGGCTATGCCTTCGACGAACCGCCCGACCCGCCTCCGGCGGGTGCCCGTGGGGCCCCTGGGGCTCCCAACGGTGGCGCCCTGCCCTTCTTCAACGGCCTTTTAGGTACGATGGACGGAGACCGGAGCCGGGAGAACGCCTCGCAGGATTCTTCCGACAACGCCAGAGCGAGCGGTTCCGTCATCGGAGGCGCGTCGCTGCCGGGATGCAGGGGGCACGCCACCTTCCGAACCCGGTCCCGCGGGACCGCTTCGGTTCGGCAATCCCCGACCACCGGTTGGTTTTCCGCCCTGCGCCTCCACCCCCACCGGCCGCTCCCCCGGCCCCCTCGCCGCATACCCCGGCTCCGCTGGCCCATTGGAAGGGGCGCTCCGCCCGGCGTGACCCATGAGCTCCGGAACCTCGAGAACGCGAAGGCCGTGGCTTGCCGCGCGGGCCGCCGCTCGTTGCCTAGTCGTCTCTACCTCGCTATCCGTAGAGGCATGGAAACCTCCGACGCCCGGTTCCAGCGGTTGAGGCAGGAACTCGACGACATCCTCGGGAAGGGTCTCTCATCTGACCCGGTGACGCACGCACTCCAGGTGGCGGGGGTGGCTGGGCTTCTGACCCGGGCGTTCGAGCGCGCCGCTTTGCGGGTAACCCTCGTCGGAGGAGGAGCAATCGAAATCCATGCTCCAGGTACGTATCTCTCACATGATGTAGACGTGGTCCTCGAGGGAGCAGGAGATGTTAGCTCGAAGGCCGAGCGGATCTTTCGCGCGCTGGGCTTTGCCAAGGTGCACCGGCACTGGGTATACGGGGAGAAGCTGTTCGTCGAAACCGTTCCGCGGCCGGTCGCGGGCCCGACGGAGATGGTGGAAATCGGCGACGCTCGGTTTCGCGTCGTGAAGAAGGAGGTCCTGCTTCGAGACCGGGTGGTCGGCTTCAAACATTGGGAGGTGACCGCGTACGGTGCGGAAGCGATGGCCATGATCGTGGCGTTCGCGGGCGAGCTGGACGAGGAGTGGCTCCTCGACGAGCTGAAGCGAGAGGGTGCCCTCGATGCCTTCGAGGCTCTCGGGGAGTTGGTAGAGTCGGATCGAACGGTGACCGAGGAGATCCTCCGGGATCTACTGGACCGCCTGCACCGCCGGCAAGGAGGATGACCATGGCGAGACAGCCGAACGATCCGCGCCGAAAGTGGCCGGAGCGCATGCGTCGCATCGCAAGGCTCAAGGCGCGCATCGATGTGACCGGCATGACGCGCCCGTTCCGCGATGCGGAGGAGCGTGCCTTCCTGGAACGCACAGGTCAGAAGCTGGGGCCGTTCCGGGAGGTGCCGATCCCAACCCCCACGGGCTTGCCACCGTGGATCTCGAAGCACCCCTCGAACGACGAGCCCCGTTGAGTGGCGACCCGATAGCGATGTCGACGTCCTGATCGAGCCTCACCCAGGTGCGAAGTCCTTTGATCCTAACCTGAGCGGTTTCTATCGGGTGGCATAAAGAACACCCGTTGGGCTAAGTTGCTGGAGTAGAAGAAGAAAGACATTCCAGCGGCGGCTGGCACCGCCCCCAACCCAACGGGTGAGGTTTCAGTATGGCTCAGGCGACGGTTCGCGACAAGGCATCGGCCCGAATCTCCCGGGTGGAGGTGACCTCCGATACGCTGAGGGGACGAGCCGGCACCTGGTCCATTTCGACACGCTCAAGGAAGACAAGGGGTACGCCGGAGTCATCGAGACGGCCCCGGATCGGATGGCGTCCTCTCACGCGGTCAAACGGTTCTTCCGTTCCTTCCAATGGGGCCGGATCTGGCCGTTTCGGCGGCTCCTGCGACGGCTGTTCCCCTGGCGGCTCCGGCT
This sequence comes from Gemmatimonadota bacterium, assembly GCA_007132965.1. Taxonomy (GTDB): domain Bacteria; phylum Gemmatimonadota; class Gemmatimonadetes; order Longimicrobiales; family Gaopeijiaceae; genus PWLA01. The sequence continues at coordinate 3,921 of SLNQ01000196.1, read as the reverse complement.
GGAGGAGCCGGAGGTCATCGTGCTCGGTATGGACACGATGGTGCTGGACAATGACGAGGCCTCGGCTCGGCAGGGGTGCCAGCCCACCTACAAGAAGGTGAAGGGTTTCCAGCCCCTCCAGGCCACCTGGGGACCCCTCGTTGTGGACGCCCTCTTCCGGGGCGGCAAGAAGAGCGGGAACGCCGGGAAGACGGCCGGGAACCTGGTCCGCGACATCGTCGCCTTCATCCGGCGCCACTACCGCCCGGACGTGCCCATCATCGTCGCCGTCGACAGCGGCTTCTTCGACCAGAAGCTCTTTCGCCGCTTCGAGGAACTCGGGATCGGCTACGTCGCCACCGGTCGGCTCTACGAGGACGAGCAGCGCCTCCTCGAGTTCGCCCGGCCCGACACCGTGATCTACACGAACCTGGGCCAGGGTGGGCCCATCGACGCGCTCCTTGAGGCGGCGGGCCATGGCCAGCGGACGAGGCCCCAGCAGATCATCGAGCTCCACCACCAGCGGGGCCACGACGAACTCGTACACCGCGCCCTCAAGGTGACCTCGGCCGTGTGGGACCGCCTCTGCATCGAAGAGCTCTGGGCCCACAGCGGCGATCCACCCCGCCTCGCGCTCACGTAGCCCTGGCGCGGGACCCCCCAACCTCTGACCGAACGCCCGCAGTAGCCGGGTGAAGGGGGAAGTGTCCCCAGGGCGTCTCGTTCAACCCCACGGGACGGACCATCGATCTCAACTCTTCACGTCCCACGACCGGCCAGACGCACTCAAGTGCCGTCCCCGCCAGCAACAGTCCCCATCGCTGGCGCTCCAGATCGACAATCGCTCAGATTAGGCCGGCAGCTCTTGGTAGGAAAGGACGTGGCGATACTCCCGAGCTAGTTCGATCAGGACCTCGCCCTGTGAGTCGAGCACGACACCGGTGGTGGGCAGTTCGAAGCGGATGAACGACTCGATGTCCGGTGAGGGCATGGCGGGCCGTGTGCACGTAGCGAAGGACACCCGCCACCGGCAGGAACGCGACAAGAGCCACCAGGAGGGCACCGATGGCGACGCCGCGGCGCTGTCTCGTCCAGCTGGACGACACCCACACCGCGGTCCTCGAGTGCCTGCGTCGGATTTTCACCCTTCGAGTTCGCGGGTTCGCAGGGAGGTGCGGCGTGGCTCGATGGGGGTAGGGAGGAGGTTGCCCGGGCCTCCCGGTGCCCGTCAAGCGGGGACCGAGGACCCGGGCCGACTCCTTACCGGCGGCGGGAGTATCCCCATCCTCCGCCAAAGAGGATCAGCACAGCGAGGATGATGAGAACGGTCGTGGTGGTCATGGTAGGATGCTCCAGTAGGTTCTGATTCCCGTCTGTCCATCAACGTGATGGTTGATAGACCAAAGCTCGCAGAGGCGGGAGGCGCGGGCTATCGCTCAAAGGAACGATGGAGGAGGCGAACTGCTCCTTGAAGCTGTGACGGTTTCCGTGAGCGGAAGCGCTCCAGCATGCTGTGGAAGGGGCCCGGGCCGAAGTGAGCCACGCACACGTCCGGCGGATCGGCTGGCCCGACCAGGTAGTTGGCGTTCTCCGTCCGTCGAGGAGCAAGGTTCGGGAGCACCTCCTCCGCGATCTGGGGTAGGCATGGAGGAGGTCGTAGCGTGCCACCCGGAGTTGGGGTGGCCAAGGTGTCCATCGGCGATTCGCAATCGGGGGCCATGGCCCTGCAGCCCGGCCGCATTCCCTTACTGGCAAGGACGGCATCCGACCCGATGTACGACCGGACACCGAGAGAGAAACGTTCACGCAGGCGGAAGATCCTGCTTGCCGGTGGCGGGCTCCTTGCTCTTGCGGGCCTGACGCTGCTCATGTTTCTCGCACCGTGGCGAGCGGAAGCCGCACTGGAGGTTTCCTACTCGCAACTCATCACAGCGCTCGATGAGGGCCGGATCATCGGTGTGACCTTCGTCGACGGCGAGCGGATCGAGGGCAGGATGCGGGATCAAGCCCTCTCGGGCGAGACAGGGCCTGTCGAGTTCCGCACCCTGCTTCCGGTTCCGCAAAGCGATCATGTGATCCAGCGATTCGAAGCCGCCCAGGTTCCCATCGATGCGCGCACCACGGGGCGATCGCTGTTCGCCCAGGCAGGGGTCATCGCGTTCTGGGTGCTCCTGGCGGGGATCGTCGCCCTTTTCCTCTGGAAGGGACCGGGTGCGCGCTTCGTCCAGCATTCGAAATCGAAGAGCCGCCTCGCCCGTCGCGGCAGGGGCACGGTATCGTTTGCCGATGTGGCGGGAGCGGACGAAGCGAAGGCGGACCTGGAAGAGATCGTGGAATTTCTTCGTGACCCGAAGAAGTTCACCCGCTTGGGAGGCCGCATGCCGCGCGGAGCGTTGCTCGCCGGTGAGCCCGGAAACGGAAAGACCCTGCTTGCACGGGCGGTCGCCGGGGAGGCCGGGTGCGAGTTCTTCTCCGCCTCCGGCTCGGATTTCGTCGAGATGTTTGTCGGGACGGGAGCCGCCCGGGTACGGGATCTCTTCCGCCAGGCGCGGACGCATGCTCCGGCCATCGTCTTCATCGACGAGATCGACGCCGTGGGACGTCGCCGGGGCGAAGCCGCGAACGTCGGGTCTCAGGACGAGAGGGAGCAGGCCCTGAACCAGCTTCTCGTCGAGATGGATGGGTTCACGCCGAGTGACAGCGTGGTGGTCCTCGCCGCCACGAACCGTCCCGACGTGCTGGACCCGGCACTTCTGCGCCGCGGCCGATTCGATCGCAGGGTCACGGTGGGCTATCCGGATCTTCGGGGGCGGGAAGGCATCCTCGAGGTCCACGCGAAGGACCTGCCGCTCGCTCCGGACGTCTCGCTCGAAGCGATGGCGCGGGGCACCGGCGGCATGAGCGGAGCGGATCTCGCGAGCATCATGAACGAGGCAGCACTCGCCGCGTCCCGGCGCGGATCCGGTTCGGTCGAGATGGCGGACCTGGAGGAGGCGCGCGACCGGGTCCTTCTGGGAAGCGAGCGGCGGAGCATCGTCCTCACCGAGGCCGACCTGCGCCTCACGGCCTACCACGAGGCGGGGCACGCCGTGGCGGGCCTGGTACTTCCGGGGCTCGATCCAGTGCACAAGGTGACCATCATCCCGCGTGAGCGATCCCTGGGCGTCACGGCGTCACTCCCCGAACGGGATCGGCACACGCATGCCTTCTCCGAGCTCCGGGCCCGGCTGGTCATGCTGATGGCGGGGAGGGCGGCCGAGGAGCACGTCCTCGGGGCCGACCAGGTCACCACGGGGGCCGGTGGAGATATCCAGCACGCCACCCGGATCGCCCGCCGCATGGTCGTGCGCTTCGGGATGAGCACGAAGCTGGGGATGGTCGATCTTTCCGCCGACGAAGAACCTCTCGCCGAGCATACGGCCCGGCTCGTCGACGAAGAGATCCGGGGGATCATCGACGAGGCGTACCAGCAGGCTCTCGAGTTGCTCGACGAGCATCGTGGCCTTCTGGACGGGATCGCAGGGGCACTCCTCGAGAAGGAGACGCTCGGACGGGAGGACCTGCGGGAACTCGTGGAAGGTCAAAGCCCTGCTGCCGGTCCCGTCGGGTCGTCATGAGCGTCGAGGAACCCGGCCCGCGCGCCGCGTAGCCCGGCTCGGCAGCCTCCCGGGCGAACTTCACGTTGAACGGACACACCTCCTGGGAAAATTGCCGACTTCCCCGTTACGTGATTCCGCTGCCATACGGGAAGCGAACGAAGGATAAGGACGGGGGTTAGGATAACGGACCTCAGGGGTATCCATTTAACCGGCCCTAATGATCGGCGCCCCGCCGCCTCGACGCCTGGTCGACATGCCCGAGCTATATCCGGGACTGTGGGGTGGGAGGCAGCGGGATCCGCAGGATTGACCCGAGGGCTGACCGCTACGACACCAGTTGCGC
>SLNQ01000052.1 GCA_007132965.1 Gemmatimonadota bacterium | reverse complement strand
CTGAAGCGTTGCGCTGTAGCTCTGCCCGACCGTCCCACCCGGTAGTGAGCTTGTGGTGATCGTCGGGGCCTGCGGCGCCGCCGACACCTGAATCGACAGCGAACGGGTACTCGAAAGACCGTCGGCGCCAGTTACCCGAACGGTGAAGCTGGTCGTTCCCAGCGAAGTGGGCGTGCCGCTGATCGTACCTCCCGAGGACAGACTCAGTCCTGACGGGAGCGAACCGGCGGCGATGGACCAGGAGTAGGGCGTCCGACCCCCGCCCGCCTGAAGCGTCGCGCTGTAGCTCTGTCCCACGGTTCCTTCCGGGAGCGAACTCGTCGTGATGCTGGGGGGCGCCGCCGGCGGCAGGACCTCCAGACTCACGTCTCGCGTCACTCCCCAGCCGTTCGAACCTTCCACCCGGACCCTGAAGGTGTAGCTGCCCGGCTCGGTCGGTGTCCCGCTGAGCCTCCCGTCCTCCGAAAGGGTGAGCCCGGGTGGGGTGACCCGGCTCGGGAGGTGCACCGGGGGGAGTTCCCACCGGAACGGTGGAAGCCCCCGAGAGACCTGCAGGCCGTATGAGTAACTCTCCCCGACCGTGCCGGCGGGAAGCTCGGTCGTGACGATCTCGGGCCGAGTTCGATCATTCCACCGGTCGCGGTCCTGGTCGGGAGCCTCGCTCATCTGCGCCCACGTTCTCGCGTCGCTCCGGGTGCTGATCGAGATGGGGGTGCGCATGTTGTTGTGCGCGAGTACGGGAGGTGTCATGGAGTTCACCCAACGTACCAGGACGCGCAGGTAGTATTCATGCCCCGGGTCGGGCTCGAAGTCCGGAAAGGTGAAGAGGATCACCTCGCCCGTGTAGATGGCCTCCGCGAGGTCGAAGGTCATCGTCTCCCCGAACCTCTCCTGGTAACCATCGCGGCCGATGGCTGCGACCGAGCCTGTGCTGCGGTTCGGATCCAGGGAGTTGATGCGGTAGTAGATCCAGTCCGTTGCCTCCAGGGTGGATCCGATGAGACGCTTCCGGTGGAGTTCCACCTGATACCAGACGAAGAACTGGCGAGGCTGGAACTCCATCACGGCCCGCAGGTTCGGCCTGCCGCTGCTGGCGATCACGTGGAATGGAGAGCTGCCCGTCGGGATCTCGATCAGCGGAGTGCGCACGGTGAACGAGCCCGCGATGCGCCCGTCCCTGCGGAAGAGCTCGGCCTCGACCTCGATGTCGTCCTCGCCGGCCGCGAACTTCGTGAAGTGGGTGGTCTCGGCGATCAGCCGGTTCCCCGAGGGGTCGGGCCGCGTGGGGAGCTCCCGCCATACCGGCTCGTCTTCATCCGCCACCCCGGTCTCGTCGAGGTAGAACACCTTGGTCGGGGTCCGCGGAAGCGAGGGGTCGTACGGAATGGTGATCTCGACAGGCTCGGCGAACTGCGTGCCCGCCGGAAGCATCTCCACGATCGTGCCGCGGAGCCCGTCGTCCGGGTCCCCGGCAGGGCCCGGACGAACCTCGATGACGGTTGGTTCGGCGAGAGCCCCGGAGGGAATCCGCACGGATGCTCCGGCCACCGGACTATCCGAAGACGAAACGCTCACCGTTCCTCCGGCAGACCCCACCGTCCCGGACCCCTCATGCTCTGCCGGCACGTCGTCATCGACCGGGTGCGGGCCGAGTGTGCCGTCGTCACCGCAGGAACCGAGGAAGAGGAACAGGCTCAGGAAGACCACCGCCCCTGCAGGGCGACGTCGCCCGTCGATCCCTTTGCGCTTCGTCTGCCTACGCGTCATCTGCTCATCCTTTGTTGAGATGTGTGGAGCCCGGTCTCAGAACGCACGACGACGACTCACGTCTGGCAGACGATCCAGAGCCGGCGCCACTCGACCCGAAGCGAGGGCGCCCCGGCCGGAGACGCTGACCACGAAGATGATGTCATGGAGGCCCTTGGGTCTCGAGACTTCAGAGCAAGACACAAACTCCATCATGAGGCACCCTACGCAACGCTTCGTGTCCGCGCAAGAAGGCCGAGCCATTGTGAGAAGTTGTGGATCACGGACCCGCCGTCGTCTCTCCCCCTCGCCACTGGAGGAAGGCACCCCGGGCCGCGACCCCCCCCCCCCCGGCCAGCACAGAAACTGGTCAAAATGATCCCATGATCAGTCTTTCGGCACTGAACATGCAGGGCGCTTGATCAGCACCGCGTCCAAGAGCGCCCCCGGGCTCTGTTGGGGTCGCCTTCGACGCCCTATTGTGTCGCAGGCCACGGGATGGCCCTCTTGGAGTCCCGTGCACGGCGACAAGTGCCGCAGCGGTTGGGGGGGAGAACCCCCGGACAACAACCCAGCGTCATGCGAAACAGATCCTTTCTCGGGCCCGTCAGAGACCGACTGTGGGTCCTGGGACCCCTTTAGCCTGATTTTCGTATTTCAGAGCCCATCCCAATGAGTGTGCTGATACAGTATTCACCTGACACTCGGCGCCGGAATGGACCCGTTCCCAACCGATGCCTCGCTTCAAGCGGGTCACGAAGATGGCACGCGCCTCGTCCAGGCGCTGGAGCCGGGGAAAATCGACGAACGCCCGGTCGAACACGTAGATCGAGCCGGGTTCGGGGAAGAGAGAGTCCAGGATCCGCACATCGCCGAACTTCGCGTCCGTGATCCAGGTGAAGGCCGGGATGCTGCCCCGGAGATCGAGCAGGGTGTGCATCTTGACGCCCCCTTTGGTCGTCCGGAACCGGGCCCAGGGAAACCCCGAGAGGCACAGGTCGATCGTCGTTGCATCCAAGGCGTAGACCGTCCGACCCCTCTGGTCGAGCTCCTCGAGGCCCAGAGGCTCGTCGATGTAGAGGCTCTTGGAAGGCCAAGTTGCCGACCGAGGACCGGGCACCTGCCGCAGCCCACGAGAGCCGCAATAGCGACTCCAGTTCGACAGATCCTCAGAAGAGCATCCGCAACCGGAGACACAGAGAATGACCCCAGACCTACGCTACCTCATCCTCTTGATGGTTCTGGCCGTTGGAGTCGTCGCCTGTGGTGACGACGTGCAGATGACAGAACCCGATCCCGATCCACCGCCAGCGCTGTCGGTGACGCTGACCCCGCAGAACGTCAGTCTCACCGTGGGTGAGAACGTCAACCTCACCGTGGGGATCTCGGGGGGAGCCCCGGACGCCCAGGCAACCATGATCTGTGAATCGTCGGACACGGGCGTCGTCACCGCAACGACTTCCGGGACCACGTGCGCGATCTCGGCTGTGGGTGAGGGAACCACTACCGTGACCGCCACCGTCATCAAGGGCGAGCAGGAGTCGTTCGCCAGTACCTCGGTCACGGTGGAAGACGATCCGCAGCCCGAGGCCACCGTCCTCGACCTGGTATCAGGTGACGGCCAGACGCTCGGGTTGAACGATGAGGCAGCCTCGCTGGTCGTCCGAGTTGAAGATCAGTTCGGAAACGTGTTCGCCGGTGCCGAAGTCACGTTCAGCGGTGACGGCGTCGCCCACAGCCTCTCCTCGGGGAGCGTAACCACGGGCAGCGACGGCGAAGCCTCCGTGACGGTAACCTCCGGCCAGGAAGAGGGGGGCATCACCGTCACAGCCTCCGTGGACGGGGTCGGGGCCGTCACCTTCACCCTGGAGGTGGAGGACGACACGCCCGATCCCGAAGCCCACAACATCGTAGTCGTATCGGGGGCAGGCCAGACGGTGGCTCTTGGGGAGGAGTCCACACCGCTCGTGATCCGCGTGGACGACCAGTTCGGTGATCCCTTCCCGGGCGCCCAGGTCGAGTTCAGCGGCAGCGGGGTGGATCACACCCTCTCCTCTACCAGCGAGACGACGGACGGCGACGGCCGGGCCTCCTTCACGGTCACAGCTGGCCAGGAAGAAGGCACGATCCAGATCTCGGCCTCGGCGGAAGGAGTCGGAACGCTCAACTTCAACGTCGAGGTGGAGGACGACGCGCCCGATCCCGAGGCCGCGTCGATCGAGCGGTTCTCGGGCAACAACCAGACCCTGTATTTCAACCAGGAATCCAGCGGGCTTGTGGTCCAGGTGAACGATCAGTTCGGGAATCCCTTCCCCGGCGCCGAGGTCACGTACAGCGGTGGCGGGGTCGACCACACCCTGTCGTCCACCACTGCCACGACCGGCGCCAACGGCCGAGCCTCCGTCACCGTCACGGCGGGCCAGGAAGAGGGCAGCATCAGGGTCGATGCCGAGATCGACGGCGTGGGGAGCGTTACGTTCTTCGCGGAGGCCACTGTTGAGAGGGTTGTGGCGGCGCTGGAGATCGAGTCGGGAGACGGGCAGGTTGGAGAGCCCGGGGAGGAGCTCGGCGAAGTGGTCGCGGTACGTGCGGAGGATGCACTGGGCGCCCCGTTGGCGGGAGTGGAGGTCAACTGGCAGGTGATCGAGGGTGGTGGCTCCGTAGCGGAGACTATGATCGTGACGGACTCGAGCGGCCGCGCGGAGAACCGCTGGACGTTGGGGACCAGCGAAGGGGACAACCGCTTGGTTGCCACGGCGGGCGAGGCAGACGCGACCTTCTTTGCAGAGGCCACCGTTAGTAGTGGTGCGATCTTCTCTGGTCGCATTCATCCAGTCGCGAACGGGAGTCTTGGGAGCTTTCGCATCGCTGCAATCGCCGGCGGTGTCAGTGATACGGTGAGTGTATCAGCCAGTGGTGAGTTCGAGATCGAAGTAACCCTGGATGACCCCATCATTGGCCCAGTGCTCGGCCTAGTTGATTCCGAAGGAGAAATGGCCCCCTTTCACCCGATGTGGTTTTGGGAGGATGACCGTGGAGCGTTCCTGGATGTTGTGGCGATCCCGACTACTTGGATGATCCGCAGTGGCACACATCAAGGCCAGGAAGTGCCAATTAGCATCAATCTCGCTATGGTGACCCCAGATCATCTCCCAAGCTTCTATGGGACATCATATGATCCAGGCCACAGTGACTTTATAGCCAACCATTTTATCATTCCCGAGAGTTATTTGCCTTGGTCTGTCGGCATCTCACATAATGATAGCAATCCTACTGTGACGGCAAGTGACTCTACATATCTGTGGGAGCAACTGCGCGAGCTAGAGGAGCACCTTGGCTACTCTATGTTTGAGCCTACTGACAACATTGAGCAAGCGGATATTATAGTTATACAGGACAGCGACTTGCCTTCTGCGGGACAGGCAGGGCCCAAGTTTGAGTATGAGCCATGGACCATGACGAGACACGTCTCATGGGGCTCCGGAACAACCGACATTATTCAGATCGCTTATGGCGTATGGGGGTCAGGATTAGTCGTTTTTCGCGACGTGAGTCAGTCTCCTCCGCCGTTGATATGGCACGAGTTCATTCATGTGCTGGGCATTGGGCACGGTTGTCACTGGGTATCGGTGATGAGCAACTGTCAACCGAGTTACCACCCCTCCCCTGAGGATGTGGCCTATCTGGAGGTTCTTCATGCTACGTTGCGAGCAGTACATGAGGCCGATGCCTTCGGGAGTCTGCTCAGAGCACTACTTGGAGAACGGAAAGCAGTAGGTCTTACACCCATTCCCGATTACCACCAACTGTTTCGATGAAAGGAGAGGGCACCTGTAATGGTTCAGGCGAAATCGGATTTTCGGGTCAAATGAAGGAGTGATGTAATGGTTCAGGGGAAATCGGACTTTCGGGAGAGGGGAGAGGGTGAGAGTTTGGGCCCTGAGGAGTGGCGAGCGTGAGGTCACCAGACAGGGAGAAAACGGATGGGAAAGAGAGGGAAGGGAGCGAAGTACACGGTGGAGGAGAAGCTGCGGGTGCTGGATGTACAAGTACAGT
>SLNQ01000334.1 GCA_007132965.1 Gemmatimonadota bacterium | reverse complement strand
TGGGTGCTCCCCCTCTTCCTGGTGGCTGGGGTCAGCGTGGGCTGGCTCTCGGAGCGGATGGGCAAGAACGCATCCGACGTCGAGGGTGGACAGCTCACCGATGAGCTCACCGGCCTGCCGTCCCGGAAACAGGTCCGGCTCCTTCTGGAAAACGAATTCTGGGCCGCACGGCGCGGTCGCCCCGTGGCCGTGGTCCTCTTCGCCATGGAGAACTTCGCGGCCTACCTCAACCGGGAGGGCGACGAAGGGGCAGCTCGCTCCCTGGTGGTCTTCGGCGACATCCTGAAATCCACCACTCGCCGGATGAACCTCTCGGGCCGCCTGGGTCCGGACCGGTTCATCTCGATTCTGGACGGCTCCGACGAGGAGGGCGCCGTGGCCTTCGCCAATCGCGTCCGGGAGGCGTTCTCCCGAGCGCACTCTGATGGTGTCCCCCCGGGAGTGAGTGCCGGGATCGCCAGCTTCCGGCCCTCCATGACCGACCCCGACGACCTCATGGCGGCGGCGGAGTTGGCGCTGCAGCGCGCCCGCGAGGGAGGCGGCGATTGCGTGAGGGTCTTCGGCCGGCCGGCCTCCACCGGAGGTCCCATCCCCCACGATCCCGGACATGAGGACGCCGGCAGGAGGGTCCCGCCCTCGTCCGACACCGACGTGGTGCAGGCGGAGCCCACCTCCGATGCGGAATCGAGCGGCTGGGACGGCGCAGGACGCCGGATCCTGGTTGTGGAGGAAGAGACGTCGGTCCGAACCCTCATTGCGACGCACCTTCGGAAGGCGGGTTTCGAGGTAGTGGAGGGCCACGACGCCATGGAGGGTGTGAAGACGCTGGCCGAGGAGTTCGACCTGGTCATATCCGACCTCCGCCTTCCGGGGCTGCCGGGCCACAACCTGGTGTCAACCGTGAAGGCCCGGTGGCCGGAGACTCCGGTGGTGGTCATCACCGGTTTCCGGGATGCGCAACTGGCGGCTGAGGCTCTGAACGCCGGAGCCGACCGGTATCTCTTCAAGCCCTTCGGGATGTCCGAGCTGGAGGCTCACATGCGCGAGCTTCTGGAGGGGAGAGCAGAGGCGCGTGCCGCCAGGGAAGCGCTCCCCGGCCCTACCGGTGAACCCTCGAAAGAAGAGGAGGCGGCCCGTGGGACCCTCTTGAGCGGCCTTCGGACACTGGCGGATGCGGCCGAGCTCAGGGATCCCTGCACCCTGGGCCACTCCCGGCGGGTGTCGCTCTATTCTCTGGCACTCCTGGACGCCCTGGAGCCCGACGACCACGGAATCAACCGGGGGCGACTCCGCGTGGCGTGCGAGCTCCACGACCTGGGCAAGCTTGCGGTACCGGAGGCGATCCTGAACAAGCCCTCCCCTCTGACCGACGAGGAATACCAGGCGGTGCGACGGCATCCACAGGTGAGCCGGACTATCCTGGAGCCCCTCCTGAAAGACGAGCTGGTCCTGGCGGTGGCGGCCTGGCATCACGAGCGTTGGGACGGGAAGGGGTATCCCGACCACCTGGCCGGCGCGTCCATCCCCTTCCCCGCCCGGATCGTGGCGGTGGCCGACGCGCTGGATGCCATGACCAGCCCCCGGGCCTACCGGGCTCCCCTGGACTGGGATGACGCTGTGGAACAGATCCGGGCCCGGACCGGAACCCACTTCGACCCGGGTCTGCTGGAGACCTTCAAGGCGGCACTCCCGCGCCTGGAGGAAGTCTACCGGACCGAGCACCGGGAGTCGCCCGTGCCCGTACCCGCTCCCACGCATCCTCCGGACGAATCGTCATCCTGAGCCGGTCCCTCCGCGCTCGATCTCATCGATCATTGTCACATCACAAATTCAGGACCACCCATGAGCCGGACACTCAGACCCGCCGAACGAACCCGGTCCTTCACCGAGTCCGTCATCCGCGAGATGACCCGCGTGGCACGGGAGACCGACGCCGTGAACCTGGCACAGGGATTCCCCGATTTCCCGGCCCCTGAGGGAATGAAGGAGGCGGCCGTGCGGGCCATCCGGGGTGACATCAACCAGTATGCCGTGACCTGGGGGGCGCCATCGCTTCGGAAGGCGCTGGCCCACTGGTACCGGGATCGCTACGACATGGACGTGCATCCCGATGAGAACGTCACCATCACCTGCGGGGCCACCGAGGCCATGGCGTCGGTCTTCCTGGGCCTGCTGGATCCCGGAGATGAGGTGGTGGTGCTGGAACCCTTCTACGAGAACTACGCTCCCGACGCCCTTCTGGCCGGCGCCCGGGCCCGGTTTCTTTCCCTGGATCCCCCGGACTACCGGCTGCACCCGGACCGCCTCGAAGCCCTTCTCACCCCCGGCACCCGGGCACTGGTTCTGAATACGCCCAACAACCCCACGGGTCGGGTGTTCACCGACGACGAGATGGCCGGCGTGGCCCGCATCGCCCGGGAGCACGACCTGGTGGTGGTGACCGACGAGATCTACGAGTGCATCCTCTACGAAGGCCGTCACCGCCCCATGGCCACCCTCCCTGGGATGGCCGACCGGACCATTACCATCTCCGGTGCCTCCAAGACCTTCAGCGTCACCGGGTGGCGGCTGGGCGGTATCGTGGCCCCCACGTCCATCACCGGTGCCATCCGGAAGGTGCACGACTTCCTCACCGTCGGAGCCCCGGCCCCCCTCCAGGAGGCGTGGGCCTGGGCCATCCGCGAACTGGACCAGGAGTACTACGACACCCTGGCCACCCGGTACAGGGCACGGCGCGACCTCCTCGTGCAGGGCCTCCAGGACGCCGGGTTCCGGTGCCGGGCTCCCCAGGGCGCCTACTACATCCTGGCCGACTTCTCGGAGCTCTCCGATGAAGACGACACGGCCTTCAGCCATCGGCTGGCCCGGGAGGCGGGGGTCGCGCCGGTGCCGGGCAGCAGCTTCTTCGACAACGATGGGGGAGCCTCGCTGGTCCGTTTCGCCTTCTGCAAGCAGATGTCCACCCTGGAAGATGCCGTCGAGCGCCTCGGTCGATTCCGGACCGCCGGTGGGGACTGAGCACACCTGATGGATTGCACACCGGGCCTCATTGAACCCTTGACCCCGGGACCGATGAGGTCAGCTTTCCACATCTTCGCGGCCGGCCCGCCGGCGACATCGGCCGACCTTCTTCCATCATGGAGGCTTCACGGGTGAAAGGGATTCGCGTTGCCGGAATCATCCTCGGAGTGATGGCACTCCTGCTCATCGGGCTCCTGGTCCTGGGATTTCTGCTGCCCAGCGGCTGGTCGGTGGAGCGGAGCACCACCGTGGAGGCCCAGTCCGAAGAGATCTTCCCCCTCCTCTCCAGCGCCCGGGCCTGGACGCTCTGGACTCCCTCGCCCGAAACCGGGTTCGAGTACTTCGGGCCCCACGAAGGGGAGGGATCCGGCCGAAGTTGGGACGACGACCTCTATGGGGAGGGGACCTTCGTCATCACCGCCGTTGATTCGCCCAGGGAGGTTCGCTACGAGGTGGAGGTAGAGGGCGGATCCATCCGGATCGCCGGTCACATGACGCTGGGTCCCGCCGATGACCGACGTACCCGCGTAACGTGGAGGGAGGACGGGGACTTCGGGTGGAATCCCCTGCTGGGCTACCTGGCCAGACGCATGGAAGACCTGCAGGGATCCCAGCTGGAGCAGTCGCTGGAGGCGCTAAACCGACTCGTGACCGAACGCGAGCCGCTGGATGCAGACGAGGCCGACGAACCGTCTACCGGTTCGCCCGGCTCATCCTGACGAGCTCGTGGTTGTTCTTGGTGCGCCGCATGACGCCCAGAAGCTCATTCATCGCTTCTGCCGGGCCCGAGCCGGCGAACTGGCGTCGCATGGCCCGGGACAGGCGAAGTTCCTCCTCACCCAGCAGAAGCTCCTCGCGCCGGGTGGCTGACGCCACCAGGTCGATGGCCGGAAAGATCCGGCGGTCGGCCAGGTCCCGGCTGAGGACCAACTCGCTGTTGCCGGTCCCCTTGAACTCCTCGAAGATCACCTGATCCATACGGGATCCCGTATCCACCAGGGCGGTGGCGACGATGGTGAGGGAGCCCCCTCCCTGCGACGGATCGATCTTTCTGGCGCTACCAAGGAGCCGCTTGGGCCGCTCCAGCGCCGTGGCGTCGAGTCCGCCTGAGAGGGTGCGGCCACTCCCGTCCTCGGTGGTGTTGTGCGCCCGGGCCAGACGGGTGATGGAGTCCAGGATGATCACCACGTCCTGCCCCATCTCCACGCGCCGTCGGGCCCGTTCAATGGTGATCTCGGCCAGCGCCACATGGCGATCCGGCGGAAAGTCGAAGGACGACGCCACCACCTCGCCGAAGCCACAGCTCTCCATCTCGGTGATCTCCTCCGGGCGCTCGTCCACCAGGAGGATGAAGAGATGGCACTCCTCGTGGTTGCGGGTGATCCCCTCGGCGACGCGCTGAAGCACGGTGGTCTTACCGGCCTTTGCCGGGGCCACGATCATGGCCCTCTGGCCCTTCCCCAGCGGACAGAACAGGTCGATGACCCGGTTCGTGTAATCCGGGCCTCCGGGAGCGTCGATGTCGCACTCCAGCTTGAGCTGCTCGTCCGGATGCATGGCACTCAGCCGGTCGAAGTCCGGACGGTCCTTGGCCTCGTGGGGTGGACGGCCGTTCACCGCCTCCAGGTTCGTGAGAGGAGGCGCTTTCCCGTTCTTGGGGCGTCCGCCTACAGAGCCCGAGATCTCGTCACCGGTCCGGAGGCCGAAGCGAGACACGAGCTTCCCGCTCACGTACACGTCATCCGAACTCGGCGTATATCCTGCCGTGCGTCGCCGCACGAAACCGGAGCCACCGGAGAGGACTTCCAGTATGCCCAGCCAGCGATCGTTGGTCACGTTACGTCGTAGTGGTGTTTGGGGCAAAGGGAGCAGGGGCACCGGAGTCGGCATCCCTGGCCAGGGGAACCCCCAGATTGCGAGCGGGTTCCCAGAAAACACGGTCTGCGAGCATCAAGCCTACATAGTCGGAGGGCTCAGGACAAGAGAGATTCGTCAGGAAGGGCGCTTTGGCCGAAGCCGAAAAGCGAAAATCCAAGGGGGCCGTCGGGAACTCTCGCCACTCTACTCAAGTGGTCCTTACACCGCTTATCCGCTTCTTGGTCCTCTGAGGGGGGGTGGCTCAGATCCCGCCATGACGACGGCTGTCCTCTTTTGCAGCATCAGGTGTCCTCCTGAAGGGACACCGCGAGCCCTCCAACCGCCGGAGAGCGGGACGGAAACCCTGGCACTGATCCTGCGTAACAGAGAGGTGAGCCGTCTTGTCGCCTACCGCTGGAGGGACCTGGATTATGGACTGGTCACCGCCCCCGCTCCAATCCGGCGCCGCGTTTGCGGTCGCCACGCTCCTGGTATTCCTCCTGGTCCCCCTGCCGGGTGAGGCGCAGACGTCGGCCTCCTTCGCCGCCTGGGGCCAGGCCGGCACCGGGAACGTCTTCGACGGGGTCTCGGTGGGTCTGGCCCATCGATCAGCCGGAACGGGCCTCCTCGCCGACGTTTCGCTGGGCGCGGCCTACGGCGCCACGGCGGCGGCTTCCCACTCCTACGCCCCCGGCTACTCACACCGGCCGGCGAAGCGCCATGTCGGTCATCGTCAGGGTTACGCCGCCTATGACGTCTGCTGGGATCCATGGGATCCCTGGTACGGCTACCGCCCGGCCTGTGACGCCTTCTGGTGGACCTATCACGCCTGGGCGCCCCTCTTCGTCGCGCCCGCCTGGGCCTACCATGCGCCCAGGTACCGCTCCGGATTCCACGTCTCCTTCAGCTTCGGGTGGTCTTCCTGGGGTGGATGGTATGACCCGTGGTGGGGTCCCGCCTACCATCACCACCACTACTGGCCGTCCCACCGGCACCGGGT
>SLNQ01000134.1 GCA_007132965.1 Gemmatimonadota bacterium | reverse complement strand
TACCTTCGGTGGTGGAGCCGGAGTGGGTGGGAGTCGGAGAGGAGGCCAGGGCCGATCCTCCCGAGTCCATGGCGTGGGGTGCGGTCTCGCGTCCGGGTGAGCTGGGTCCAGGGCTCATGGGCTCTCGATGGGTTGGACGTTCGCAGGAATCTCGAGGACTCTAGTACCGAAACCCCCGAACTCCGGTCCAGGATCCCCGACACCGAAGCCTGCGCCTGCCTCTTGACGCCCTTTCGCCCTGAAGTTACCTTGCCGATCAGGTGGAGCGTACAGATCATGTGGATAGAGACTCTGGTGATGTAGCGAAGGCCTGGGGTTCAAGCGAGCCCGGGTCCTTTTTTGTATCACCGATTCGGTTCAGGCTCCATCTCCGCGAAGCGTGGGAGCGGACAATCCCACCATTCATCAGGTGATCGACCGGTACGGCGCGACCGCACCCCGATCTCACCACCAGCACACGGAGTACGGTTCATGCGTACCGTCGGAACAGTCAAGTGGTTCAACGACTCGAAGGGCTTCGGCTTCATCAGCCCCGAGGATGGCTCGAAGGATTGCTTCGTCCATCACACCGGTATCCAGGGTGAGGGCTTCAAGAGCCTGAACGAGGGCGACAAGGTGGAGTTCGACCGAGTCGAGGGTCAGAAGGGACCCGCAGCGGAAAACGTGACGGTCATCAGCTGACCTCAACGAACCGCGAAGGCTGGAAGCGGCCCGTCCGGATCAGATCCGGGCGGGCCGCTTCTGTCTGGGACCGTCAGAAGGCCCACCCCGCCGAGAGACGGACCATGGGGAGCACGCTCTGAGCTCCCACGTCGCTCAAGAAGAAGAGCCGCTTTCCGCCGACCCCCACCGTGAGAGCCAGACGCTCGTCGGACCCCATGAGCCACTGGTTCTCGGCCATGAACCCCACGCTCACCGCCGAGCCCCTCCGGGCGCTCCGCTCCTCCGCGTCGGCGTCCTCATCCCGGTCCACCCGGGTGAAACCCACCAGCGCTCCAACCGAGATCCCGTCCAGCGACCGGTCCTGAATGTAGTAGCGGAGCTTGGCGTCCGCGGAGAAGTACGTCCGGTCCCGCCAATCGAAGTACTCCACCGCTCCCCCCCAGCTCGTGTTGCTCCCCAGCGTCTGTTCGTAATCCGCCGACACCAGTCCCAGGACCACCAGCGCCAGGGGGTTCAGCGAGACGATCCGGTCATACTGGAGGTCCGGCCCCGCCTGTCCCGCCAGCGCTCCAGGGACCAGAATCGAGAGGACGAGGAGGGTGCCGGCCAACGATCGCATCCCCATCAACCCACGATCCGGGCGAAGTCCAGCCCGGTGACGATCCCCTCGGGACCGCCGTCCCGGGTCACCACCACCCGGCGAGCCTGCATCACCGCCGCCTGCGCCGCCGCCCGGAATACCGGAGTGTGCTCGTCCAGCACCAGAATCGCCGGATTCATGACTTGCTCCACCGGGGTGTCCCTGGGGTGCTCCCTGGACTCCAGGGCCTCCACCTGTGTGAAGATCCCCACCGGCCACTCGTCATCCACCACCACCAGGCCGGTGATCCGGGCCTTCTCCAGGCGCTCGGTGGCCATGGAAACGGGCTCGGTGGCCCGGATGGTGAACAGGGGCGACGACATGTAGTCCGACAGCGGGTAGCGAACCTGCTTCTCTCGAATGGCGTGCATCAGGTCCCGGGTGGTGACCAGGCCCACCGTCTCGCCGTCCTCATCCACGAAGATCCGGTGCACCCGGTGCTTCTGCATGAGCGCCGCCACCTCCGAGAGGGGCGTGTCGGCGGAGACCGAGATGGGGTCGGGGGTCATGAACTCGGAAATGGGCTTTGCCGGGAAGGCAAGGAGCCGGGCGCCGGGTCGGGTGTTGGCCTCGCGGCGTCCCACCTTCAGCACGTCGGTGCGGGAGATGACGCCCACCACCCGGTCGTCGTCATCCACCACCGGCAGCGCCGACACCCTGAGCTGCTGGAGCTGGCGGTGGGCATGGTCGATGAAGCTGCTGCCCCTGACGGTCTTCAGGGGGCTGGACATGTATTCCCGGGCAGGGATCTCGAAATTGGCCATTACGGCCCTCCTTTCGTGTGGTTCAGGTCTGCAAGACAGGGAGGATGCGGTGCCGTTGGTACGACGCCGGGTCCTCCGAGGTCCCTTCGGCTCCACTGCAACCTCCGGACCGCAACGAGAGACCCGCAACGAGAAGCCTGATCGGGCAGTCGTGCGGCCGCGCAGCCCGCCCCACTGTCCGATCAGACTTCCAGGCCCCTGCCGACGCCTGCCGGAGACATTATGTCTCACCCCGGTGACGCCACCGCCCCTTCGGAACCAACGACCCCAGCACGAAGAGAAGGTTCGCCGGCCGCTCGGCCAGGCGACGCACGTACCATGGATACCAGGCCTCGCCGTAGCTGATGAGGACCCGGGCCGGCGTCCCCGCCCGGACCAGCCGGGCCTGGAGATCGGTGCGGATCCCGTAGAGGAGCTGGAACTCGAGCGCCGTCGCCGGAAGCTCCAGGGTCCGGGCCCGGCCCGTCAGCTGTTCCACCAGTGACTCGTCGTGGGTCCCAAAGGCCACCCGGGTGCCCGGCGAACGACGTCGCCATTGCAGGAGGGTCTCCCCAAGCTCCCCGAAGCGCCGGTCGATGGCGGTCCGGCGCTGGAGGGCCGCGGACGCCGGCTCCCGGTACGCACCCTTCACCAGCCGGATGGCCGGATCCAGGGGGAGGAGCGCCTCCAGGTCGTCAGGGGTCCGGTGGAGGTAGGCCTGCAGGCACACGCCAACGTCCCGGTGTCGGGAGCGGAGCTCGCGGTAGGCCTCCAGCGTCCGGTCCACATAGCTCGAGTCCTCCATGTCGATCCAGAGGCAGACCCCGGCGGCGGCGGCAGCTCGGGCCAGCTCGTCCAGGGCCGCACGGCAGAGGGAGCCGTCCACGTCCATCCCGAGCTGGGTTGGTTTCACCGAGATCTCCATGTTCAGGCCCCGTGCCCGGATCGAGCCCAGCGCCGCACCATACTCCCCCACCACCTCCTCCACCGATGCCGCATCGTCCACGTTCTCACCCAGAAAGGTGAGGATGGTGGGCGCTCCGCCGGCCTCCAGCTCCGCGGCAGCCGCGAGAGCGGCCTCCAGTTCCTCGCCAGGCATGAAGCGCTGCACCGCCCGGCGCACCGGCGGCAGACGGGGCACCCAGCGCCGAAGCGTTCGACTCCGGGACGCCTGCAGGAGAAGCCACCGGAACATCAGTCCGACAGCCCGGCGCTCAGGCGGTCCAGCGCGTCGGCTCCCCACCGCCGTAGCACCATCCATCCCACCCCGAAGGCCACCACCAGGAGCCCGGCATTCACCGCCGGCAGGAACCGACGGACCTCCTCCGGATCCAGCCAGCCCACCAGCAGGGTCCCCACCACCCCCGCCAGACCGAACCAGAGCACGCCGCCCGCCGCCAGCACCGCCGTGAACCGGACAAGGGGAGCCGTGAAGCCCTGCCGCACCATGACCAGCGCGCTGATCACCGACATGGGAAAGAGTGCGGCGCCGGCCATCTCCCGGAGGTATCGGGCATGGCGGGGAACGGCTGCCTCCACCAGGACCCCGAAATACACCGCCAGGAAGAACCAGAGGACCACCCCCAGGCCGGCTCCCACCACCACCATCCGTCCGGTCACTGCCGCTCCCCGGCGCCCGCGTCGGCGTGGGCCACCCAGATCCCGCTCACCACCGCGTAGACCGCGGCAATGGACAGCGCCCACCGGGTCGGCGACCACGAGGTGCTGGAAGATGCCATGGCAGGGCGGAGGTCCGTGGAGCGATGGAGGCCGGGTTCGCCGCACCCCGGGGAACAAACTGAGCTCGAATGCAACAGAGTGGCTCGGCGGCGTGACGTGGGCAAGCCCCCTTGTGCTTCAGCGCCCATGCGCCCAGGATGCCGCTCGGACACTGAAGCCACCCGCGGCCCGACACCCCGGGCCGTGGCCAACCCCATGGGAGAACGGGATGGGAAGTCAGCGCGTGAGTCGAATCAGAGGCACCGGGAGCTTCCTTCCCTCCACGGTCCTGACGAACGCCGAGCTCTTCGAGGTGGAGAGCATCCGTGACGCTTTCGACGTGGAGCGGGCCCGGGGCTCGCTCCGGGAGGAGGACAATGTCGGTTCGCTGGCACCGGTGGAGGTCTTCGACCGCTGGGCCCGACAGGTCACCGGGATCCGGGAACGCCGGGTGGCGGACGGGGACAACGACCTGACCACCGAGGCCATGTGCGCCCGGGCGTCCCAAAAGGCCCTGGAACGGGCGGGCATCGATCCCCGGGACGTGGACCTGATCCTGGTGGCGTCGGTGACGCCCTCTGACAACGTACCCAACGCCGCCTGCACCGTGGGTCACCTCCTGGGGATCCCCCAGACGGGTGGCTTCACCCTGAACGGGGCCTGCACGGGGTTCGTCCATGCGCTGGCCGCGGCCCACGGCTTCATCCAGAGCGGCACCGCGGAGGTGGTGCTGGCGGTGGCCGGTGACGTCCTGACCCGGATCACCAATTACAGCGATCCCACCACTGCCGTGCTCTTCTCCGACGGCGCCGGCGCCGCCGTACTGACGGCCGGGAGCGAGGGAGGCGTGTTGGGCCCGCCCTTCCTCTCTGCAGACTACGCCCGGGAGCATCTCTACATCGTGGGTCAGGGCTGGGAGACGGAGGCCGACCCCCATCCCCGACTCCGGATGGGCGGGGGCCCTCGGGTTCTCCGGCGGGCCATTCAGGCCATGGCCAATGCAGCGGAGGAGGCCCTGGGGCGAGCCGGGCTGGACTGGGGCTCGGTGGACCTGGTGGTACCCCACCAGGCGAACCTCCGGATCACCCGGGGGCTGGAGAACCACCTGGAGCTGCCCAGGGGTCGGGTGGTGCACACCATCGAGCGATACGGGAATTGCTCGGCGGCGACGGTGGGAATCGCCCTGGACGAATCCCTCCGGGGTGCCCACGGCCCCCTTCCCGACCCCGCTCGGGTGGTGCTCACCGCCGTGGGCGGCGGCTACACGACCGCGGCGATGGTGGTGGACATCTGAGCTTCTCCTAAAACCCGTGGTCGTACCCCAGGCTGAAGGCGAAACTCCGATTGCGGGCATCCAGTCCTCTTCCGGAACCCTCCAGCCGGGTCAACCCCCGGGTCAATCGGCCGTCCAGGATCAGCGCGCCCCCCACCACGGGGAGCTCCCACATGATCCCCACACCGAATACGGCGCCCCGATCGGCGCCGCTTACCACCGACTCCACGTCCTCGAACTGGCCGATGGCGCATTCATCGCCCAGGGTCGAGCCCTGGGCTCCGGCGGAAACGATGCTGCAATTCAGCCGCCACGCGAGGGCCGGTCCCCCTTCGCCGTACGCTCGCAGGGCCCCATCACCCACAGGCAGGGGAACTCCCAGCCGCAGAACTACCGGGACCTCCACGTAGTCCAGGGAGAATTCGTCGAAGTCCAGATCGTCCTCTCCTGCCAGCGTAGCCGTACCGGCGCCCTTCGCCACGTAGTGAACCTCAGGAGCCAGGCTCAGCGGCCCCACCGAGAGCAGCGTCATGGCGAAGCCTCCGGTGAATCCGGTTCGGGAGTCGGAGCGGGTGACATCGCCACCCACCAGGTCCGAAAGGCTCAGACCTCCCCGGACCCCCGCCTGGGCCGACACGGACGAGAGGGGAACAGTGGCCAGCACGGCCGCCATCAATACCGCAGACAGGAGCCGAGGCCGCACACAGGTTTGAGGGGTCATGCCATTCATCTTGGTTCTAGAAGGCCGTTGAAGAAGGGCAGGGCGCCACCGTTGGGAGCCCCAGGGGCCCCACGGGCACCCGCCAGAGGCGGGTCGGGCGGTTCGTCGAAGGCATAGCCTTGCGCTACGTCGAGG
>SLNQ01000137.1 GCA_007132965.1 Gemmatimonadota bacterium | reverse complement strand
GGCTCAGGTGCGCTGCCGTGATCCCGCGGTCATGATGCGCGTGGGCGAGGGGCATGCCCGAGTAGTCGAGGGGGCCACCCAGCGCGGCGGAGAAGAGCTCCCGCTGCATGGCCCGAAGCCGATCCATGGAGGCGTCTTCGAAGAAGGGGGCAAGCTCCGGGTCCGAAAGCACCCGGTCGTAGAAGGCCTCGATGAGAGCATCGGCCCCATCGGTGCCTCCAAGGCGGTCCCAGAGGGTCGGTTTGTCAGATTCGCGAGTCATGGATGGCCGGGGCACTGTGAACGGAGCGGTAAGATGACTCAGAATAATCACTTCATGGGCCAAAGCGGAAGTGCGGCTGCACTGAGATCTCGTTCAACGCTCGGGGCTGTTTGGTTGTAGAGCGTGGCGGGAAAGGCCTCGCCGGCAGGAGGCCGGCACACACCAGCACCGCTCTCAGCATCTTCGTCCTCTGCACCAGGGTTGGGGACCGAGGAGCCAAGGTATGCGCCTCGCTCGAGCGGCAGGAAGGGTTTCCATCCGTGTTCTGCAAGCCCCTGATCTTCTTGCACCTTCTTGCACCTGATGCATGGTCGGTGGCATGATTCCCATCCACACTCCACCCTGGGAAGGCCGGTAGGGGATGAACCGTCTGAAGCGCCTGATCACCGAGGCCCACCGCCGATCCCTCTGGCAGGTGCTGGGCGTGTACCTGGTGACTTCGTGGGTAGTCCTGGGAGTTGTGGACACCCTGACGGGCGTGCTGGGCCTCCCGGGTTGGGTACCCTCCTTCGCCCTGGTGCTCCTTGTCATTGGGCTGCCCATCGTCGTGGCCACGGCCGTGGTGCAGGAGGGGACGCCCGGGGAGGGAGTGGGCACCGGGGAGCCGCACGATGGCGAGGACGCACTCCCCTCCCCCATCGCCGAGCCTTCCACCGAGTCCACCTTGCTGCGGCGCCATCTGACGTGGAAGCGGGCCATTCTGGGCGGAGTCTCGGCCTTCACCATCCTGGGAGTGCTGGCGGCCGCCTACCTGACGGCATGGACGCTGGGGATCGGGCCCGTAGGCTCCCTGGTGGCCCAGGGGGCGCTGGAAGAGGGCGAGCGCATCATCCTCGCGGACTTCTCCGCGCCTCAGGACGATCCGGCCCTCGGCGCCGTCGTCACCGACCTCCTTCGCGTTGATCTGGTGGATACGCCGATCCTCCGGGTGGTTGAGCTCTCGGAGCTCCAGGACGCCCTGGTCCGGATGCAGGCCGGTGATGCGGAGGCGTTCACGGCGGAGCTGGCCCGGGAGGTGGCGATCCGGGAGGGGATCAAGGCGGTGCTGGAAGGAGACGTGGCCCGGGCGGGAGCCGGGTACGCCCTCACGGCCACCCTGCGCCACGCCGAGACGGGCCGGTCGCTGGCCGCCTTCCGGGAGACGGCCCGAAGCGACGAGGAGGTCATCACCGCCATCGATCGCCTGAGTCGGAAGATCAGGGAACGGGTGGGGGAGTCCCTGCGCACGATCCACGAAAGCCCGCCCCTGGAGCAGGTCACCACCGCGGATCTGGAGGCGCTGCGGCTGTACAGCCGTGCAATACGGGCGTCCTGGCAGGCTCACCACCTCCGGGCGATCCCGCTGCTGGAAGAAGCGCTGGCGGAGGATCCGGACTTCGCCATGGCCTGGCGCCTGCTGGCCGCCCAGCTCTTCAACATGCGGACCGACCCCACCCGCCAGCGGGAAGCCGCCGTCCGGGCGTACGAGCTGAGGGATCGGCTCAGCACCCGGGAACGCTACCTCACCACCGCGTACTACCACCGGCAGGTCACGCAGGACATGGACGCGGTGATCGATGCGTACCTCCGGGCGCTGGAGCTGGATGCGTCCGATCGGGTCGCCTTGAACAACCTCGCCCTGGCCTATGCCGTCCGGCGAGACTTCGACGAGGCCACCGACGTCCTGGCTCGGCTCACGACGGATCCGGGGGCACCCGCTGGCGCCTTCGCGAACCTGGTCGTCTACCACCTTCGCGCTGCTCGGGTGGAGGAAGCGCGGGCCGCCCTGGAGCTCGGTCTGTCCCGGTTCCCCGATTACCCCGACCGTTCGCTCTATCGCTCCTGGGTACTGTTCTACGAAGGGCGGGAGGAGGCGGCACGATCAGAGCTGGAGCGGCATCTCCAGGCGGCGGACGGGAACCCGGTGTTCCAGGTCTCCTCCCTGGAACTGCTCGCAGCCCTCGAGCTCCGACGGGGCCGGCTCGACGAGGCCCGACGGCTCTTCGAGGAAACGCGGCGGTTCGCCGCGGGGCTCGACCCCTCCGTCCACTGGAGGCAGATCCTGGTCCAGGCTCAGGCCGAGGTCGTGGCGGGAGCTGTGGATCGAGCGTGGGAGATCCTCTCGTCGGCCGAAGCGGCCGGAGACCTGGAGGAGGTCCCACTCGAGGGCCGACAGTACGCGCGCCAGGGGAGGGTTCTGGCGGCGGCGGATCGGCCTGCATTGGCGGAGGCGGTCCTGCGCCAATGGGAGGCGGAGGTCCCCGTGGAGCAAAGAGGGCGGATGGGCCAGGGGGAAATGGAGATTGTAAGGGCGCTGATCCTCCTCCAGGGAGATGAGGCCGAAGCCTCGGTGCGAACGCTGGAGCGAGCACGTGCGGAGATGAGGTGTGAGACCTGCGGGGAGTGGGTCATGGGCTGGGCGCTCCGCGAGGCGGGGCGCCACCGGGAGGCAGCCGCCGAGTGGGAGACGGCCCTGTCGCCGGAGACGGGGCACCCCAGGGACCACATCCCCATCCAGCTCTGGACCCTGCAGCGCATGGGCCCCCTCCACGAGGAACTGGGCGACACCGAAGGGGCGCTGCACCACTACCGCCACCTGGTGGAGCTCTGGGCCGACGCCGATGAGGAGCTCCAGCCCGTGGTGCAGCACGCCCGGGAGCGGATCGCGGCCCTGGGGGAGGCAGGCGGCTGAGGACCCCTTGCTCCCCGGGCCTTCCGGGAAGGACCCTCCTCAGCCGAACGGCTCCGCTCAGCGGCGCGGGCGCAGGTAGATGCGGTCGACCCGGCCGTCGCGTGATGAGTCTTGAAGGTAGCCGACGGGTGTGGTGCCGGCTCTGACCTCGAGCGCCAGACCGTCAAACCCCTGCTGAACCCAGCGCGCGCTCACTGGTTGCGCGTGGCCGTGGGCCCGACCCTCGCCTACAATACGCTGCAGCACCACGTCGCCAATGATCGAGGCGAGGTCACCCTGGCCGAACCACTGGTCATAGCGGACCGGCTGCCGGTGGCGGAAGCGGGCGTCGTCCCACCTCTGTACGTCCCATCCCCGGAGGAAGGCGGGTCCATGGTGCGCCGGCGCCCATCCTTTCGAAACGCACCAGTCCCAGCCATGAACCGGGTGCCCCTGGCCGTTCTGGCAGAAGGGCGGGCCTCCTCCGCGGACACCCTGCTGCGCGAGGATGGGGGTCGCGGCGAAGCTGAAGGCGACGAAGGCAAGACCGGCTGCGAGGGCGATGCGTGTCATGGCTCGTTCTCCGGTTCGGGTGGTCGGGCCTGGAGAGGCACAGCGGGCCGGCGGGAAGCCGGGGGCCCCGGCGTCGGGGAGCGCCGAGCCCCTCTCGTCCTGACACGAAAGGGAGGCAAGAGGTGTGCCGAAGGGCGGAAAGACACTGCAAGTGGCTGAGCGGTCGCGTGTTAGGTTTATCGTGAGTAACCCGACCCCACCCTCGCTTCGGCCTCCGTCCCGGACAGCACCTGTGCAACGGAGAGGACAGGGTTTCCGGCGGGATGCGCCCAGCCAACCGGGCGTACCTCCACCGGGGGCTGGGCGAGGATCCGATCCCCCGACGGTGACGACTTCCGGGGCTCACGCTCCGAGCTTTCCGCTCGAATCTGGAAGACGGAACCCGCAACGCCCGGGAAAGGGGCCGGGGTGCACGGAGCGCGGTCTGCGGGGCCCGGCATAGGTTAAAAATCCCCATTCAGTGCCGGCTGGCGGGTCAGGTGGGGAAATGTAGCCTGAAAACAGGCCAAAGATCCCCACACCCCCTCCTCCATACCGACGGCGCGTGGGGAAAACTGGCCTAAAAACAGGCTAATCTTCCCCACAGGGCAACTACTATGGCACTGGTAGGGGGGTTTTTGTCGGTCAGACGGCCTCCATCCTGCAGCGGACCTCCAGCTTCGAGCGGGCGTCCAGTCAGGACCGGCCAGCCGCTGTGGGTGAGGCGGTAATCGGTGGGAGCCCTCGCGGGCAGTTCGGTGGCGCCATGGAGCAGTCCGGTGGCGCCATGGGGAGGTGTCCTATCCACCGCCCACCCCGCGTCGCCCGAAGAACAGCCAATCCGTCCGCTCCTCCTCGACCATGGCGACGTAGAACGTCACCGGCTCGACACGCACCACGTCGAACACCGTGCGGAGTGCCCTGGAGAAGGGCGTGTTCTCTGCATACGACCAGACACCGAGAACGCCCCCGGGGTTCAGGTGTCGGCGTGCCCGGCGCAGGCCTTCCTCCGTGTAGAAGAACCCGCTGGCCTGGTCGAGGCGATCGTCGGGGGCGTGATCCACGTCGATCAGGATCAGGTCGTATCGTGTGGTCGGCGGTCCAATAAGGCGCCCGTAGACATCCCCTGCCACGGGTTCGAAGCGATGGTCGGCCTTCAGCTCGGAGGCGATGGGGATCAACCCCTGCTCCAGCCAGTCGATAACCTGGGGGAGGAGCTCCACGGCCTCGACCCTCGTCACCCGCTCCGAGGCAAGGGCGGCCTGTACGGTGTAGCCCAGGCCCAATCCCCCGACCAGCACATTCAGGTCCCGGCCGTCGTGCATTTCCAGCGCAACCCGGGCCAGTGCACGCTCCGAATCGTTGTGGAGACTGCTCATGAGGAACTGGTGGTTCAGCGTCACTTCGGTAACCACCGTGCCGGGATCGGACAACAGCTCGCGCCGGCGCAGGCAGAGGGGGCCGAGGGGGGTGTCTTCGTAGGCCAGGATCTCCAGGTTCGACATGTTCTCATCCTCCACGGCACGTGTGACATCGCCTCGCCAGGGGAGCGTGCGGAACGACGACGCGCCCTCCCTTCGGACAACCGGAGCCCGTACCCCGGAGTCCCCCCCGGCTTCCAGCTCACCTCCATCTCCGGCTCGCCGTCGGTTCATGAGAGGCGCTCGCGGTCATCTTCTGCAAGGGGGCGGAAGGCGCCCGAAGGCCTCTTGCACCCCGGGCCGTCTGGGCGTCCCGACCGGAACTCTCCCCCTCCCCGTCCGTACACTGTCCGGTGATCGAGAGCCGGAAGCGCTCTTCCGGCCGGTCACCGACGGCTCCGCGCAGGGTGGTGCGCCTCGCGTCCCCGCCCCTGCGCGTCCGCTCCCGGAAGGCTGCGCACCGGCTCGTTCAGAGTCCCAGCAAAGGGGAGGATTGAGCCATGCGTAGAACCCGCATCGCACCCGAAACAGGTCAACTCATTCTGCGAGCGGTCCTGGGGATCATCTTTATCACCCACGGATGGCCCAAGCTCATGGACGGGGCGTCGGGTGCGGCCGAGTTCTTCGGCGCAATCGGCATTCCCCTGCCCGGTCTATCGGCCTGGCTGATCACCCTGCTCGAGGTCTTCGGCGGGCTCGCCCTGGTTCTCGGCTTCCTGGTACCGGTCTTCGCGGTCCTCTTCATCATCCACATGCTGGTCGGCATCCTCCTGGTCCACCTCCCCGAGGGGTGGTTCGTGGTGGGCCCGGGAACGGGAGGCGCCGAGTTCAACGTGCTCCTCATCGCCGGTCTTCTCAGCCTGATCCTGACCGGCTCCGGAACACCGGCCCTGGACGACAAGCTGGCCGAGAGGAAGGCTAGCCCCGCGGTCGGCCCGGAGGGGAGCGGCCCCGAAGAGCGGGCTTGACGTCCGCAGGGGCGGATGGATGCGTGGCGCCCGTGCCTGTAGCCCAGCGGCGCGGGCGCAGGTCGCTGCGATCAATGCGGCCGTCCCGAGC
>SLNQ01000166.1 GCA_007132965.1 Gemmatimonadota bacterium | reverse complement strand
CACCACGCCGACCTGTTCGCCGTCGGGGTCGATCAGGCGGACCGGACTGATCCGGATCTCTTCGTTGACTCTCGGTTTGTCGGAAATCTCGGGTACCTCCTCGTGAAGGGGTGTGAAACGTCGAGCGCATCAATGCGCCCCGGTCATCTGAAACACCGACCGTACCATCGGGCTACCCACCACCGGAACGAAAGTCCCGGAGGCGAGTCCGGCGGTGGAGGGGTCAGTGGACCTCCATCAGCTCGACCTGGAAGACCAGGACCGCATTGGGCGGGATCACGCCCCCGCCGGCTCCGGCGGCGCCGTAGGCCAGGTGCGGTGGGATCACCAGCGTCCGCTGTTCACCGACCTGCATTCCGATGATGCCGTCCTCCCAACCTTGTATGACCTCCTGGGCGCCCAGCTCCACGGTAATGGGTTGCTCGAGCTCCCGGCTGTCCTCGAAGACGGTGCCGTCAACCAGGCTCCCCCGGTAGTGGACCGTCACGGATTGACCCACCTCCGCCACCTCGCCGTCGCCGGGCTCATCGACTCGGTAGTAGACGCCCAGCTGGGTGGTCTCCATCTCGTCGAAATCGATGTCCAGCTCCGCTGCGTATTGCTCCGTCGTGGGATCGACCAGCTCCTCGGGCTGCTCCGGGGTCGGATCGGCCACGGGCTCGTCCACGTCGGGGGCGTCACCGCAGCCGGCGGCAAGGAAAATGAGTACTGTGGCGAATATGTGTCTTGGGCGCATCATGGTCTCTGACCTCGAGTTCGGGGTGACGAGTGCCGGATTCAACTCATTCACCGATGCACCGCCAAAGTTGCGCCGGAACCGTCAGGGGGTACCTCTGCCCAGTCAATGGGCGCTGGCGTCCAGCGCCTGCAGAAAGGCGTCGCCGTAGCGCTCGAGCTTCGTGGGGCCCACCCCCGGCACCTCCAGGAGCTGCGCGGGGGTCTGGGGACGGCGACGCACCATGTCCCGCAGGACCCGGTCATTGAAGACGATATAGGCCGGCACGCCCCGGG
This sequence comes from Gemmatimonadota bacterium, assembly GCA_007132965.1. Classification (GTDB taxonomy): domain Bacteria; phylum Gemmatimonadota; class Gemmatimonadetes; order Longimicrobiales; family Gaopeijiaceae; genus PWLA01. The sequence continues at coordinate 4,939 of SLNQ01000166.1, read as the reverse complement.
CACGGGCCAGCTCGAGCCTCAACTCCCTGAGCTCCTGGAAGAGGGCCTCCTCGGCCGCACTGAGCTCCGGGTCATCCACCGCGCCGGCTGCGGGCCGGGGGCGGCCGGAGCCTCGGCGGCTCCCGCCCCGGCCGCCCCGGAGGATCGCTTCGGCGGCCCGGTCCGCCACCTGGATCCCGGAGCAGACGTCACAGGACCCCCCGCACCTCTCCAGCTCCTCGTCGAAGTGCGCCACGATGGCCCGGTGCCGGCACGCTCCGGCCTCGACCATGCGGAAGAGCCCCACCGTGGCCCGGGCTTTGGCCTGCCGGAGCTCGGGGTCTTCAATCTCGTCCAGGAACCGCTCGTGCATCTTCACGTCGGCCCACGAATAAAAGAGAATGCAGTCGCTCGGGAGCCCGTCCCGGCCGGCCCGGCCCATCTCCTGGTACCACGACTCCACGTCTTTGGGCATGTCGCGGTGGATCACGAACCGAACGTCGGGTTTGTCGATCCCCATTCCGAAGGCCACGGTGGCCACCACCACGTCGGCCTCGTCGTGCTGGAAGGCCTCCTGGTTCCGGGTCCGTTCCTGGCTGGAGAGACCGGCGTGGTAGGGCAGCGCCCGCACGCCCTCTTCTTTCAGGAACCGGGCGGTGCTCTCCACCGCGCGTCGGGAGAGGCAATACACGATCCCGCTCTCCCCCTCCCACTCCCGGATCAGGGCCAGAATCTCCCGGCGGGTGTTGCCCGAGCCCTTCTTGCGGCAGCCGATTTGCAGATTCGGCCGGAAGAACGATCCCTTGAAGCCCTCGGGCTTCTTCATCCCCAGCTGTCGGAGCACGTCTACCGCCACGGGGCGGGTGGCGGTGGCGGTGAGAGCCAGAACCGGTACGTCCAGGGCTTCCTTCAGGCCACGGAGCCGCCGGTACGACGGTCGAAAGTCGTGGCCCCACTGACTGATGCAGTGGGCTTCGTCGATGACCAGGAGTGAGATGGGGCACTCGGCAATGAAGCTTCGGAGGTCCCCGTCCAGAGCCTCGGGAGCCAGAAAGACCAGCTCCAGCTCACCGCGGCGAAGACGAGCAAGACGTTCCCTGCGCTCCTGGAACTCCAGCGAGGAGTTGATCTCCGCCGCCTCGAACCCCAATCCTTCGAGTCCGTCCACCTGGTCCTTCATGAGGCTGATGAGGGGCGAGATCACCAGCACGGTCCCGGGGAGGATCCGGGCCGGGACCTGGTAGGTCAGGGACTTTCCGGCCCCGGTGGGCATGAGGGCGATGCAGTCGTGGCCGGCCAGTACCGAGTCGATGACGTGCCGCTGTCCCTCCCGGAAGGAATCGTACCCGAAGACGTCCTTCAGGACGGTGTCGGGGTCCGCCGCCATGGTAGGCCGAACCTCGTCAGGCATCCAGCAGCTCCTCCAGTTGTCGGAGTCGCTCCTCGGGGGGAATCGCCCCATCGGGGAGCGCCACGCTTCGGGACTCCAGCGCTCGCAGAAGCTTGCTCGCGCTCACGAGCACGCCGTGGGCCGTCTGGTCCTGGCCCTCGGCCAGGGCGCGAAGGCCGTCCAGGAAGAGGATCTCGCCCACCACCCAGATCTTCCCCGGATCACCGCTGCCCCCGGCGGTGATCACCTCCAGGACCGTCTCCGGCGCAGCCAGCCGCACGATGTCCAGATCAACGCCCACCCGGTGGGCCAGCTCCTCGAGGCCCTCCCGGATGTGCGTGGTGTCGCCGCCCTCCGACTCCAGGCGCCGCTGCAGCTCCATGAGCTGCTCGGCCAGCCGCTGGAGCCGCTGCGCCTTGAAGAAGATCACGTCGACATCGCCTGGGACATCAGAATCCGGGCACCGCTCCCTCTTCAGCCTGTACCCGGTAGAAGCGGATGTCGTGGACGCGGCCCTGCGAGAGGCTGAACTCCCGTACCGGCCCGGTCTCGCCACCCTCCCGGATGAACTGGATTGCTCCCAGGGAGCTCCCGAAGTGGTCCAGGTCGTCGCCGGGTGAGAGCTGGAAGCGGGACGACGGGCGGCGGAGAATGACCAGGTCACCCTCCTCCACCACCACCTGCACGGTGGTCTCGGCATCTGGGCTGTGGTAGAAGCCCTCATACGCCTCCATCTCCGCAGGGGTCGGATCGAAGGTGATCTCCTCCTCTTCCTCCTCCCCTTCGGGCTCGTCCTCGTCGGCGGGCTCCTCCGCCGGCTCGGGAGGAGGCTCGGGGAGGAAGATGGCCGAAACCCCGCCGCCCAGTCCTCCGGGACTGGCGCTGGTGACGTTGCACAGGACGGCCACCGAGAGGGCCTCGTCGGGGAAGAGGGCCAGGTAAGCTCGGTAGCCCGAGGTGGCGCCGGTATGGCTGATCCGGTCAACCCCGTTCTGCGAGCCGAACTGGAGCCCGCTGGCGTAGTGGATCTGCTCACCGTTGTTCAACACGCCCCGGTGGTGCATCTCGGTCATGAACTGCTGGCCGAGGGTCCCCTGTCGCAGGTGCTCGTTCCAGCGCAGGAGATCGGAGACGGTGGTGAGAAGGCCCCCGTTTCCGTGCACGTCCTCAATGGGCCGGTTGATCCTGAATCCGTGGCCGGAGGGGGAGTAGGCCGAGGCTCTCCCGGGGACCACCCGCCGGTAGTCGTCTCGCCACTGGGTGTCCTCGAGCCCCAGCGGCTCGAAGAGACGCTCGCGGGAGAATTCGGCGAACGACGTCCCGCTGACCCGGTCCACCAGGATGGCCAGGAGGTTGTAGCCCGAGTTGGTGTAGGAGTAGCGCTCCCCCGGCGGATAGTTCAGGGCGCTCTGGCGACTGATGATCTCCAGGGCATGGTCGTGGTTGTGGCTCCGGGCGCTCCGGCCCCACCCGGAGATCCCGGCGACGCTTCCCCAGTCCCTGAGGCCGCTGGTGTGGTTCAGGAGGTGCCGGATGGTGATGGTCTCGCCGTAGTCGGGCACCTCGGGAATGTAGTCGCGGATGTCGTCGTCCAGCGAGAGCTCCCCGTCCAGCGCCAGGAGAACCACGGCGGCGGCGGCGAACTGCTTGGACACCGAGCCGGCCTCGAAGATGGTTCCGGGCTCGTTGGCGACCCTGAACTCCAGGTCCGCCATGCCGTAGGCGGCCTCCACCAGCGTCTCACCGTTGCGGGCCACCCCCACGGCACACCCCGGGCTTCGAGCCGAGTCGAAGGCCTGGAAGATCTCGTCCACCGCCTGCGCGGAGTCGGCGTTGACGGAGATGCTGAAGGGCGCTTCCGGCTGGGGCTCGTCGCCCTGGTGAGCCAGGGCCGCCTGGGGTGCCGCCAGAAGCGCGAGGAGGGCCGCCACCGGAAGCAGGCGCACGGCGGAGGCGAACGGGGACGCTGCAGACTGGAGAATCCTCATGGCAAGGTCACGACGTTGGGGTCCGGGGGACGCGGTATGGTGTAGAAGGGGACCCCTCATACTGACACCTGTCGGCATCCCCTGTCCAGCCGCATGGGAGGGCCTGCACCGAGCCGGCCTCGGGGGTCGATGGGGCCTGAAGCGGCGGAACGCCTCCGCCCCAGGGGGGTTGCGGTATAGGGTCCCAGGTACGCCGAGGTACCCGGTGATTTTGTTCAACTGGAGGTCGGTGGATGGCGAAAGGCTCAACCAAAGGAGGCAAGGGCGCGGGGAAAGGTCCCGGCGGCGGGCAGCGTCGTGGCGCCGGAGGCTCCGGACAGCCCGTGTCGCCCCTGGGACGGAACCGGATCCTGTTCTGGATCCTCCTGGCCGGGCTCGCCATGCTCTGGATCGTACGCCCCTACACCGCCGAGCCGGAGTGGACGCCGGTGCCCTACAGCCAATTCAGGGCGCTGGTGGAGGACGGGATGGTGGAGCGGGTCAACGTGAAGGGCTCTGAGATCCGAGGCGAGCTGACCCGCGAGGTGGAGCGAACGGTACCCGACAGGGACGAGCCCGTCACCTTCGACCGCCTGATCACCCATGTGCCCGCCTTCGGCGACGATGAGCTCCTCAGTCGCCTGGAAGCCCAGGGCGTGGAGGTACAGACGGAGCCCGAGTCCGATTTCTCGTGGTGGCTCGTGCTGGTCTACATGCTCCCGGTGGCCCTCATCATCATCCTCTTCATCTTCCTGTACCGGGGCATGCAGTCCCAGGGACAGAAGATGATGTCCATCGGAAAGAGCCGAGCCCGGGCCTACGAGCGCACCGAAGAGGCCACCACCTTCGCCGACGTGGCCGGTCAGGCCGGCGCCAAGCAGGAGCTGGAAGAGCTGGTGAGCTTTCTGAAGGACCCCTCCCGCTTTGAGCGGCTTGGCGGAGAGATCCCCCGGGGGTTCCTCCTGGTGGGGCCGCCGGGCACCGGCAAGACCCTCATTGCCAGGGCGGTGGCAGGGGAGGCCGGCGTGCCCTTCTTCCACATGTCCGGATCCGACTTCATGGAGATGCTGGTGGGGGTGGGAGCCTCGCGGGTCCGGAGCCTCTTCGAGGAGGCCAAGGAGGCGGCACCGGCCATCGTCTTCATTGACGAGCTGGACTCGGTGGGACGAAAGCGCGGTGCAGGGCTGGGTGGCGGACACGACGAGCGGGAGCAGACGCTGAACCAGCTCCTCTCCGAGATGGACGGATTCGAGCCCAACGAGGGCGTGGTGGTGATGGCTGCCACGAACCGACCGGACATCCTGGATCCGGCTCTGCTGAGACCCGGCCGTTTCGATCGGCGCGTGACCATGGATCTGCCCACCCGGGACGACCGGGAGGCGATCCTGAAGATCCATGCGAAGCGCAAACCGCTCTCGCCCGAGGTGGACCTGGCGGGGGTGGCCCGGGGCACGCCGGGCTTCAGCGGTGCGGACCTGAGGAACCTCCTCAACGAGTCCGCGCTCCTGGCGGCCCGAAAGGACCTGGATCAGATCCGCCCCAGCGAGATCGATGAGGCCCGGGACAAGATCATGATGGGGCTCGAGCGCAAGGGCGTCGTTCT
>SLNQ01000351.1 GCA_007132965.1 Gemmatimonadota bacterium | reverse complement strand
GGTCCGCAGCGCGGTGGGAGGGCCCGCCGGGACGTGGTCCCCGGTGGGACGAGCGCTGCCGGGTCAGGTCCGGGCCGTGGAGGGAGCCGGCTACCTGTTTCTGGGGGAGGTGTCCCCGGGGCCGCAACGAGCCTCCCTGGCCGCCCGGGGCGGAGCGGCAACCACCGGGCTGGTGGCCGTCCTCCTTCTGGTGGGGGGCGCCGTCGTGCCAGGCCGGAACAGAGGTCCGCGCTCCCGGGTGTAGTGATGTGTCACTAGTACCTGCGGGTCGCCACGGCAGCGCCCCGCCCCGGACTCAGCTAACGACACACAGGAGACAGAGACGATGGCCACCACCATGGACGAACTTCTCGAAGGCCTCAACCTGGACCTTGCGGCCGAGTTTCAGGCCGTCATCACCTACCGGCTCTTCGCCAGCCTCTGCACCGGCCCCTACCGCCAGGAGCTCCGGGGATTCTTCGAGTCGGAGATCCCGGACGAGCTGGAGCACGCGGAATTCCTGGCAGACAAGATCGTTGCCCTGGGAGGTACCCCCAGCACCGAGCCCCTCCCGGTGACCATCACCACCGACAACCGCAAGATGCTGGAGATCGCGCATCAGGCGGAGGCCGACACCATCAAGCGCTACGAGGAGCGGGTCAAGCAGGCCGATGATCTGGGTCTCACGGCGCTGAAGGTGCGGCTCGAGGACCTCATCGTGGACGAGACCGCGCACAAGGAGGAGATGGAGCGGCGGCTCGAGAACTGGAAGGGATAGGAGGCCGTTGACAGAATAAAGGGCCCAACGGGTTGAAGCGGTCCGGCAGCGCCTCTATATTTCCCGGTCTGTCGCGGACCCGGAGGGCCCGCATCCTTTACGGCGCAGGAGATCGTCATATGAAGAAAGGCATCCACCCCGAATACAATCCAGCGCGGATCGTGTGTTCCTGCGGGAACGTCATCGAGACCCGTTCCACCGTCGGTGACATGAGCGTGGAGATCTGCGCCGTCTGCCATCCCTTCTACACCGGAAAGCAGCGTCTCGTGGACACCGCGGGACGCGTGGAGCGCTTCAAGCGGAAGTACGGTTCCGGGACCGAGTCCGAGGCCGAGACCGAGCCTGAGGCCGAGGCCCAGCCGGAACCGGAAGCGGAGTCCGGGGCCGAAGCCGCCTCCTGACCCGGTCTTGCCGATGGGCGTCCCGGGGCTGACCCCGATGACTCCCACGGTCCGGAGTCGCCACCCTCGTGCCCGCCATGCTGGATGAACGTCTCGAAGATCGACTCAGCGAGGCGGAGGAGCGCTTTCGCGCGGTGGACGTGCGGCTGGCCGAGCCCGAGGTGGCCCGGAACCCCGAGCGCCTGCGGGAGCTCGGCCAGGAGCGCTCCGCCCTCGAGCCGGTGGTGCAGACGGCCCGGGAACTGCGAACCCTCCGCGACGAGCTGAAAGGCGCCCGGGAGCTCGCCCGGGAGGCCGACGACGAGGAGATGCGGGAGATGGCCCGGGCCGAGATCCAGGAGCTGGAAGACCGGATCGAGACACTCGCCCGGAGGGCCCGGCGACTCCTGGTGCCGAAGGACCCCTTCCATGATCGCCCGGCGGTGGTGGAGATCCGGGCCGGTACCGGCGGCGATGAAGCCGGACTCTTCGCCGCCGACCTTCTCCGCATGTACCGTCGCTTCGCTGAACGCCAGGGGTGGGAGGTAGAGCTGCTGGACATCTCCGAGGGGATCCCCGGCGCCGTCCGGGAGGTCGTCTTCGTGGTTCGGGGCCCCGGCGCCTACGGCACCCTGCGCTACGAGTCGGGCGTGCACCGCGTGCAGCGGGTGCCTGAAACCGAGTCCGGCGGACGCATCCACACCTCCGCCGCCACGGTAGCGGTCCTTCCGGAGGCCGAAGAGGTGGACGTCCAGTTGGATCCCGGCGATCTGCGCATCGACGTCTTCCGCTCCTCCGGTCCTGGCGGCCAGTCCGTGAACACCACCGACTCGGCGGTGCGGATCACCCATACCCCCTCGGGGCTGGTGGTGAGCTGCCAGGACGAAAAGAGCCAGCACAAGAACAAGGCGAAGGCCATGAAGGTGCTCCGCTCCCGACTCCTGGACCGAAAGGTGGCGGAGCAGGAGGCCGAGCGAGCCCGGGACCGGAAGGCACAGGTGGGAACGGGCGACCGCTCCGCGAAGATCCGCACCTACAACTTCCCCCAGAACCGGGTCACGGACCACCGCATCGGACTCACGCTCCACCGTCTCGACGAAACGCTTGAAGGCGAGCTCGACGCGCTCCTGGACGGCCTTCGCCTGGCAGCCGAAGAGGAACGCCTCCAGGAGGACGGGTGACCTCGACGCCCAGGCCCGCCTTCGACGACCCGGTGAGCCCGCCTCCGCCCGGTTCGCCCTGGACGGTGCTGCGGCTCCTGCGGTGGAGCACCCAGTACCTGGCCGAGAAGGGGATCAACGACGGCCGTCTCGACGTGGAGCACCTGCTGGCACATGTGCTGGACACCACCCGCCTGGAGCTCTACCTGGCGTTCGAACGGCCGGTGGGGCCGGACGAGCTGGAGCGCTTCAAGCCGCTCCTGCTGCAGCGAGCGGGACGCAAGCCCCTCCAGTACATTCTGGGGCGGGCCCACTTCCGTGAACTCGAGCTGGAGGTGGATCCCCGGGTGCTCATCCCCCGGCCCGAGACGGAGGAGCTGGTGGAAGCGGTGCTGGCCCGGGTGCGGGAGTGGGGAAGGGAAGGGCTGTCCGCAGTTGACGTAGGGACCGGGAGCGGCGCCATCGCCCTCTCGCTGGCCCGGGAGGGCCCCTTCGGACGAGTGGTGGGCGTCGATCGGTCCGCGGCGGCTCTGGAGGTGGCCCGGGCGAATCGGGCGCGGCTGGACGAGTCCGCGCGGGAGGTGGTGGAGTTCCGGGAGGGCGACCTTCTGGACGCGCTGGAGCCTGCGGAGACCTTCGATGTGGTGGTGTCGAATCCGCCCTACGTGACGCAGGAGGAGTACGCGGAGCTGGCCCCGGAGGTTCGGGAATGGGAGCCCTCGGAGGCGCTGGTGGCCTCCGGCGAGGGCCTCCATGTTCTGCAGAGGTTGATCCAGGACGCTCCGGAGGTGCTGCGGGCCGGCGGGCTCCTGGCCCTGGAAGTGGGGTCCGGACAGGCCGAGGGGGTGGCCGACGCCATCCGGAATCGGGCGGGACTGGGCGCCCCGGTCACACTCCGGGACCTGTCGGGCCGGGACCGTATCGTGATGGCCCACCGAAGTGACGGAACCTGATACGCCTGCGGGATCGACCCGCAGGGCGAACTCTCGAATGAGAAGCGAAGGAACGGACGAATGAAGAAGATCATGGAGATGGCCGAGAACCTGGGGCAGGCACTGGGACGCACCGACGAGTACCAGGCGCTCAAGCGAGCCGCCGAGGCCGTGGACGACGAGCGGGACCTGGCCACCCTCCGCACCGAGCTGGAGAAGCTTGAGTCGGAGATGGTCACCATGCTCCGGAGCGGGAAAGAGCCGCCGGAGGAGCAGAAGGAGCGCTACGAAGAGCTGGCCCGGGACCTGCAAGGTCGGCCCGAGTACCAGCGGCTGGTGGCGGCCCAGTCCAACTTCGACAAGCTGCTTCAGAAGGTGAACGAGACGATTTCCAAGGGCATCCAGGAGGGGGCGCAGGGCCGGATCATCATGCCGTCGTGAGCCCGGACCTCGGCCATGCCCTCTCTCAAGGTCCTTCGCGACCCCGTCTACCGGATCCTCGATCCGGTGACCCGGGCCCTGGTGCGCTGGGGTGTTCACCCCAACACCATCTCCAGCATCGGCTTTCTGTCGACGGTGGGGGCGGGCTACCTGTACCACCTCGATCATGTGCGGTGGGCCGGGTTCCTGATCCTGATGGGAGGGGTCCTGGACATCTTCGACGGCCGGGTGGCCCGGGAGAGCGGGCTGGCTTCCAAGTTCGGGGCCTTCTACGATTCCACCATGGACCGGCTGAGCGAGATCGTGGTCTTCCTGGGCCTTCTCTCGCTCTACAACCAGTACGGCGCGGAGCTGGCCGACGTCTGGATGGTCTACGTCATCTTCGTGGCCATGGGCGGCTCCCTCATGGTGAGCTACACCCGGGCCCGGGCCGAGGCCCTGGGGCTGGACTGCGACGTGGGCTTCATGCAGCGCGCCGAGCGGGTGGTGTTGCTGGGCTTCGGCTCCCTCCTCTTCGGCCTCATGTGGGACGGGCTGATCCTGAAGATCATCATCGTGATCCTGGCCGTAACCACGATCCTCACCGCCGCGCAGCGAATGGTGTGGGTCTACAAGAACGCAACGGGCGTCCCCCTCGATGAGCCGGACGCCCCCGAACCAGTTCAACCAACGGAGAAGCGCAAGTGAGCGATAAACCGGAGATTCGTCCGGCGGAGGGACGCCTCGGCGTCCTCCTGCCCGGATTCGGAGCAGTGGGGACCACGGTGGTGGCCGGAGTCGAGGCGGCGCGGCGGGGCATTGCGCGTCCCATCGGATCGCTGACCCAGCTCAACACCATCCGGCTGGGAAAGCGCACCGAGGACCGGACGCCCCTGATCAAGGACTTCCTTCCGCTGAGCGAGCTGGACGACCTGGTGTTCGGAGCCTGGGATCCCATCCCCGACGACGGGTACGAGAGCGCCCTCGAGGCGGGGGTGCTGGAGCGGCACCACCTGGACGCCATGGAGGAGTTTCTCCGGTCGGTGAAGCCCATGCCGGCGGTCTTCGACAGCGAATACGTGCGTCGCCTCGATGGTCCCAACGTCAAGACCGGAGCCGACAAGTTCGAGTTGGCCCAGCAGCTTCGCGACGACATCCGCCGCTTTCGGGACGAGCAGGGTTGCGCCCGCCTCGTCATGATCTGGTGCGGGTCCACAGAGGTCTTCCTCCGGTCCGGATCGGCCCACGAGACCCTGGAGAGCTTCGAGGCGGCCATGAAGGCCAATGACCCCGCCATCGCCCCCAGCATGATCTACGCGTACGCCGCCATCATGGAGGGCGTGCCTTACGCCAACGGTGCCCCGAACCTCTCCGCCGACATCCCGGCGCTGGAGGGGGCCGCCGACGAGCGCGGGGTTCCCCTTGCCGGCAAGGACTTCAAGACCGGACAGACCCTCATGAAGACGATCCTGGCTCCGGGCTTCAAGGCCCGCATGCTGGGGATCGAGGGTTGGTTCTCCACCAACATCCTCGGCAACCGGGACGGGGCCGTCCTGGACGATCCCGATTCCTTCAAGACCAAGGAGGAGTCCAAGCTCAGCGTCCTGGAGCACATCCTTCAGCCCGACATGTACCCGGAGCTCTACGGCCAGCTCTACCACAAGGTGCGGATCAACTACTATCCGCCCCGCGGCGACAACAAGGAGGGTTGGGACAACATCGACATCGTGGGGTGGATGGGCTACAAGATGCAGGTCAAGGTGGATTTCCTCTGCCGGGACTCCATTCTGGCTGCGCCCATCGTGCTGGATCTGGCCCTCTTCCTGGATCTGGCCGCCCGGGCCGGATGGGGCGGGATCCAGGAGTGGCTTTCCTTCTACTTCAAGAGCCCCCAGACGGCTCCGGGACTCTACCCGGAGCACGACCTGTTCATCCAGCACCGAAAGCTCAAGAACACGCTCCGGCACCTGGGAGGCGAGGAGCCGCTGACCCACCTGGGTCTGGACTACTACGAGTGAGCGGCCCATGTCGGTGAGCGCCGGGAGGAAGACGGACCGGACCCGAGGGCTTTTCATCGTCCTGGAGGGCGGCGAGGGATCGGGTAAGACCACCCAGGCTGCCCTCCTGACCGAGTGGCTCAATGGGTTGGGTGTGCCCCATCGGCTGGGCCGGGAGCCCGGCGGCACCCCGGTGGGCGAAGCCATCCGGGAGCTCCTGCTGGACAAGGGGGAGCTGGAGATGCCGGCCCGCACCGAACTGTTCCTGATGCTGGCGGCCCGGGCCGCCTTCGTGGACGACGTGGTTCGGCCGGCGCTGGACGAAGGCCGGGTCATGGTGGCCGACCGCTTCGAGTATTCCACCTTCGTGTATCAGGGAATCGGTCGGGGTCTGGGCCTCGAGCGAACCCGGGAGCTGAACGCCTTCGCCACCGACGGGCTTCAACCCGACCTGGTAGTGGTCCTGGACGTTCCACCCGGGGAGGGGGTGCGCCGGCAGCGGGAGGGTGGGAAGGTGGCGGACCGCATCGAAGAAGAAGGCGAGGCGTTCATGGCCCGGATCCGTGAGGGGTATCGAAAGCTGGCCGCCGGCGATCCCGTGGCTCACGTGGTGCCCGCCCGGGGCGAGACGATGGAGCTCCACCTGGTGATCCGGCAGATCCTGCGCCGCCGTTTTCCGGAAACCTTCGGTCCGCCGGAGGGTTGAAATGGGGACACACCGATACATTCCCACATCTCCTCATCCATGAAGCCATCACGTTCAGCCCTGGGACCGGGAATCATCCTGGTGCTCGCCCTCCTCATCGGAGGCTGGTTTCTCCAGCAGGGTGTGGCCCAGGACCAGAACGTCTACGTCCAGACCCGCCTCCTGCAGGAGGTGGCCGACCATATTGCGGACCGCTTCGTGGATCCGGTAGAGCGGGAAAAGCTCTACCAGTCGGCCATTGACGGCATGATTCGCGGGCTGGGTGATCCCAACACCTCTCTCCTCTCTCGGGAAGACTACGAGAACTTCAGGATCCAGACCGAGGGGGACTACGGCGGGGTGGGTCTCGAGATCGTGGACCGTGACGAGTACATTACCGTGGTGAGCCCCCTCCCCGAGGGCCCGGGGGCGCGAGCGGGGATCCGGGCGGGCGACGAGATCGTCGAGGTGGACGGTCAGTCCACCCGTGGCTGGTCTTCGCAGCGGGCCGTCCAGGTGCTCCGGGGATCCCCGGGATCCGACGCCGAGGTCAAGATCCGCAGAGTGGGGGTGGATGAGCCCATCGAGTTCACCCTCACCCGCGAGCAGATCCAGATTCGCTCGGTCCCCTTCGCCGCTCTTCTGGACGACGGCGTGGGGTATCTTCCCCTGCGCCTCTTCAGCGAGACGTCGACCCGGGAGCTTCGGGCGGCGGCCGACTCGCTGGTGGACGAGGGCGCTACTTCGCTGGTGCTGGACCTCAGGGGGAATCCCGGCGGGGTCCTGGACCAGGGCATCCAGGTGGCGGACCTCTTCCTTGCCCGGGGCGACGCGGTGGCCGAGACCCGAGGGCAGGCCCGGGAGCAGAACACGCGCCTCACGGCCTCCTCGTCGGATCGGTTCGAGGACCTTCCCCTGGTGGTCCTGCTGGACCGGGGCAGCGCCTCGGCTTCGGAGATTGTGGCTGGTGCCCTGCAGGACCATGATCGGGCGGTGGTGGTGGGGCTGCCCAGCTTCGGCAAGGGGTCGGTGCAGAGCCTCTTCTCCCTCTCCGGCGGAAACGTCCTGAAGCTCACCACCGCCCGCTGGTATACCCCGCGGGGACGGTCCATCGAGCGTCCCCGGGACGACGAGGCCACCGTGGCCGAGGTGCCTGAGGGTCACCCGGAGCTGCACCCCCAGTCCGAGCCCGAGCCGGATGCCGAGGTGGAGCCGGTGGAGCCGCCCCAGCCGGAGACCACGCCTCGGGATGAGGAGCGGCGGGTCGTGCTGACGGTGGACGGCCAGTTCGTCCAGGTGCCGGATACCACGGGTCGGCCCGTGGTGACCTCCTACGCCGGTCGCAAGCTCCACGGGGGCGGAGGCATTGTGCCCGACCTTCTGGTACTTCCGGACACCCTGGCCACCGACGAGCAGCTGGCGGTGCAGTCCCTCTTCCGGAGGGCGGGACAGGTGAACACGGCCATCTTCAACCACGCCGTTGACTTCCTGCAGGAGCAGGAGGTGGACCCCGCGGACTTCTCTCTCCGGAGCGACGAGCTGGAGCGACTCCTCCAGCGGTTGGAGGAGATGGGAGTCGAGGTGGCTCCGGAGACGGTGGAAGGATCCCGTCGCTTCCTCCTCAGACAGCTCGGGGGTGAGATCGCCGGGCAGGCCGGTGGGGAGCGGGGCCGGTTCCTCCGACACGCCGCCGAGGACCCCCTCGTACTGAAGGCCGTGGAGCTGTTGGCCGGTGTGGAAGACCGGGCCGAGCTCTTTGCCCGTGCCGGAAGTCCCATCCCCCAGGAGCCCGCCGAGGTGGACGCCGACGAGGTGAACGACGCGGCGGCCGATGCCAGAGAGGAAAGCGACCGCTGAGCGTCATCGCCCTCCTGGCCGCTCTGGTCGTTGGCGGTGTGGTGGGTGCGGTATCGGGTCTTCTTGGAATCGGGGGCGGGGTGCTCATCGTCCCCTTTCTCTACCTCCTCATCGGCGGCGTGGCCTGGAGCGGACTGGACGTCCTTCCCGAGCACGAGGCGGCGCTGGCGCACGCCACCTCCCTGGCTCTCATCGTCCCCACGGCCCTCAGTGGGCTCGTGGCATACCGTCGGCGTGGACTGGTGGTGTGGTCTGCCGTGATCCCCCTCGGGGTGGGCGCGGCCCTGACGGCGGTCCTGGGGGCCCGGGTGGCCATCGAACTCCCGTCCCTCTTGCTGAAGACGCTCTTCGGCGCCTTCCTGGTCCTCATGGCCTGGCGGCTGGCGGTGGGTCGGGCGGCGCCGGCCGCCGCCGAGACGCCGGCCAACGGCCGGGTGCGCTGGCCGGCGGCTCTGGGAGGGGGAGGCGCAGTGGGCTTCATGTCGGCCCTCCTGGGCGTGGGCGGAGGGGTGGTGGCCATTCCCATCCTGATCCAGTGGGTTCGGATGGACCTGGAGCGGGTGGCGGCGGCGTCGCTGGGGATCATCGCCTTTGCGGCGGTGGCCGGGACCCTGGGGTACGCCGTGGCGGGGTGGGGGGTGGAAGGCCTCCCTGCCGGCTCGGCGGGCTTCGTGCACCTGCCCCTCCTGGCGGCCATGCTTCCCGGTGCGCTGCTCATGGCTCCCGTGGGGGCGGCGTGGAACCACCGGATGCCCACCCGGGTGCTCCGCCGGGTCTTCTCCTTCTTCCTCCTCCTCATGGGCGTGGGCCTGCTTGTCGCCAACGGATGGGAGCTGCTGGGATGGTGAGGACCGGCAAGGTGACCCGGGAACGATCCCCGGTCCCGTCCTGCCATGGCTGCGGCCGCGGGTGGGGGCGATCCTGATGGCGCTGGCGGTGGAGTTGGTGCGAGGCGGGCTGGTGGAGTCTCTCCACCGGGTCCACGCTGCGGTGATCGGGCCCGACGGGGAGTTGACGGCCTGGAGTGGGGATCCCCGCCGGCCCACCTACATGCGTTCGGCGGCGAAGCCCATTCAGGCCCTCCCCCTGGTGCTGGAGGGTGTGGTGGAGGCCTGGGGGGTGACCCGGGCCGAGCTGGCCGTGTGTTGCGGATCGCACGGAGGAGAGCCGGAACACCTGCGGGTGGTGCGCAGCCTCCTGGAGAGGGTGGGGCTCGACGAGTCGGCGCTGGAATGCGGGCCGCACCTGCCCATGCATGAAGGGTCGGCCCACGAGCTGCTTCGGGGCGGCGACGCCCCTGAGCCCATTCACAACAACTGCTCGGGAAAGCACGCGGGAATGTTGGCCCTGGCCCAGGCGAAGGGGTGGCCCACTGCCGGGTACAGCAGACCGGAGCACCCGGTGCAGGAGCGGGTCCTGGCCGAGGTGGAGCGATGGACGGGGGTGGCCAGCCACAAGATCGTGCAGGGAGTGGATGGCTGCGGGGTGCCCTGCTTCGGGGTGCCCCTGGACGCCATGGCCCGGGCCTACGCGGAACTGTCCGCGGCCGCCGCCGGCGAGGAAGGGGCGTCGGCGGTCCTGGACGCCATGACGGCCCACCCCTTCCAGGTAGCGGGGAGGGGTCGGCTGTGCACGGAGCTCATGACAGAGCTCGAAGGTCGGGTGGTGGCGAAGGTGGGTGCCGAGGGCGTGTATTGTGCCCTGGACCGGCAGACCGGGCGGGGGATTGCCCTCAAGGTGGAGGATGGGACCCGGCGGGCCGCCGAGGTGGCGCTCGTGGCGGTCCTGGGCGAGCTGCAGGTGCTGGGCGACGACCAGAGCGACCCCATGGCCCACCGCGGGGCGCCGTCGGTGCCCAACACCCTGGGTCAGCCCGCGGCCAGGCTGCGGAGTCAGGGGGGACTCCGGTGGGCTCGGACCCGTTCCAGTTCACCTCTGGGTCCCGCGCTGGCGGCGCTGGTTCGGGTGAGTGGCGCCGTGGCCACCGGTGACCCCCATCGGCAGGATGCGGCGTTTCAGGAGGCGCTGCAGGCCGCCGATCCCGAGGCGGTGGAGGAAGTGCTGGTGCAGAGCCACCTCTTCGTCGGCTTCCCGGCGGCGCTGAACGCCCTGGGGCGCTGGCGGCGGATCTCGGGGCGTGGGCCCCCCGGGGCCCGAGCCGACGATCCCACCACCCGGGGGCGTCGGGGCCGGGATGTCTGCCGGCAGGTGTACGGGGAGCAGTACCCGGCGCTCAGGCGCAACATTGCGGGCCTCCACCCCGACATGGATCGGTGGATGGTGGAGGAGGGATACGGGAAGGTGCTGGGTCGTCCGGGTCTCGGCCTGCGGGACCGGGAGCTGTGCATTGTGGCCCTGCTGGCGGTGGTGGGGGTGCCGGTGCAACTCTATTCGCACCTCAGGGGAGCCCTGGAGGTGGGCGCCAGCGAGTCCATGGTCCAGGAGACCCTGGAGTGCGTCCGGGACCTGATGACGCCGGACGACGAGAGCCGGGCCCGACGGGTCTGGGAACGGGTTCAGGCCCGCCGGAGCTGACCGGAGCACACTGAGAAAGCCCGAACGCGGTTCCGACGGGACCCACATCCATTGGGCGGGAGATGTCGATGTTCGTAGATCAAGTAAAGCTCGAGGTGGAAGGTGGTGTCGGAGGCTCCGGCGCCGAGGCCTTCCGGCGGGAATCGGGAGTGCCCCGGGGAGGTCCGTCGGGGGGAGACGGGGGAGATGGTGGCAGCGTGATCCTGGAGGTGGATCCGCAGCTCTCGACCCTTCGCGACTACCGCTATCGCTCCTCGTACCGGGCGCCTCGCGGGCAGCACGGCGAGGGGAGCAACCGGACCGGCCGTAGCGGGGAGGACCTGGTCCTCCGCGTCCCGCCGGGCACCCAGGTCCGGGACCTGGAGACCGGTGAGTTCCTGGGCGAGCTTCTCACGGAGGGTCAGAGGATGGTGGTGGCTCGGGGCGGCCGGGGCGGCCGGGGAAATGCTCGTTTCGCCACCCCCACCCGACAGGCTCCCCGAAACTGGGAGCCGGGACATGAGGGCGAACACCGCACGGTGGAGCTCACCCTGAAGCTCCTGGCCGACGTGGGTCTGGTAGGGGAGCCGAACGCCGGAAAATCGACCCTCCTCGCCACCGTCTCGGGGGCTCGGCCCCGGGTGGCGGACTATCCCTTCACCACCTTGGTTCCGAACCTGGGGGTGGTGGAGCTCTCGGACTTCCGGTCCTTCGTCATGGCCGATATTCCCGGGATCATCGAGGGGGCCCACGAGGGCAAGGGGTTGGGACATCGCTTTCTCCGACACATCGAGCGGACGCGGGCCCTGGCGATCCTGGTGGCGTTGGACGACCCGGAGCCGCAGGTTACCTACCGACGCCTGCGCACCGAGCTGGCCCGGTACAGCGAGGAACTGGCCTCCCGACCCCACTGTCTGGTCTTCACGAAGGCCGACCTGCTTCCTGCTGACGCCGAACTTCCGTCGGTGGAGGCCCCCGAGGCGTGGGGTGTCTACCGGATCTCCTCGGTGGCCCGGCAGGGACTCGACGGGTTCCTGGAAGGGCTCTGGGTCCGTATCCAGGAGGAGCGGGAGGCGGAAGAGCCCGCCCGCGACCCGGAGGATGCCCATATGCCCCCGCCTCGGGAGCTGGGGCCCGAACCCGACGCCGCGGCAGAGGAGGAGGACTGGTGGAGTCGCGTGGACGAGGAGTTGTAGGCTACGACAGGGCCCAGCGGGAGGAATTTCTGGCCCTCTTCCGGTTGCGGCTCACCCCCCGGGTGGGCGACCTGGCCGGGGCCAGGCTGCACGATAAGTTCGGCTCCGCCCAGGCGGCGCTGGCCGCCTCGGCGAAGGATTTTGCCGAGGTGGCCGGGTGGACGGCGGCCCGCCACCGTCACGATCCTGCCGTCGACGTCCGGATTCAGGAGGTCCTGTCGTGGGCCCGGACGGCAGGGGTGACCGTCGTGGGCCGGGGACTCCCGGGGTATCCGCCCCGGGTGGCGCAACTGGCTGATCCACCGCCGATCCTCTTCCTGCTGGGCAAGATGGGGCTGCTGGACGAGCCGGTGGTGACGGTGGTGGGGACCCGGAGGGCCACTGGAGCCGGTCGCCGGTTCGCGGGGGAGCTGGGTCGAGTCGTCTCCGGCGCCGGTGTTCCGGTGGCCAGCGGGCTGGCCCTGGGAATCGACGCCGCCGCCCACCGGGGTGCCCTCGAGGGCCCCGGCTCCACCATTGCCGTCCTGGGGTCGGCCCTGAATCGGGCCCATCCCCCTTCGCACCGGGGGCTGCAGGCCCGGATCGTCCGAGAAGGAGGCCTCCTCGTGAGCGAGTTCCTGCCAGGCGAGGAGGTCCGGCCCCACCACTTTCCGCGACGTAACCGGATCCTGGCGGCGCTTCCCCTGGCGGTGGCGGTGGTGGAGGCCGGCGTTCCCAGCGGAGCCATGATCACCGCCGACATGGCCGGGGAGATGGGACGTCGCGTCTACACGGTGCCGGGGTCTGTGGACTACCCCCAGTCCCGTGGCACCAACGACCTTCTGAAGGATGGCGGGGTTCCCCTGACCCGTCCGGGCGACCTGATTCCCGATCTCCGGGCGGAGGGACTGGTTCCCCAGGGCCATCCCGCCGGAGAGGCCGAGGTCGGAACTGGCCTGGCCGACACGCGAGGCCTGGGCGAGATTCCGGATCCCCACGGCCTCCTGGAGGTGCTGGAGTCCCGCCCCCAGACTCCCGACGCCCTCAGCCGGAAGGTGGGGCTCGCCGTCCCCAGGCTCCTGGCGGCCCTGAGCGAGCTCGAGCTCCTGGGCGGCGCGGTACGGTTTCCCGAGGGATGGCGCCTCCCGGAGCGGGAAGTGGACCGCCGGGTGGCGGCCGTCACTGCCGAGCGTCGTCGGCGCCGCCGAAAGCGGAAGTCCGGCACGAGGAGGAGCTCCGGTTGAGAGTTCGGCGGTCACCTTGGGGATCGGGGACCCTCATCCTCCGGCGAGGTGCGGGTCTGGAACCTGGCGCCGTAGGAAGCATACTTCTTCAGGATCCGGCAGGAAGACCAGCCGGCCGGCCTTCCGGCCACGCGGACTCCGTCGGATCCCCCTCCGGCAGGGCCCCACCGACCCTTGATGAGGACACATGCGCGACGAAAGCCGCGAGCAAACTCTGACGCACCTGGACGGCAGCGAGCTCACCGATCGTGAGCGGAGCGTCCTGGAGGCGGTGGTGCGCATCTACGTGGACACCGCCGAGCCTGCCGGGAGTCGGAATGTAGTCCGAACCTTCGATCTGGGGGTTTCACCGGCCACCGTTCGCAACACCATGAGCGATCTGGAGGAGAAAGGATACCTCCTGCATCCCCATGCCTCGGCCGGACGGGTCCCCACGGATCTGGCCTACCGGATCTACGTGAACCATCTCATGCAGCCGGCCGCGCTGAGCGAGCAGGAGATGGAGCAGATCGCGTCGGAGCTGGACCGGGTGGGGACATCGGGGGTGGAGCGGCTTGTCCGGAAGGCCATCCAGGCCCTGGGGCTCCTTTCGCAGGAGCTGGGGGTGGCGGCGGCGCCTCGCCTGCAGGCTGCGGTCCTGGACCGGCTGGACCTGGTCCGGGTGTCGTCCACCAAGGTGCTCCTGGTGGCCCAGATACGAAGTGGGGTGGTCAGGACCGTCTACGTGGATCTGCCCTGCGAGGTACCGGAAGACACCCTCGTGACCCTCACACTACTGTTGAACGAGCGACTGGCGGGGCTCACCCTCCGGGAAATTCGCCAGAGCGTGGTGGACCGAATGCGGGATGCCGCTCCAGGGGACGATCCCGCGACCGAGGAGATCCTGAACATCTTCATGCAGTCGGGGCCGGAGATCTTCGACTGGCCCGAGATGGAGGCGGCCGAGATCCACCTGGGCAACACCAGCGTCCTGGCCTCACAGCCCGAGTTCACCTCGGGCGACCGCCTCAAGGGGCTTCTGGAGCTCACCGAGCGGCGCGAGCTCCTCTCCCGCGTGTTGGGTGAGCGGGCCCATCCCACGGGGCTCCAGGTCACCATCGGGGGCGAGAACCCCAGCCAGGAGCTCTCGGACTTCACACTGGTGACCGCCGAGTATAGGGTAGGTGGGCTGAAGGGTGTGATCGGAGTCATCGGTCCCACCCGCATGCCCTACGAAAAGGTCATCGCCATCGTGGACTACACCTCCTCCATGGTGAACCGACTCCTGGAGTGATCCGATGAGGATCGCACCATCACGCAATACTGGACACAATGGCTGATTATTACGATATCCTGGGCGTGTCCCGGGACGCCGATGCGGAAGAGATAAAGAAGGCGTACCGGAAGCTCGCCATGAAGTACCACCCCGACCGCAACAACGGCTCCGAAGAGGCTGAGGCCCGT
Source organism: Gemmatimonadota bacterium (assembly GCA_007132965.1). GTDB lineage: Bacteria > Gemmatimonadota > Gemmatimonadetes > Longimicrobiales > Gaopeijiaceae > PWLA01. Next base: position 5,498 of record SLNQ01000351.1, on the reverse strand, counting down.
TTCAAGGAGCTCTCCGAGGCCTACGAGGTCCTGAAGGACCCGCAGCGGCGGGCCGCATATGATCGTTTCGGCAAGGAAGGCGCCCGGAAGTCCGGGGCCGGTGGCCCGTTCCAGCAGGGCTTCGATCTCCACGACGCCATCGAGATCTTCATGCGGGACTTCGGGGGTCAGGGTGGATTCGAGGACCTCTTCGGCGGCGGAGGCCGCCGGCGCCGGGGTGGGAGCCGTCGCCGCAGCAAGGGTGAGTCCATCCGGGTGCGCCTGCCGCTGACGCTTCGTGAGGTGGTGGAGGGTGCCACCAAGCGGATCCGGGTCGCGGTGCTGGAGCCGTGTTCGCAGTGCGACGGAAGCGGAGCCGCCGCCGGAACGTCGCCCACCACGTGCGGCAACTGCGGCGGCAGCGGGCAGGAGCGGGTGGCTCAGCGCTCGGTGTTCGGTCAGTTCGTCTCCGTCGCCCCGTGCCGGGCGTGCCGCGGTGAGGGAAGGACCATCAGCGAACCCTGTCGCGAGTGCCACGGCGAGGGCCGTACCCGCCAGCAGCGCGAGGTGGAGGTGGAGGTGCCGCCGGGGGTCTCGGCCGAGAACTTCATTACGCTGAGGGGCAAGGGGAACGCAGGCCCCCGTGGCGGGCCCCGAGGCGACATCATGGTCCTCCTGGAGGTAGAGGACGACGCCCGGTTCGTCCGCCAGGGCAATGATCTCGTCACCGAGGTACCCATCACCTTCTCCCAGGCCGCCCTGGGAGACGAGATCGAGGTGGATACCGTTACCGGGCGGGCCCGGGTCACCGTGCCTGCCGGGACCCAGAGCGGGGAGGCCCTTCGCCTCAAGGGACAGGGGGTTCCGGACCTCGATGGCCGAGGTCGGGGCGATCTTCTGGTACGGCTTCGGGTCTGGACACCTTCGCAGCTCACCGACGAGCAGGAGGAGCTGCTCACCCGCCTCCGTGAGATCGAGGACAAGGCCCCGGAGCGAATGGAAAAGGCCGGCGAACGCAAAGGTTTCTGGTCCCGGGTCAAGGAGGCCTTTTCGGCCCGATGAGCCCGGACCGGGTGCCCGATCGATGGCTCGTCATCCGGGCCCCCCGCCCCGACGATCCGGAGCTCTCCGGGGCGGTGGTGGCTGAGCTCATGGAGCTTCCGGTTCGTGGCGTGGAGGAGGACGATGATCATCTGGTAGTGTATCTTCCTGCTCCGGAAGAGGAGGAGACCGCCCAGGTCATCGAGGCGGTCACGGAGCGGATCCGCTCGCTGCTGGGGGACGACTTCCAGGGCGTGGCTCACCACTGGCAGGCCCACGAGGCCTGGGAAGAGACCTGGCGGGAGGGACTGGAACCCCGTCGGATCTCGGATCGGATCGTGGTGGCACCCACCTGGGCCGATCCCGCTCTGGAGCCGGGCCAGGTCCTTGTCGTCATCGACCCGGGAATGGCCTTCGGCACGGCCGAGCATCCCACCACCCGGGGTTGTCTCAGGCTCCTGGATCGTTGGGTAGAGCCCGGGCAGCGGATCGCCGACGTGGGTGCGGGGTCCGGCATCCTGGCCATCGCCGCAGCCCAACTGGGAGCCGAGGTCGTCGTGGCCCTGGAGATGGATCCGTGGGCCTGTGAGGCCGCCCGTGCCAATGCTCGGCTGAACGGTGTGACCCACCAGGTGAACGTCCGGTCCCAGACCGTGGGTCCGGACTTCCTTCGCGATGAGCCGAGCTTCGACGGCATTGTGTCGAACATCGAGTCCGGCGTCCTGCTGCCCCTCCTGGAGGGGTTCAAGGCGGGCCTGGCCCCGGGGGGGTGGTTGATCCTGTCCGGCATCCTGGAGTCGGAGGCGGACGAGATTCTTCAGGTGGCCCAGTCCGTGGGCCTCGAGGCGGTGGAGGAGGACCGGGAGGAGGGATGGTGGAGCGGCGTGATCAGCACGGCCGGCGCCCCTACTCCGACGCCCGGCGGCTGAGGGCCCGGCGAGCTCTCCGCTCCTCGTGCAGGAGTCGAGCCCAGCGGGCCAGGGCGATGTTCGAGCCGGGTTCCAGGGCCTCGCCCAGCGCTCGAACGCTCTCACGGAGCCTGCCGCACAGGGAACTGTGAGGCACGCAACCTCGCCGGCCCCCCGGCGGGGCCACGGCCCAGCCTCCGGGTGCCAGCTGCGCCAGGCGCCGGGGATCCGTACGCAGCACCCGGATCTCGTTGTCCCGGCGCCGCAGGTCCCTCACCAGCTGCTCCATCCGGGGCGGGATCCCGCCGCCCTCCTGCACCACCAGCGTATGGAGCTCGCCCAGGGGGAGGGCGGGGGCCGGATGGCGATCCAGTACGTCCTGCGCTGTTCGCTTCAGACCGTCGTTCATGGGTTCCGTCCGGATAGCTCGGGGTTCGAACCACGGGTCGCGGGGAACACTCCCCCGCCCACGGGGGATCGATAGGGTAGGCCGGCACCCGGGTCCCGGCCATGGGAAATCGCGCCGACGAAGCGGAACCCGATACGGGCCTTTTCATCAAGCTCCCACCATCAGTCCCAGGAGAGCTCCATGTTCAGCGAAGATTGCGTGTTCTGTCGGATTGCCCAGAAGGAGCTGCCGGCCACGGTGGTACACGAGGACGACCGCGCCCTGGCCTTCGAGGACCAGAACCCCCAGGCTCCGCACCACATCCTCGTGATCCCCCGCCGCCATACCGCCTCGGTGGCGTCGCTGGATGAAGAGGACCGGGAGCTGGCCGGCCATCTCCTCCTGGTGGCAGGCCAGGTGGCTCGGGATCGGGGGTTCGATTCTGCGGGGTACCGGGTGGTGGCCAATGTGGGTGAGGAGGGAGGCCAGACGGTTCCCCACCTGCACCTCCACGTCCTGGGCGGTCGTTCCATGACCTGGCCGCCCGGATGAGGCACCGGTCGCCCGAACGGGTCGGGTCGGAACCGCGAGCCTCGTTGACCCTTCCTCCCGGTTTCTGATAGCTTGGAGAAGTTGACCCCACGTCCATGACCCCAGACCGGGGAGTCGCGTGACCGAGTCGTTGAAGGCACAGCTGGAGCGAGAGCTGAAGGAGGCTCGCAAGGAGCGGGACCGCCTCCGCACCACCGTTCTCTCCTCCACCCTCTCCGAGCTCAGGAACATGGAGATCGAGGAGGGAGGGGAGGCGGACGACGAGATGGTGAAGCGGGTCCTGACTCGGGCTCTCAAGCAGCGTAAGGAGGCCGCCGACCAGATGCGGGCGGGGAATCGGGAAGAACTGGCAGAGAAGGAGGACCGGGAGGCCGAGATCCTCTCCGACTTCCTCCCCCCACCCCTGGACGAGGAGGAGGTCCGGGTCATGGTCCGGGAGATCGTCCAAGACGGCACCGCCGAGATGGGCCCGGTGATGGGCCGCCTCATGCCCAGAATCCGGGGGCGCTTCGACGGAAAGGAGGCGAACCGCATCGTACGGGAGGAGCTGTCTACGTGAGCTCGCCCCTTCGCTCGACGGGAGGGACCAACCGGCGGCGATCCGCGACCACGGGCGTCGGCCTTCGGGCCGGCGCCCGTCCTGCGTCAGGGATGTTGCGGGAGGGGGCGACTTGAACGAGCACGCCCTTCAGGTCCTGGAGTTTCGCCAGGCGCTCCAGCGGGTGGCGGCCCGGGCCACGAGCCCGCTGGGACGGGAGGCGGTGGCGGGGTTGGAACCCGACACCCATCCGGAGCCGGCTCGCGGCGAGCTGCTGCGGGTCGCCGAGGCGCTCCGCTATCACCTCGACCATCCGGACTGGGCGCCTCCGGTGGTCCCCGACGCCCGTGTGCCACTCCGGCGGCTGGGGGTGGAGGGCAACGTCTTGGAACCGGAGCAGCTCCTGGTGGTGGGGCGGCTCCTGGAGAGCTCCCACCAGCTTCGTTCGGCGCTGGCTCCCCCGGAAACGGAGCCGGACGACGTCGACGCTGAAGCACCGGAAGAAGGGGAGGGGCCGAGGGTGGACCCGGCGCTTCCCCGACTCCGAGCCCTTCGGGGCCGCTTGCCGGAGAACCCCCCGCTCCTGGAGCGGATCCAGGAGGTGGTGGATGCCGACGGCGCGGTGAAGGATGACGCCAGCTCCGAGCTTCTCTCCCTGCGCCGCCGGCTCCGAAGCGCCCGATCCCGCATGGTTCAGAAGCTGGAGCGGTACCTGTCTTCGCTCCCCGATCGGATTCGGGTGCCCGACGCCTCGGTATCGATCCGGGACGGACGGTACGTGATTCCCGTCCGGCGGGAGGGGAAGTCCGAGGTGGGCGGGATCATCCACGGCGAGTCGGCCACCGGCGGCACCCTCTTCGTGGAGCCCCCTCTGGCGATCCGGCTCATGAATGAGGTACATGAGCTGGAGCGGGCCGAGGCCCGGGAGATTCGTCGGATCCTGGAGGACGTCACCGGTCGGGCCCGCGGTATGCGAACCGGATTGGAGCGGGGGTTGGAGGCCCTGGTGGAGTTCGATTCCCTCTGGGCACGGGCCCGGACCGCCCGGGCCTGGGAGGCGCACCTCCCGGAGCTGGCCCCGCCTGGCGACGGCGTCCTCCGGATCCGGGACGGCCGGCACCCCCTTCTCCTGGAGCAGGAGTTGGCCGGAGAGGGCGACCCGGTGGTTCCCTTCGACCTGGAGCTGGAGCCCGGGGAACGGGCGGTGGTGGTCTCCGGGCCCAATACCGGCGGCAAGACCGTCTTCCTCAAGGCCATGGGGCTCGTGCACCTGCTGGCCCAGAGCGGGGTGATTCCCCCGGTGGGGCCCGGCACCCGCCTCCAGGTGGTCCGGGACGTCTTCGCCGATATCGGCGACGAGCAGTCCATTGCTGAGTCCCTCTCCACCTTCTCGGCCCACCTGAGCAACGCCATCGAGATCCTGGAGGGTGCCGGACCTGCGGCCCTGGTGCTCATGGACGAGATGGGGACCGGCACCGATCCAGCCGAAGGGGCGGCGCTGGCCCGAGCCATTCTGGAGACGCTGGTGGAACGGGGTGCCCGGGCGGTGGTCACCTCGCACCTGGGGGCGCTGAAGCGCCTCGACGCAGAGGGGAGCGGAATCGTGAACGCTTCGCTGGCCTTCGACCCGGAGCAAATCGCACCCACCTACCACCTGCAGAAGGGGCGTCCGGGCCGCAGCTACGGCCTGGCCATCGCCCGCCGGCTCGGGCTCCCGGAGCCGGTGCTGGAACGGGCCGAGGCCTTCGTGGACTCGGGCGAGCTGGAGGTGGAGCACCTCCTGGCCACCCTCCAGGAAAAGGAGCGGGAGCTCTCTGAAGCTCTGGCTCGAGCAGAGGAGGCCCGGGAGCGTGCCCGGCGTCTCCAGGCCGAAGCCGAAGAGCGGGAGGCGGAGCTGGAGGCCCGCGAGGCGTCGGCCGAGGCCCGAGCCCGGGAAGAGGCTCGCCGGCTTCTGCTGGAGGCCCGAGAGGAGGTGGAGTCGGCCATCCGGGAGGTCCGGACCGCCGACGACGAGGCCCGGCCCGAGGTGGAGCGCGAAGCCCGTCGCAGGGTGGAGGCGGCGGCACGCAGACAGCGCGAGAAGGCCCCGAGC
>SLNQ01000064.1 GCA_007132965.1 Gemmatimonadota bacterium | reverse complement strand
GTGTTGTTCAGTCCGTGGTGGAGGAGAAAGGGGTCCTCCAACCCGTGGAACTGGAGGACCGGGACATCGATGACGGGCGTCTGGGGAGCTTCCTGGTAGGGCGGCCTGGGGTAGTTCTGCCGGTAGTAGAACATCATCGCCTCGAGGCTCGAGCGCTCGAACGCCTCCCGGTAGCGTTCGAAGGACTCCGGATCCCCGCCCGAAGGCATCTCCGCCAGGCCCTCCGCCGAGAGCGCGAGGTGGGAATCGGGCTGCTGGAACTGTCGTGCGTACTCCGCGTTCGCCTGCTGCTCGGGGTTGTTGGCCAGCTCCCGAAACAGGCCGCGCGGATGCGGGAGGTTCACGATGATCAGCTTCTCGACCATCTGCGGGAGGTTGAACGCGGACTGCCATGCGATCGCCCCGCCCCAATCGTGTCCGACGATGATCGCCCGGTCTCGCCCTTCCGCCTGAATGACCGCCGCCACGTCGCGGAGGAGAAGTTCCATGCCGTAGTCGGCCTGCGCGGGAGGCTGATCGCTCAGGTTGTACCCTCTCAAGTCCATCGCCGCGACTCGGAACTCGTCCGAGAGTCCGAGCATCTGGTGGCGCCACGAGTACCAGAAATCAGGAAAGCCGTGGATGAAGAGGACGAGCGGCCCTTCACCCGCGGCCGCATAGTGGATTCGTACGCCGTCACTGTCGGCGTAGAGGCTCTCGACGGTGTCCATGATGTTGCTCGCTCCGGGACCTGCCTGGGGCGCCCGCTCCGCCGGCGCGCATCCGGCAACAGCCAGCAGGACGATCGACGACGCAACGCTGATCCACTTCTGCACCCTGTCCTCCCGGTGGTGTCTGGGCCCGCACAAGACGTGCGGATGCTTCCATACTGCGGAGCCCGCGTCCCGATTGCAACCGCGGAGGCCACCAGAGCCGGGGGGTTTCCCTTGTTTCGTTTGGGCGTGCGGGTCGGGACCCAGTCGCATGGACCCGGTCGGACCCGACGCGTCGGACGGGGAGGCGGGGGTGAGGGCCCGATCCGGGAACTCGCCCGGGCCCTCACCCCGTCTCCCGAATCCGTCGACGACCTCCCCGGTCCCCCAGTTCACCACGGTGATGAGCGGGTTGGAGATACGGTCCGGAACGAAGAGGCGGTCACCAATTACCCGAAGTGATGACACGATGCCCCAGGCTTACGAGGTCCCGAGCTCGGACCGTATCCGGAGCGTGTCTGTCGGCTCCGTTCCGGACTCGAGCAGAGGGCCCTCTAAGGGATTGATCCAACGGGTCTTCCTGAATCTCGACTCGCACCTCCGGGAGGCTCGCCGCTTCGGCCAGGATGGCACCGGCGTCGGCGAAAGCGTCAGCACACGAGACGACGAGGAGGATCGAAGACAGCCCCAGCCATCCACGGCAACCGGAATTCGGTGGAGCCTGGCTTCTACAGCCTCTGGACACAAACTCGCTCCTCTCGCAGTGGCCGTTCTTCCCTTCTCTTTCAGTCAGCTACCACCCTACCCGGTGGGATGGGGAGCCCGGACATCCGGAGCGCCGCCTTTGCCCCGACGGAATCGGAACGAAGAAACGCGGGTCGACGGCGGCCCGGCCGATCAGGGCACAGCACCATCAGCCGGTGTGCCATCAGTGTGCCCAACCCCGGGTGAATTTGGCACACACAAAAAAACGGCCCAGTGAGAAAAACCGCATCACTGAGCCATTTTCTTGTGGTGGGCGCACTCGGCCCATAGTGGAGGCGGCGGGAGTCATCTGTGGTGGAGCTTCGCCCCATCCTCGATGGTCTCGCGGGTGGGCGGGGCAGGTTCGGTCCGACCCGGTCAGCCCGCTCGGCTCGAACCCTACGGGTTCTGCAGCCAAGCCCTATCGGGCCCGTCTGCCGGGCCGCTCGCTTCGCTCGCGTCCCGCGATTCCCGCCGCCAGCCGACATCGGGGGCCCCGCAAAGCAACAAGGCCCAGCCACCTGGAGGTGGCTGGGCCTTGTTGGTGGAGGCGGCGGGAGTCGAACAGGATTCCGCCCGTCGTCCGACGAACTTGTAACATATTATCACTAAATCACTTGACCGACACAGTCCATGGAAGTGTGACCTTTGGCGTGACCTCCTAAAAGGCCGCCTCCGGCTGTCTCCAGCGATCCGACACCCGTCGACCCGGGCGATCAAGGCCGAACCGACATTCAGATCGATCCCGGTGTTCCTGGAGCACATCGTTGAAAACTGACAGGAGAGCCCCTACCGCATTGGCCTTCCACAAGGAATGCCGACGCCGACGCTTGATGCTCCTGCTACAGGACCATCGGCCCGTCAGCCCTATCGGCCAGGTCCATCCCATCGCATACGAGAACCTGTTCAACAGCAACCAACACCTCTCACGCAAGGGCGGCGGCCCTGATGTAAACGCGTCTCCGGCGAACCCCCGCGCGGTTCAGTGACGGTTTTTCCGTCTCTTCTGCGCAATGTGGGTCGGACCCTCACGTCATGCGACCAGTCCGATCCCCGGAACGGATGGCCGGGAAAGGACGGAGTCCCCGAAAAACCTGGATCACGGAGACCGCAATGAACCCCTTCGCTCCGACCGTCCGACACCATGGTGGTCCGGCCATCCGGGTTCCGTTTTCACGTGCCCCCGCCCGCGGGGCCGCGCTTCCCTTGCTTCTGCTCGTCGGCGCGTCGTGCGGCGCCCCGGCGACCCACGGGCCGGCGACCGGTACCCCGCCGCCGGTCGCGCCCGTCGCCTCGGTGCCCACCGAGCAGTTCGTGGGCGAGTGGGAGGGCGTGTACTACAGTCACCCGCACCTGATGGGCTTGGCGTTGACGCTGAGGCAGACCGGTCCGATCGGCGTTGAAGGCGAAGTCCGATTCCACGCGCTACGGGAGGCACGCGGGATCGCGCGCGCGGCGGAGGGCGACTTCACCGTACGGGGCACGTACGACCCCGTTCTGCGAACGTTCAGCTTGGCGCCGGCCGACTGGACCGAGCGGCCGCGGCAAGGCGGTCGCCCGTTCCCGATCGAGGGCGTCTTCGACCCGGGACAGCCCGCGCTGGCGGGCCGGCTCAGCTATCGGCCGAATGAACGGCTCTTCTTCACGCTTACGCGTCCGGACCGCGCCGGGGACCTGACCCGCCGCGCGGCGCTGAACCCACCGCGCGCCCGCGGCGGCCACATGCCCGATGACGACGGGCTCATCGAGTGGGTGTCCAGGATCTTCGAAGAGCACCCCGACGTCGACCCCAGCACGCCTACGAACCAGCTCCTGGAACTGGGCGCGAACCTCTTCGAGGACGAGTACTTCCGCACGCACTTCGGCAAGACGTACGACCTGCTGAGCGGCAGGGAACGGAACGCCGTCCACCGGCGCTTCGAGAGGACGAGGCCCCGGCTCTACGGGGGCGGACTCCAGCGGCTGCGAAACCGCAACCCGAACGAGGAGCTGCGCGAGCTCAACGCGTTCCGCCGCGCTTTCGACGAGTCGGCGGCCCGCGGCGCGTATCATATCGTGCACATGGTACTGGCGCAGCGGGTCATCCGCGCCTGGCGAGAGGGCCAGCTCGCCCGGGTCGCGGCCATGCCAGCCACGTCGGACACATTCGAGGAACTGGACCGCGTGGCTGCCGTGGGCGAGGCGAACCTGCGCACGCTCTGGCCGAGCGAGCAGGCGGACTTCCAGCAGACTGTCGTCCGGACCCGGCAGCGGCTGGCCGTACCGGTCCTGGCCGCCATCGTCGACGAGCTGGTCGGGGCCGCGCCCACCTACGACGCCGCCATTGGTCTCGCATCCTGGCAGCAGGGCCGCAACGATCTGCTGGCCGCGGTACCCGTCGACCTGCGCGAGGCGCACCGTGAGCGCATTACCGCACGGCTGAACGAGGTGCTCGATTCGCTCGTGTCCGCCGAGGTCGCCGGTCTCGCTGACCTCGGGAGCGGCCTCGCCGCGGTCGAAGCCGGGAACCGGTGGCTGGCCGACCTGCAACGGCGCTACGCGTTCGCGGCCGGCCACCCGGTGCTCGAGCGGACGGTCGCCCACCTCCAGGAACGCCGGCCCAGTGATCTAGCCGCCGCTCGCGCACCGCTCGCCGAGCGCATCCATACGCTGACGACGATCCGGGCCGTCGACGACTTCGTCCGTTCCACGCTCGCCGTGCCCGGAGACCACGATACCGACGCCGGACGAGCTCTACTCCAGGCCGCGGCCGATCGCACGCGCGTGCTCGACCGGGCCGCGTTCCTCGCCCGCTTCTCGCCCAACGAACAGCGATTACTGGGCGACCGCGACCGGATCGCCGTCGGACCCACCTATGGACCGCCCGACCCCGACGACGTCCAGCGGGCGGTCCTGCGCGCGTTCGTGGACGCCGGCGGGCGGTGGGTCGACCGGAACACCGTGACCTACGGCCTCTCGTTCCTGCGGGGACGGTTCGACTGGTACGTGGCCGCCTCCGTGACGAGCATCCAGGTCCTCAACAGTGCCCCGCCCTACACCGTCGCGGTCAGCCTGCACTTCAACCTCACGCCCTCACCGGAGATGGACGCGTTCTTCGGCAACTCCATCCAGGGGCAGATACTTCGCGAACTCATGCGCCTTGCCGCGCTCAGCCCTGGTAGCATGACCCATACATACGCATTGACGCCCGATGGATGGAAATCGGCGCCGCTCACACAGGAGCTCGCGACGAGGAACTTCTCCCTCTTCCAGCCGCTCTTCGACGCGATCTGGTGACGGCGGCCGCAACCGGAACGCCTCCGTTCCCGCTCCTCGGGCAGCTTGAGCGGCGGGAACTCCTCCACCCCGCCCCGAGGAGTGAGCCGGGCCTCGATCCACGCGTTCTGCGGGTTTCCCCACCGGTTGTACAGGGTGGCGTAGAAGCGGCACTCGCCCGGCGGCGTCCGGTTCCGCAATGCGATCCATGGAACGGGGCTCCGGTGCATCAAAGATCCGCCACGACCGATGCGGAACGCTTTGGCTGCCCACATTGCGAGAGAGAATTCGGTCCTGACCCCCCGGGCGGCCGGAAAGGCGTCACCGGACCCACCGTGACTGTCGCCGCCCTTCTCCTGCGCAGTGGTAGGAGGAAGCACTCCCCGGTTCGACGGCCCGAGCCCTGGCGCCCACCAGCCCGGAGAACACCACCGCGCAGGAGGTCGAGGTCCACGTGTTCGCGCCGGCGCGGCGTCGAAGCGCCGGCGGGAGCCGTGCATAGCCACCGCAACGACCGCCACCCACGAACGCATGATGCACGCCAGCGAACAGAGGCGCTGGGAAGACTTCGAGTTCGCGCACATGGGGCGCCGCATCGAGTCGGCTTCGCCAAATCGCTATGGCCGGTATGCTTCCGGGCGAATCTCCGATCCAACGGAACCCGGGCCATTGCGGTCGGAAAGACTGCGTCGGACGCTCACATGTCGATGCGGGAAGGCCGTCATACCGTGGTTCGCCGGCCACACGTTCCGGCCCGCACGGGCGCTTGTCAAGCCGTGGTTTCTCGCATCATTCGCCCACGGAAGACAACCGCACGAAACCTGCATCTACCAGCGGCCCCGCCGCCGCGCCACGCACGGTGACGTTTTCAGGCGCGGATTTGCGCAAGGTGGGATAGATCGGCCCGCTGGGTATCCCCGAGGCCTCCAAAGGATGGTCACCGGCGAGCCAGAACCGCCCAACCCGGAGCCGAAGATGCGCATCCGTCTGCTGTTCGTACCTCTCGTGGGGGCCGTAGCCCTCTCCTGCTCCGATGCTCCGACGTCCATGACCGGGCCGCTGCCCGAAGCATCCCTCTCCACCTCACTGGACGCATCCACGCTCACTGCGGGCTGGACCTGCGGGACCGGCCCTCTCACCGAGATCGTGGGCACGGAGGGCAACAGTTTCCTGTCATTCATGGGCGAGACGGAGCACATCACCCGCACCTTCGTGAATCCCTACAGCGGGTTCGAGGTCACCGTCGAAGCCGAGTTCAATCTGAACACCGCGTCCTACGATGGCCTGTCCGGGAC
>SLNQ01000297.1 GCA_007132965.1 Gemmatimonadota bacterium | reverse complement strand
ACCCCATCATCCCCTCCCCTGGCTACAGTTCGATCATCTGGTATCTATAATATAATCAGGGGGTTGGGCGACCTCTCAGGTTGGCGCAGGAGCGAAAAAGTCGCCCTCGGAAGTCATTCGGCGACCGAAGACAAGACGAAAGTCGTCAGGGACGCCCTGGAGCGCCTCCAGCGCGGCGTTTGGAGCGCATGTCGGCCCTCACCCACTGCGCGGCCGAAATCCTGTCAACCCCCAAAGGCCACCAATCCGGGCCCCCGGGATGGGAACTTGGGCCCCGAGCAGTAACAGAGGCCCGATGGTGACAGAGGGGTCCGACGGAGCGGGAGCCTCGGTGGTGACAGCGGGGTCCGACGGAGCGGGAGCCTCGGTGGTGACAGAGGGGCCCGACGGAGCGGGAGCCCCGAGGAAGCAAGCGGAAGCCGGCGGCGTGAGAGGGGCTCGGTCGCGTGAGAGGGACCCGGCGGGATGGTGCAGTTGATCGGGAAGGTCCAGGTCACATTTCGTTGATGGTACGTTATGTTGGTCGCCAATTATATTGGTCGCTCATTATATTGTCGGCCAACCCAAATGCCGGAAGGTACGTCAGGTGCATCGTCTCCCCTGACAACGCTCCCCGAAGCCCATCTGGCGCCGGTGCGACGACGACCACCAATGGGCCACCCATCGCCGCTGCCTCTTCCCCCTGCACCTCACCCGCTTCCTCCCGGATCCGAGAAGCAACTGGGACGGTCCAGTGGCGATGAAGCTTGACACGGGACACCACATGGTAAAAACTTAGCATATGGTGTGCTAAATTCTTACCACCCCAGAGACGGCGATGCGCGAACGGATGCTGCAGCGGCTCAGTCGCAGGGAACGGCAGGTCCTCGAGGCGATCTATCGGTTGGGGAGCGGGTCGGCCCGGGAGGTCCGTGAAGCCCTGCCGAACCCGCCCAGCTACTCGGCGGTCCGGACCCACCTCCGGATCCTCGAGGAGAAGGGATATCTCCGACACGAGGAGGACGGGCGCCGCTACATCTACCATGCCGTGGTGGACAAGCGAGATGCCCGGCGCTCGGCCCTCTCGAACCTCCTGGAGACCTTCTTCGACGGATCGGTCACGGCCACCGTGTCGACCCTCCTGGAGCAGGACGACCTGGAGTTGACCGAGGAGGAGCTCGAGGAGCTGGAAGCCCTGGTCCGGAAGGCAAGGGACAGGAGCGCGTCATGACCGGCCCAGTGATCTTCCTCCTGACCCTGGCCGCCAAGGGAGTCGTTCTCCTCCTCATCGCCTTCATCGCGGCCCGGGCCCTGGGAGGCGCCCCCACCGAACTCAGGCGACGGGTCTGGCTGACGACCCTCCTCGGCCTCCTCCTCCTGCCTCTGCTGACGGCAACCCTGCCCGGCTGGCAGGTCCTGCCCTTCCCGGTGGCCCCCGGCGAGAGGATGCCCGGCAATGCATCCGCCCCAGCCGTCGGGGTGGAAGGCCAACTGGCCGACGAAGAGGCCCTCGCAACGCCCTTCGCGTCTGCCAGGCTGGAAGGCATCCCGCACGAACCGGACGGCGTCGCGAACGAAGCGTCCGGGGCCGATGCCGCCTCGCCTTCGTCGGAGGGTGGGATCGCGCCGGCGGCCGCCCTCCTCCTGGGGGGATGGATCGTGGGGGGCGGGCTGGTCCTTCTCAGAGCGGGGTGGGGGTTCCTCGCCCTCGGACGCATTCGAAGGCGGGGGCGAAGGATCGGGGACCCTTCCCTTCTCCGCGCCCTCGAGGCCGCGGCCCGCCAGGCAGGCGTCGACCCTGGACGCGTCGAGTTGCTGCTCTCCGATGAGCTGGGGCTCCCGGCCACCTGGGGCGTCCGCCGGCCGGTGGTGGTGCTGCCGTCCCGGATCGCCCGGGCGCCCGGCCGACTTCGCGACACGGTCCTCCTGCACGAGCTCCTCCACGTGCGTCGGCAGGCGTGGCTCGGCCAGCTCCTGGCTCTGGCGGCGTGTGCGGTCCACTGGTTCAACCCGCTCGCCTGGCGTGCACGGAGGGAGCTGATCCGGGTGGAGGAGGAGGCCGTGGACGAGGCGGTCGTCCGCTCGGGCCTCTCCCGCGAACTCTACGGAGAGCATCTCGTCGCGGTGGCTCGGACGCTCCGCACTGCGCGGCCCGGACGTGCGGTGGCGGTGGCCATGGCGGAAGAACGCTCGCTCCAGCGGCGCCTGCGGGCGCTTCTCAGCTCCGAACCACTTCCCGCCCCTCCGACTCCGGTCATGACCTGGAGCCTCACCGCCACGCTCCTCCTCGGGATCGTGGGGACCGCATCGCTCGAGGCTCGGCCGTCCGACCTTCCGGACCCGCAGGAGCCGGTCGCCATCTCGCAGGAGCCGATCCTCGAGCTGGGGGTCATGGAAGGGATCCCGGAGGAGGAGTTCCATCGCGTCGGCACCCCCTTTCGCCTTCCGGGGGACCGCCTCGCCGTACCGGTGGAAGGGGCCCTCGAGATCCGTGTCTTCGGCCCGGACGGGACCTTCCTGGAACGACTGGGCCGACCCGGAGAGGGGCCCGGCGAGTTTGGGGCCCTCAGCGAAGCATGGGCGCGGGGGGACACCATCGAGGTCATGGACGGGCAACTCCGCCGGATCACCCGGTTCCTGCCCGACGGCACGGTGCAGACGATCCGCCTTGCCGAGGCCCCCGGGGTGCACGGCAGCGTCCCGGAGCCCCTCTCCGACGGTTGGCTCACCACCGGGGTGGCGGCTGCCGCGATGCATGACAGGGACGAGATCGTGATCCACCGCTTCGCGGAGGACGGGACCCACCTCGGTGAGATCGCACGGGTGCCCGGAATGGAGCGGGTCCGGTACCCGAGCGGGGGGAGCGGCCCCGCCCCACTCTCGCCGAGGGCGCAGGTGGAGGTGCGAGGCGACCGAGTCTACGTGGCGGAGACCCTGACCCCCGAGATCCGGGTCTTCCACCGGGACGGGACCCTGGAGCGAAGCATCACCTGGGAGCCGGATCCAGGGCCCGGGCCGGCCGATGCGCTCGCCAAGGTCCGCGCACGTGCGGAGGCCATGCGGGACGAAGGCCGACCCGGCGTCGTCGAACCAGCGCTGGCGCTGCCCGCCCCCGACCGGCTCTCCCCGTTCTGGAGCTTTCTGGTCGACGCCGAGGGCTACCTCTGGATTCGGGACTACGAGCCCGCACAGCACGCGATGGCCCTGGGCGGAGCCGGGGGCGGAAGCTACCTCAGAGGCGGTGCGGGACCGGGAGGCGAGTGGCGGGTCCTGGACCCCGAAGGCATCGAGGTGGGATGGATCCGGATCCCGGAGGGCCTGGAGCCGCTCCGGGTGGATTCGGAGGTCGTGCTCGGACTCCACCGCGACCCTCTGGGAGTTGAATCGGTGCGGGTCCACGAGCTCGAGCGGCGGTGAGCCGGGCTTTCGGCGTCCGGAGGCGCTACGGGGCATGGAATGTCCAGCCGGCCGTACCCCGCGGGCTCGCCCACCGGGCAGGGGCTCGGCCTGAGGTGGCGCCACGGCTGCGGTCCCTCGTGCGTCCCTCCGCGTGGGGAAAGTCCCTACAACTTCCATGGGAGGATCCCCGATAGGGGAGATGTTCGGGGATCGGTATCGTCTGTCGGCGCATTCGGCACCCCACGCAGCACCGGCCGGACCGCCTTCGACCGAATCCTTTCCGACGAACCATCCCGAGGTCATAGATCGCATGCGTACGCACCCCTTCACCCCCAAGCGGGGAGCGGCACTTGGTGGAATCCTTCTCCTCATCTCGATCCTCGCCATCGGAGGCCTCACGGCATGGAACGTGGTGGCCGGCGACAAGGCGGACCGGGACGCCCCCCGTGTGATCGAGGTCGAGATGCTCGATGCCGACGGTGAGATCCGTTTCTCGGTGGAGCGGATCGAGGCGCGCCGCGGCGACGTGGTTCGCTTCGTGCAGCGGGGCGACATGCCCCACAACGTCCAGTTCGTGCGCAACTCGGCACCGGCCGGGGTGGAGCTGGGCGATGCGTGGATGGGCCCCTACCTGAGCAAGAAGGACGAGGTCTACGAGGTGGAGATCGACGAGCGGTTCGCCGATGGGGAGTACGAGTTCGTCTGCACGCCGCACGTGGGCTTCGAGATGAGGGGGACGCTGGTGGTCTCGGGGGGCATCGTGGAGGCAGCCGAGCCGGGCACCTCGCGCACCGCCCACGAACGCCCCGAAATCGTGGGTGAGGAGGGCCTCCAGGAGCTGCAGTACACCGTGGCGGACGACGGCACCAAGGAGTTTCACCTGACCGCAGAGCGCATTCGCTGGGAGACCAAGGAAGGGAATCTGGCCGACGCCATGGCCTACAACCGGATGATCCCCGGCCCGCTCATCCGGGTCACGGAGGGAGATCGGGTGCGGATCACGGTGGAGAACCAGATGGACGAGCCCCACACCACCCACTGGCACGGGCTCTTCGTGCCCAACAACATGGACGGGGTCCCCGGGATCTCCCAGGACCCCATCGAGCCCGGTGACGCCTTCACCTACGAATTCGTGGCGGATCCGGCGGGCACGCGGCTCTACCACTCCCACTTCAATGCCGCGAGCCAGGAGGCGGCGGGGCTCTACGGGATGTTCGTCATCGAGGAGCAGAACCCGCCTGCGTCACGGCAGGTGGACCGGGAGGAGCAGTGGATCCTGGGCGACGGTCCCCTGGGCTACGTCATCAACGGCAAGGAGTTTCCCCTGATCCGGCCCATCGAGATGAAGCTGGGCGAGCGGGTCAAGCTGCGAATCGCGAACCTGGGCGGGATGTACCATCCCATGCACATGCACGGAGGCTTCTTCACCGTGGTGGCGAAGGACGGCTTCGCCATGGACGGCCCGCAGAAGATGAACACCCTGAGCGTGGCCCCCGGGGAGACGTACGACGTGATCCTGGACCCCCAGTTCGGAGGCACCTGGATCTGGCACTGCCACGTCCTCTCCCACGTGACCGGCCCCCGGGATGCCGATGGAAACGAGACCGCCGGCGGCATGATCGGCGTGGTGATCGTGGATGACGGCGAGACCCGCCTGGCCGACATGAGCAACCACACCCATCACTGACGGAGGCCAGGGTGGAGGAGTCATGACCCAAGGCGTCCTGCACGGCCTCCGGATGCCAACGCGGCTCATCCGAAATCACGGAACAGGCGCTCCTTGACCTCCGACCAGGGAACGGTGGTCACGGTGCCCCGGTCCAACTCGTCTACGCGTCGGCGGATGATTTCCCCCCAGTCCGCTTCCGTTCCGGGCTCAGTGCCGTGCAGGCTCTCGAGCAAGGCGCCCGCCAGGGACGCACGGTCCTTCTCATCGAGGCGGAGGGCCTGTTTCAGCAGGTCATCAACTCTGGCGCTCATGCGTGCGTAGTCGCCGATGGCTCCCTGGATCCCAACGCCCGTCTTGGCTAACTTGTCTAGGACAACTTGACGGAGGAGGAGCCATGACCCGGAAGCGGGACGAGTCGGAGGTCGTGAGGGAAGCGGCGGCGGGGTACGGGGTCACCGAGGTCCCGGCGAGCGAGCTCAAGAACGATTGGCACCGGTGGCTGCAGCGGGTCTCGGAAGGAGGCCAGACTCTGATCGTGACCCGGTACGGAAAACCCGTCGCCACCCTTTCGCCCATGACAAGCGATGCCGAACCGCGGCGCATCTTCGGAGCGCTCGCCGGTTCGGTCACTGAGGAGGACGATGTGGTCTCTCCGACCGGTGAGGGCTGGGACGCGGAGCAATGACCGCGCCGGCCCCCCAGCAGGGCCGCGACCGACCCGCTCCGCTCCTGCTGGACACCCATGTGTGGATCTGGATGGCGGAAGGGGATGAGCGCAAGCTCAACGCCGAGACCATTGACCGGATCGAGGAAGCGGGCCGTCAGGGCCGGGTCCTGATTCACCCCATGTCGGTGTGGGAGGTCGGAACGCTCGTACGCAAGGGACGGATCGCCTTCACGAGCCCGGTGGAGGACTGGGTGGAGCAGGCCCTGGGCCTCCCCGGGATCTTTCTTCTGGACCTTT
>SLNQ01000365.1 GCA_007132965.1 Gemmatimonadota bacterium | reverse complement strand
TCCACGGATGACCGAAGATCTGATCTTTGGCACCACGACGCTGGCCCTCATCGGGGCGCTGATCCTCCTCATCGTGATCCTCTGGGTGATCCCGGTCCGGTTGTGGGTCGAGGCCATCTCGGCCGGCGCCCGGGTGGGAATCGGGTACCTGGTGGGAATGCGGCTCCGGAAGGTGAACCCCCCGGCGGTGGTCCGCCCCCTCATCTGGGCCACCAAGGCCGGACTGGACCTCAACCTGGGCGACCTGGAGGCCCACTACCTGGCAGGAGGTCAGGTGGACCGGGTGGTCCGGGCGCTCATCTCGGCCGACAAGGCCAACATCGAACTGTCCTTCCAACAGGCGGCGGCCATCGACCTGGCGGGCCGGAACGTCTTCGAGGCCGTGCAGGTCTCGGTGAACCCCAAGGTCATCACGACCCCCCGGGTGGCCGCCATGGCCCGCGACGGCATTCAGCTCATCGCCATGGCCCGGGTCACCGTCCGGGCCAACATCAACCGGCTGGTGGGTGGTGCCGGCGAGGAGACCATCCTGGCCCGGGTGGGCGAGGGCATCGTCTCCTCCATCGGTTCGTCCGACTCCCACAAGGCCGTGCTGGAGAACCCCGACTCCATCTCCAAGACCGTGCTCTCGCGCGGGCTGGACTCGGGAACCGCCTTCGAGATCCTCTCCATCGACATCGCCGACGTGGACGTGGGCAAGAACATCGGCGCCGAGCTGCAGACCGATCAGGCCGAGGCCGACAAGCGGGTGGCCCAGGCCCGGGCCGAGGAGCGGCGGGCCATGGCCGTGGCGCTGGAACAGGAGAACCGGGCCAAGGTGCAGGAGATGCGCGCCCGCCTGGTGGAGGCCGAGGCCCAGGTCCCGTTGGCCATCGCCGAAGCCTTCAAGGAGGGCAACCTGGGGATCATGGACTACATGAAGTACCGCAACATCCAGTCCGATACCTCCATGCGTGATGCCATCGCCGGAACCGACGACAGCCCCCAGGGCCGCTCGTCCGGTGCCCACTCCGACTCCTGACGGGAGCCGACGGTGGAAGATGGTTTTCTGACCCTGCTCTTCATCCTCCTGATGGTGGCCGCCGCCATCATGGACGCGGTGGGTCGTCGCCGAGCGAAGCAGCGCCGGATGGAAGAGATGGAGGAAGAGGAAGAAGAGGCCCGGGAGCGTCCCATGCTCTCGACCCCGGACCGGGGCGAGCCCGCACGGACGGAGGCCGGCCAGCGGGAGACCGCAGAGACCATGGTGCCGGAGGACTTCTGGGCCATCCTCACCGGCCAGGAACCAGAGCGTCGGCCGCCCCCGGAGCCGGAGCCGGAGATGGGGCGTCGGGGCGACCCCGACCCGCCGAAGGAGCCCCGGATCCCCAGCCCCGTGCCCGACGACCGGTATTCCGTTGACGACGCCGGTGACGGCCGTGCGGCTGACGACGTCCCCCGATGGGGACGGACCAGGGAAGACGAAGAGCCCCGGGATACCGGA
This sequence comes from Gemmatimonadota bacterium, assembly GCA_007132965.1. GTDB lineage: Bacteria > Gemmatimonadota > Gemmatimonadetes > Longimicrobiales > Gaopeijiaceae > PWLA01. The sequence continues at coordinate 4,541 of SLNQ01000365.1, read as the reverse complement.
GCCATCGGCGACGAGGAGGCCGCGGTCTACGCTCAGCCTGAAGAGCCCTGGGGCGAGCTGGCGGACATCTCCGCCGGCGACCTCACCGAGGGGACGGAGGGCGAGGTCCTGGAGGCCACGGCGCTCGGCCGGTCCCGGCGGCCGTCCGCCCGACGCCGGGGTGCCGGACGGGGTCGCTATACCCGTCTCCTGGAGACCGGCGACATCGAGGATCTCCGGAAGGCGGTGGTCCTCCGGGAGGTTCTGGATCGCCCGGTGGGGTTCCGCGACGACGTGGGTCCGGACTGGTAGCGGACCCGGGCAGGTGCGCCTGCAACCTTCCACCTCCACTCCCAGGGAGCGAACGCATGCCCAACCCCCGACTTCTGCTCCTGTTGCCCCTGACCGCGATCCTGGTGGCGTGCGAGGTACCCGAGCCCGATCCGGAGGAGCTCGTGGAGGTCCCGGAGGATCCCTACGTGGCGGAGCCGGACCAGCCCACCGCCGACCCGGCGGACCCCGCAACCGAGCCGGCGGAGGCCCAGGCGGTGTTCTGGGAGCGGATCGAGGCCCTCTGCGGACAGGCCTTCGAGGGACGCCCCATCGAGGCACCGGACGACTCGGACTGGTGGGAGGCCGATCGCATGGTCATGCACGTCCGCCAGTGTGAAGACGACGAGATCCGGATTCCCCTCCACGTGGACGACGATCGCTCCCGTACCTGGGTGCTGACTCGCACCGAGACCGGGCTGCAGCTCAAGCACGATCACCGGCTTGAGGACGGCACGCCCGACACCGCCAATACCGACTACGGCGGCCATACCGCCACCCACGGGTCCATCTGGCGCCAGGAGTTTCCGGCCGACCCGTACAGCGTGGAGGCGGTGCCGGCCCGGGAGAGCCAGCTCTGGTACCTCGAGATCCGGCCCGGCGACGCCTTCTACTACGGCCTCCGCCGCGAGGCCACGGGCCTTCGCTACCGGGTGGAGTTCGACCTGACTCGCCCGGTGGACGCGCCGCCGCCTCCTTGGGGGGCTGAGGAGACGTCGTGAGGCCCCGGGGCGCGGGCCTCGTCGCCGGAGTTGTCCTCCCGGCCCTGGCTCTGGCCGCTGGTCCCCCGGCCGCCGGTCCCCTGGCGGCCGCCCACGGCCATCCGGTGGCCCACACGGACCCGGCCGCCACCGCCGCCGACACCCTCCCCCGGGTGCACGTCCTGGCCACCGGGGGCACGATCTCCAACACTGAGGGCGACCGCCTCACCGGAGAGGAGCTGGTCCAGAGCCTGCCCGGGGTGGAGGAGGTGGCCCGGATCACCGTGGAGCAGTTCAGCAACGTGGCCTCCGGCGCCATCACCCTTGAGCAGTGGCTGGCCATGGCCCGCGGCATCGACCGGCACTTCGCCGACGATGTCGAGCTGGCGGGCGTGGTGGTGACCTCAGGCACCGACACCATGGAGGAGACGGCCTACTTCCTGGACCTGACCCTGGCCCACTGCCGACCCGTGGTGGTCACCGGCGCCATGCGGCGGGCCAACATGCTGGGCGCCGACGGGCCCGCCAACCTCTTCGACGCCATCCAGCTGGCGGTGCACGGTGACGGGCCCCGGGTGGGCGCGGTGGTTCTGATGAACGACCTGGTCTTTCCGGCCCGGGAGGTGACGAAGGTCCACACCTCCCGGCCCGACGCCTTCGCCGCCCCGGGGGCGGGACCGGTGGGGATGGCGGATCCGGACAGCATCGTGCTGCGGTCGGATCTGCCCGAACGCGCCTGCGGCACGGCGCCCTTCGACCTGACAGGGGTGGACGAGCTCCCCCGGGTGGACGTGATCCACACCCACCTGGGAGCCGACGGCGCCCTCATCCGGGCCGCGGTGGACGCCGGCGCCCAGGGCATCGTCATGGCCTCGGTGGGGCGGGGCGGGAGCACCCCGGGGCAGCGGGCGGCGCTGGCCGAGGCCCGGGAGCAGGGAGTCGTGGTGGTAAGAAGCAGCCGGACGGGGGCCGGTCGGGTGCCGGTGGGCCGCACCCCGGAGTCGGGCGAGGACGCCCGGGCCCCCATGCTGGGCGCCGGCGACCTCAATCCCCAGAAGGCCCGGATCCTCCTCATGCTGGCCCTCACCCGCACCCGGGACGGAGAGGAGCTCCGGGAGATCTTCCGGCGCTGGTGAGGGCGCCCGGAACTTGCCCTCGTGCCGGGAGCCGCCGAGATTGGCCGGGGCCGGGGGTGGGCCCGTCCCCCCGCGAGTAGACCCCTGAACAACGTCAATCCAAGCGAAGGATGATCATGAAGAGGAGCACACGTTTCGGAATTTCGATGCTGGGGGGACTGGTGGTCCTGGCCGTCGTGGTCGGTCCCCTCCTGGCCCAGGCCACCCCCTACCGGACGGTGGACGAGGCCTGGGGTGAGCTCCCGGGTGACCGGGAATGGGGCGCGGTGAGCGCCATCTACCCGGCACCTGACGGCCAGTCCATCTGGATCGCCGAGCGGTGCGGGCAGAACACCTGCACCGACCGGCCCGACGTGGACCCCATCCTCCACTTCGACCTGGACGGCAACCTCCTCAACAGCTTCGGCGCCGGCGAGCTGGCCTGGCCCCACGGCATGTTCGTGGATGACGAGGGCAACGTCTGGGTGACCGACGCCCTGGGCTTCGGGCAGCAGCCCGAGGGCTGGGGTCACATCATCATCAAGTTCAGCCCCGAGGGGGAGAAGCTCATGACCCTCGGTGAGCGGGGCGTGGCGGGCGGCGGCCCCGATCACTTCACCAAGCCCTCCGACGTCCTGGTGGCGCCCGACGGGAGCATCTTCGTGGTGGACGGCCACGATGCCGGAGGGAGCAACCGGGTCGTCAAATTCGACGCCGACGGAAATTTCATCATGGAGTGGGGCGAGACCGGAAGCGCCAACGGACAGTTCAGCGATCCCCACGCCCTGGCCATGGACTCCCAGGGCCGGCTCTTCGTGGCCGACCGGAACAACAACCGGATCCAGATCTTTACCCAGGACGGCGAGTTCATCCAGGCGTGGACCCAGTTTGCCCGCATCAGCGGGATGTTCATCGACGACAACGACATCCTCTACGCCGTGGACTCGGAGTCAAACCAGAACCGGAACCCCGGGTGGAAGCGGGGCGTCTACATCGGGAGCGTGCAGGACGGCTGGGTCACCGAGTTCATTCCCGACCCCGAGCTGGATCCCGATACCTCGGGCACCAGCGGGGGCGAGGGGGTGGCGGTGGACGCCTACGGAAACGTCTACACCGCCGAGGTGGGTCCGCGCACGGTCATGAAGCACGTGCGGCGGGGCGGCTCCTGACCTGACCCCATGCCCCCCGATGAGCTGAGCGAAAAGGTGGCCCGGGCCCTGGAGCTCCTCCGGGAGTTCTACGAGGGTCGCCATCGGGGGGCGCTGGCCCGGGCCCGGCGGGAGGAGGACGACCTCTTCATGCTCCTGGTCTTCAGCGAGAGCATGGGGATCCCCAACCCGGCCGGCTACTACACCCTGGAGCTCCTGCCCATCCTGTACGAGCGCTTCCACGAGTGGCACCTGCGCATGGGGATGGAGCGCTCGCCTCTGGACAACTTCCGGTGCTGCTGAGCGGCGACCCCCGCATCGTCTTCGTAGGGGGGAAGGGAGGGGTGGGCAAGACCACCGTGGCCTCCGCGCTGGCGCTCCAGCTGGCCGAGGCAGGCCGCCGTACCCTCCTGGTCTCCACCGACCCGGCCCACTCCCTGGGCGACCTCTTCGGAGAGCAAATCGGCGACCGGGAGGTGGAGCTGGCCCCCGGGCTTCGGGGGATGGAGCTGGACCCGGAGCGGGAGGTGGACCGCTACCTGGACCGGGTCCGCGAGAACATGCAGGGGTTCGTGCAGCCCGACATGTATCCCGAGATCGAGAGGCAGCTGAAGCTCACCCGCCGCTCGCCCGGCGCCGTGGAGGCGGCCACCCTGGACCGGATCTCGGAGTTGATGGCCGATCCGGGCGACGAGTACGACGTGGTGGTCTTCGATACCGCCCCCACCGGGCACACCCTTCGGCTGCTCTCCCTGCCCGAGGTCATGGCGGCGTGGACCGACGGCCTCCTGAAACAGCGGGAACGCTCCGACTCCTTCGGCGCTGCGCTCCAGCGGCTGAGCGGCCGTGGTGGTCGGGAGGAGGGCTCAGGCCCGGAAGAGGTCCCCGACCAGGAGCGGGCCGCCGGCGACGAGCTCTCCTACATCGACCAGGTGGAAGAGGGGAAGGGGGGCGACCCGCGCTCCAGACGGATCCGGGAGGTTCTCCTGGAGCGGCGACGCAAGTTCATGCGGGCCCGCCGGCTCCTCCTGGATCCGGAGACCACCGCATTCGTCTGGGTCCTGATCCCCGAGCGGCTCCCCATTCTGGAGACGGCCCGGGCGGTGGAGACCCTGCGGGAATTCGAGGTGTCGGTGTCCGCCATGGTGGTGAACCGGGTCCTCCCGGAGGGCGAGCTGGGACGCTTCCTGGAGGCCCGCCGGGAGCGGGAGGCCGTCTACCTGCAGGAGATCGAAGAGCGCTTCCGGGAGATCCTGCGGGTGCGGGTG
>SLNQ01000314.1 GCA_007132965.1 Gemmatimonadota bacterium | reverse complement strand
CGGGTGGGGGAGTACCTCTCCGGCCGGAAGTGAGCTCAGCCCTCCGACGGCTCCAGCGGCGTCCCTTCCGACGCCCCGTGGGGGCGGCGCCGACCCTCTTCGGTGACGTCTTCCTTCCAGATGGGCGCCCGGGCCTTCACCCTGTCGATCCCGTCGCGGGCCGCCTGGAAGGCCTCCGGGCGGTGCCGCCCCCGCACCACCACCAGTACGCTGGGCTCGCCGGCGGGGACGTAGCCGGTGCGGTGCACGATGCGGCAGGCCAGAATGCCGTCCCGCCCCAGGATCTCCTCCTCGACGGCACGGACCGCCTTCTCGGCCATGGTGGTATGAACATCATAGTCCAGCCCGGCCACCTGTACGTCGTCGTCATCGCGGCGGACCACGCCCCCGAAGACGACCAGGGCACCGGCGTCGACACCGGAGGTCTCGGTGAGGAGGGCGTCCAGGGAGAGGGGGTCCCGGGTGATCCACCGACTCATGGGTTCAGCCTCCGCTCACAGGCGGAAGGAGGGCGATCTCCTGGTCCCGGGTGGCGTCGAGGGGCGTGTCGTCGCCCACCAGCTCGGCGTCAACCGCCACGGCGACGCCCTCCAGATGGGCGGCCACTTCGGGGATCTGCTCCCGGACGGCCGCACGCAGGTCTGCGACGGTGGGGTGGGATCCGGTGAGCTCGACGGAGCGGGTGCGACCGCCCGCCAGCGAGGTGAGGTGGCCGTAGAAGGAGATCTGTACGGTGGCAGGAGCCCCGGCGTCGGTGGCGGGGGTGGGAGAGGAGGTCCCAGGGGGCGCGGCGCCCCGATCCGAGGTTGGATCCATGGTCTGCAGGAGGTAATTTTGGCGTGGTGAACAACGATCGCTTGATCAAACCCCCGAAGCGGGAGACGAGGTCCAGATGAGCCATCCCCCCGAACCGCCCCGGGACCGCCTGGAGCGGCGCCTGAGGGATCTCCGGGTGTCGGTGACGGATCGGTGCAACTTCCGGTGCGTCTACTGCATGCCCCGGGATATCTTCGGTCCCGACTTCGAGTTTCTGAGCCGCCAGGAGATCCTGTCGTTCGAGGAAATCCACCGCCTGGCCCGGATCTTCGTGGGGCTGGGCGTGCAGAAGATCCGCCTCACCGGGGGCGAGCCCCTGGTGCGCAAGGACGTGGAGACGCTGGTCGCGCTGTTGGCCGGCATCCCGGGGGTGGAGGACCTGGCCATGACCACCAATGCGTCGCTCCTTCCGCAGAAGGCTCAGGCCCTGAAGGACGCCGGGCTTCACCGGGTGACGGTGAGCCTGGACGCGCTGGACGAAGAGGTCTTCCATGCGATGACGGACACCAGCATCCCGGTGTCGCGGGTGCTGGAGGGGATCCAGGTGGCGCAGGAGGTGGGGCTCCGGCCCGTGCGCATCAACATGGTGGTGAAGCGAGGCGCCAACGATGGCCAGATCCTGAAGATGGCCGAGCACTTCCGGGGGTCGGGCCAGACCCTCCGCTTCATCGAGTTCATGGATGTGGGCACCACCAACGACTGGCGGCTGGACGACGTGGTGCCGGCCCGGGAGATCCACCAGATGATCGACGCCCGCTGGCCCCTGGAGCCGGTGGACTCGGAGTACCCCGGCGAGGTGGCCACCCGCTACCGCTACCGGGACGGAGCTGGTGAGATCGGGATCATCTCGTCGGTGACCCAGCCCTTCTGCAGTACCTGTACCCGGGCCCGGCTCACCGCCCAGGGCGAGCTCTTCACCTGTTTGTTCGGGAGCCGGGGCCACGACCTCAAGTCGCTCGTGAGGGAGGGCGCCACCGACGAGGAGATCCGCGACCGTATCGTGGGCATCTGGACCGGGCGAACCGACCGCTACTCCGAGCTCCGCAGCGAAGCTACCCGGGACCTTCCCCGGGTGGAGATGTTCCGCATCGGGGGGTGAGGGGGAGGACTTCTACCGCGGCACGGCCCTGAGCGCTCGGCCGTGACCCGGTCCCGGCATGAGGCCGGCGCCGTCCCACGCCCGCCGCCCGTTCACCCACACCCCGCGCATTCCCTCGGCGGTCTGGTGGGGAGCCTCGTAGGTGGCCCGGTCCCGGACGGCCTCCAGCTCGAAGACCGCCACGTCGGCGGCCCACCCCGGCTGGAGCACCCCCCGGGGGACCTCCACCCGCTCCGGGTCGTCGAGGCCGGTGATGCGGGCGGTGAGGCCGCTCATCTTCCGAACGGCTTCCTCCAGCCCCAGCAGTTCCTCCTCCACCACGTACTGGCGGAGGACCCGGGCGAAGGCGCCGTAGCCCCGGGGGTGCTGCATGGTGGGGCTCCCGTCCGACGAAACCACCACGTGGAGATCGGTGAGGAAGGTGGTCATCACCGCCTCGTCCATGACGAAGTAGGCGGCTCGGGCGCCGCTGGGTCCGATCTCCAGGAGGATCTCGGGGAAGGGCCGTCCGGTGGCCTCGGCCACCTCGGCCAGGGTTGAGCCGCCCAGGTCACCGAAGTCCGCCAGCTCGCCGGAGCCGAAGAGGGTAGCGTCAGGGCCGTTACGCCCTTCCACCCGCTCCCGGAGGTGGTCCAGGAGTTCGTCCCGGCGCTCCCGCACCACCTGGTCGTAGACGTTGGGCGGGCGGGCCCAGTCGGGAAAGAGGATGGCGGTGCCGGTGAAGCTGGCGACGTAGGGATACACGTCGGCGGTGACCTGCAGCCCCTCGTCCCGGGCCTCGGCCATCTGTTCCAGGATGCGGCGGGCCTGCCCGGGGTCGCTTCCCAGGACCACCTTCAGGTGTGAGGCGTGGACGTGGGCCCCCGAACGGTGGCCCTGCTCCAGGAGCTCAGCCACCGAGGCTTCCACCTGGTCGGCGTCCTCGTTTCGCATGTGGCTCATGACCACCCCGTCCCGCTCGGCCACCGGCCGGGCGATGGCCGCCAGCTCGTCCAGGTCGGCCTGGGTGCCCGGATCGTACTCCAGCCCGGTGGAGAGGCCGAAGGCCCCCTGGTCCATCCCCAGGGCCACCAATTCGGCCAGGCGCTCCGACGCTTCCGGCGAGGGATCATCGTACTCCACCCCCGACTCGCGGCGCAGCGCGTTGTGCCCCAGGAGGTAGGCCACGTTCACGCTGGGGCGCGCCTCGTCCACCATGTCCAGGTGGTCGGCCAGCGACCGGGCCGCCGGGCCTCCGCCGTCCTGGCCCAGGAGGATGGTGGTGACCCCCATGGCCAGAAAGTTGGAGAAGGTGGGGCTGTCCAGCGGAGATCCGTGGGCATGGGCGTCGATGAAGCCCGGTGCCACCACCAGGCCCCGAGCGTCGAAGCGCTCTGCCACCTCCAGGGTGTCGGCGTCCACCTCACCCAAATGGGCGATGCGGCCGTTCTTCAGCAGAAGATCGGTGGGGCGGACCGGGGCGCCGGTGCCGTCCACCACCAGGCCGCCGTGGATGAGCCAGTCGTAGGGGCCGACGGCCAGCTCCGGCGGCACCTCCAGCTCGGCGACCTCCAGGACCGGCGCCTCGGTCTCGTCCGCCTCCTCGGTGAGCTCCGGTGGAGGCGGAGCGTCGGGTTCGCACCCGGCCAGGAATGGAGGGGCGGTGGCCAGGAGGAGCGTCGCCGCCAGGGCGAGGGCGTGGGACCGGATACGTGCTGGGATCATGGATGCTTCGGTGGCTGGGGGGAGACCGGACGGCCTCTGAAGTTGCGGCACCGGCACAGCCGGGGAAAGGGGTCCGGAAAGGGGGACGGGCGGAACCTCGGGGGCGGCCCCGGAGTTTCAACGAGGTAGAGGACGCCTTCTCCCTCTCACCTCCTGGCCTATGTCCGACTCCCGCACCCTGCCCGACTCGCGCACCCTGCCGGACTCCCGCACCCCGCCCGAGCGCCCAGCGACTCCCGAGACCGATGCCCCGCCCGACTCGCGCACCCTGCCCGAGCGCCCGGCAACTCCCGAGACCGACGCTCCGCCGGAAGGTCCCCGCATCCACCTCTCGGCCACGGCGGTGGGGAAGATCCGGGAGCTCATGGAGGAAGCCCGGCTTCCGGAGGAGGGGGGGCTGCGGCTCCGCATGCGACTGGGCGCCGGCTGCTCCGGCGGGATCGAATACGGCATGATCCTGGAGGAACGCCCCCGCCGCGACGACACCGTGCTGGCCTTCCAGGACCTTCGGATTTTTCTGGATCCCTCCAATGCCTGGGCGCTGGACGGCCTCGAGGTGGACTACGTGAAGACCCGCTTCATGGGCTCGGGCTTCGCCTTCCGGAACCCGAACACCCCCGGCCGCCGGAGCTGCTGAGGGCTCCGACGAGCGGGGGTGTGGGGCCCGCGGCGTGCGGCGGGAAGGAAAGCCTGATGTGAGCGGGACGCCTGGCGTCAGCCCTCGTCGCCCGCCGGGATAGCCTGCACCTCGATGGAGATCTTGACCTCGTCTCCCACCAGGACACCGCCGGTTTCCAGCGTCTGATTCCAGGTGAGGCCGAAGTCCTTCCGGCTGATGCTGCTGGAAGCCTCGAAGCCCACCCGGGGATTCCCCCACGGGTCGGTGCCCCGTCCCAGCTCCTCGCCCTGCAGCGTCACTTCCCGGGTGGTTCCCCGGATGGTGAGCTCGCCGAGAACGCGGAAGTCCTCCGGGGTACCCTCCACCGACGTGCTCCGGAAGGTCAGCTGCGGGTGGGCCTCCACCGCCAGGAAGTCGCCGCTCCTGAGGTGCCCGTCCCGGTCCTCGTTGCCGGTGTCGATGGAGGCGGCGTCGATGGTCACCTCGACGGCGGAATCGTTGAAGGCCTCGTCGTCCAGGTGGATCGTGCCCTCCACCTCCTGGAAGCTCCCCTTGACGTTGGAGATCATCATGTGACGGACGCCGAACCGGACCTGGGAGTGGACGGGATCCAGGGCCCAGGCGGTGGTGGCGGCGGAGACTGCGGATTGGTCGATAGCCATGGTGGTACGCTCCATTTAAGTAGTCGGATCAATAGTAGATACGTCAATGTCTTGCTACTAAGATAACAAGCCGGTCGGATGGGTCAAGGGGGGGGAAGATGCGCGCACCGGGCGGGTGAGCCCGGAAGCCGGCACCCAAGCCCGGCAGCCGGCACCCACCCCAACGCACGAGGACCCCTTCTTCACCTTTCCACTCCACCCAGACCTTTCCTCAGCCCGACCCACGCCCATTCCCGCGACACCCACTCGCGCCGCCTCCCTCGACGGCGAGCGGTAGGGCGGTCGAGGATGCGGGAGGCGGTAGGCGACACGTTCCGCATGAAGCGCGAGCTGCGGATGAAGCGCGAGTGCCGGGTGAAGCGCGACTCCCACATGAAGAGGAGGCCCGCACGAAGAAGGAACTCCCGCGAGCGTCCCGACTCCCCATCTTGGAGGCCCCGATTGGCGGCTTTTGGGGGTTGACAGGATTTCGGCCCCGCAGTGGGTGAGGGCCGAGATGGCTTCCAACTGCCGCACTGGAGGGGCTCCAGGGCGTCCCTGAGCGCTTTCGGTGTATATTCGGTCTCTGGGTGACCTCCGAGGGCCACTTTTTCGCTTCTGCGCCAACCTGAGAGGTCGTCCAACCCCCTGATTATATTACAGATAGCAATTTGTCAAACCGTAGGCAGAGGAGGGGATGATGGGGTACGCGAGAAAGCGGGTGGAGGAAGATGTAGGGTGGGGAATGCTCACCACGAAAGCTGACACCGCGCCCAAAGATTGGGGCCTCGAGGAGGACGACGGCTGGACCTCCCTCGTGGTCCGGGAGCGGACGAACGAGAGCGATTCCGAGGGATCGGAGTCGGCCAACCCGGACTCCGAGCCTGCGGCAGGGCCGTCGTCCGATGCCGGGGAATCGCCATCGTCTCCCGAGGTTGCCCAGCCCGCGCGGGATGAGTCCACCGATTCCGCGGAGGCGCAGTCCGCCACCTCGGCCGCCGACTCCACCCCCGAGGCCTCCCTGGACGACCTCTCGGACCTGGTGGACATGCCGGAGGACGACGCCATCGACGAGCTGGGGGACCGGATCATCAAGCTCTCGGCCCACATGTCGGCGGCGGAGCACCGGCTGCTGCTCATGATCGGGGAGTTCGATCGCCGGG
>SLNQ01000358.1 GCA_007132965.1 Gemmatimonadota bacterium | reverse complement strand
CGCACCTCCGGGAGCTGTTTGTCGAAGCCACCAGGGCGCGCCTTCCGCTGGACCGTCCGTCCGGTGTCTTCCTCTCAGGCGGGGTGGATTCGGGGGCCGTGGCCTCGGCGGCCGGATGGCTCCTGGAGAAGGCCGGAAATCCGGTGGCTCTCCACAGTTATTCGTGGGATTTCGGGCACCTCGAGGCCTGTGATGAACGGCACCTCTCCGACATCATCGTGGAGCACTACGGACTCGTGGCCCACGACATCCCGGTGGCCGACGCGGGCCCGCTCTCCGAGTATCCTTTACACGCCCCGGACCTGGACGACCCCTTCCACGCCCATCTTCACACCGTGCTGGATCGCGCCCTGGGCGCCGCCGAAGGAGACGGAGTCCGCGTGCTGTTCACCGGAATGCGGGGCGATCTGGCCCTGGGTCCCATCGACGAGAGCTACACCACCCTCCTCGAACAGCGACGCTTCAGGCCGCTCCTGGAAGAGCTGCACGAGGAGAGCAGGCATTCCGGTGATTCCGTGCTTCGCCTGGCAGCTCGGCACCTGTGGCCCGCTGTACGTCCGAAGCTTTCGCCTGCCCTGCTCCTGCGCCGGGCAGGCCGAACATTGGTACGTGGTAATGAGGAAAACACCCCCACCCCCGCCTACCCCCGCTGGGTGCAGAACGAGCTGGCGAGCCGCGTGGATCTTCCGGGACTCCTGGAACGGTACGGAGACGTACCCCCGCCGCCACTCCGGGGCCCGCTTCGCCGCAGGCGATACCAGTGGGTGTTCATGCCCATGCACCTGCGTTGGGCGGTGGTCCAGGAACGAATGAGCGCCCGGGGGGGGATGCAGGCCGCCGATGCGTGGAGCGATCGCCGTATTGCCGAGTTCGCCGTGGCGATCCCGCAGCACGTTATGGGGCTGGCCTCCAACCCCGAGAAAGCCCTCAGTCGGGCGGCGCTGAACGGAATCATGCCCGACAGGTTCCGCGCCGAGGCTCGCAAGATCCTTCCCACGCCCCTCTTCGACGAGTCGCTCCGGAAGAGAGCCGGCACCACGGTCCGGAAATTGCTACATGAGTCCAGAGGAGAGGAGGCGGGTTGGCTGGACACCGCCACCATCTCCGACGAGTTCGAACGCATGGAGGCTGGCGGAAGAGTCGATGGCGCATTGTGGTGGGCGCTGAGCCTGGAGTGGTGGCTCCGATGCGTGGAGGATCAGGATGCCTCCTGACAGGCACGGCTTCGCTCCGGCTACAGACCGGCACAAATACTTTGATCATAAAGAGAAACCGACATGATTGACCATGACACTGCTGGCACGGAAGGGACATCGCCTTCGAGGCGCGCGTACTCACCGCCCCGGATCGAGGTCTTCGGGACCGTCGCGGAGTTGACGGCCGTGGGGGGAACGAACTCCGGAGCCGACAGCTTTCCCGGCAGAGCGCCGCAGGACTCGGGAAGCGTCTGTCCTTCCAGCGGGGTGGCGGGCTGCTGACCAGAAGCGCCTGCCCCTGCTTTTTCGCGACGTTCGAACGCGGATGATGCGTGCCTCAAGCAAGCGCCATCCGCGTTCTGATTGTGGGTCATGACCGCTGAGGTCGCCTTCGACCGGGCCGACCCGGAGAGTCTCTCAGCCCACGTCCTGGATTTTGCCTCCGATCCCCGGCTGAGGCTGCTCCTTCGTACGCTGGAGGGCCGGGACCAGGACCGGCCGCTCCTGGGGCTGGCGGAAGCCCTGTCCCGAGGTCCCCCTGCCGTCGGATCCTCCGGAGCCATCATTGCGGTCCGGGAGACCCCCCATCCCTATCTCGTCTTCGTGCACCCCGAAGGCGGCGACCAGCAGCGCCTGACCCACCTCCCGGTCCTCCTGGCAACTGCCGCTCCCCGCTTCCGGCCCTGCTCCTGGGCCGACGCCGAAGACGCCGCGGCGGCCTTGGCGGCAAAGGTCCGAAGCACCCTCTCCACCGCCGATCTGGACGCCGCCCGGCTCCTGGCCATTCCCCGGGGCGGCCTCATCGCCGCCGGGCTACTGGCCTACGCCCTGGACGTCCCCCACAACCGGATCGGGGTGATCGGATCGCAGGGGCCGACGGCCCCCGACTCGAGCCCGGTCATCCTTGTGGACGACTGCCTGATCAGCGGAGTGCGGCTTCGAGGGGCCCTCCGGGAGCTCCACGGAGAATCCATCGTAGTGGCCACCCTCTACTCCCATCCGGAGGTTCGTTCGGCCGTGGAGACCGCCGAGGCCCGGGTGGCAGCGTGCCTCGGAGGCGAGGATTTGAGGGACCATGGGGAACGGCTCCTCGGGGAGGACTACCCGGCATGGAAGGCGCTCTGGATGCGTCGCGTGCCCGACCGGTACGCCGCAGTGCTGACCGACCTCGTGGCCTTTCCCTGGAGTGAACCTGACGTGCGGGTATGGAACGACCGCACCCAGACCGTGGAACCCCACTGGTGGCTTGCTCCCCCCTCCCTCTGCTTTCGAACCCGACTGACCGAGCCCACCATGGAGGTTCAGTCGGCTGACGACCACCCGGGCATCGAACGGTTGTCGCCGTCCGTGGTCCCGGTGCGCACCGCCGACGCAATGGTCCTCATCGATTGCCAGGAACGGACGGGGGTGCTGCTCCGAGGCACGGCGGCCGAACTCTGGGAGGAGTGGATGGCAGGGGGGAGCGCCACCGCAGCCCGGCGGGTGGCCGAGCGCTACCAGGTGGACGAGAGCCGCGTTCGGAGGGATCTGGACGGTGCCCTGGGGGACCTCAGGGGGAAGGGTATGCTGGCCGAGGGACCGGGAGCCTGATCCCTACCCGAAGATCCTGATCCCTACCTGAAGATCCGCGTCAATGCCCATGCAACCGACGCCACGGCCCCAACAGTCGTGGTGACGAGGCGAAAGGTCTCCCATCCGTCGCGCGGCGCCCCGCCGGGCGGCACGACGATCCGATCGCCGGCCTGGAGGTTCATCTGGTCCAGGGTGCGCCCCTGGATCATGGCCGTCTCAAGGGTCTCGCCCTCCCAGATTCGGGTAGTTCCCCGTTCGATTCGCATTCGGCTCAGGTTGGCGTCCCCTCCGAGTCCTCCCACCTGCATGAGGATGTCGGTGATGGGGAAATCGGCGGGAAAGACATGGAACCCTGGATTTCCCACCTCGCCGATGACGGAGATCCGGATGAGGGCCTGCGTCCGGACCACCGGGTTGCGGATATAGTTGCCGATATGCTCTTCCATGACCCCCTGGAGCTCGGAACGGAGCACGCCGTCCAGCGAACGATCCCCCACCAGGGGAACCTCCACCACCCGGCCTGAACGCACCATCAGGGTGTCGGACAACTCTGGCTCGTTCTGGACCTCCAGCACCACCCGGTCACCTACCTGGAAGTCCCCTTCGCTGAGGCGACGACGGATCAGCTCCACGCTCCGCTCTGCCTGGGCCCTCATGCGGGAGCTGTAGGCCGTGGACAGGGTCTGCTCTTCCAGCCGCTCGAGAAGGGACTCCAGTTCGCTCCGGGTCATCTGCTCCCGGGCCCCATCCCACTCGACCGGTGACTGGGCCTGCGCTTCCGGCCCCGGCACAAAGAGCCCGAGCAACACCGCCAGGATAATGGACAAGATCCAAGCGGGCGCAGGCGAACGAAGCCCTTCTGGACGGAGGTCGCGCACGGAAGTTTCCATCGTTTCTCGCATGACTGAATCGGACACGGGGATCACTGCGTCCCGCCGGAAAGCGCTTCTGTTCGCCGACGACTGCTGCCCTCGTCATGGGCGCCGTACCCGGGCAGATACGTATAGTACTGGTAGGAACCCGCGCCTGACGGGACGTCGTTCAGCACGGCGCCAAGCACCCGGACCGGAAGCCGGTGGAGGTCGCCGATGCGGGTCCCCGCCAGCTCCCGGTCGGTGGTTCCGCTCCGAAGCACCAGCACGATCGACCCGGAGAGCGTCCCCAGCAGGTAGGGATCCACTGCAGCTCCCAGGGGAGAGCTGTCCACCAGGATCACGTCGAAGCGGCCCCGTAGCTCGTCCAGGAGTTCTGCCGCCGCCGGCAGTCCCAGCAGCTCCGGTGCGTCGCGAAACCGGGAACCGGACGGGATCGCCTGCAGTTGGGGATGATCGGTCTGGCGAATGATCTCCTCCAGGCCCGCGTCTCCGGCGAGGTAGTCGGTCAGGCCCGGCTTACGTTCCTGGGCCAGCAGCGTATGCATGGTGCCTCTGCGCACGTCCCCATCGATGACCAGGGTCCGGTGTCCCTGTTCGGCGTAGGCCAACGCCAGGTTCGACGTGGTGAACGACTTGCCGTCACCAACGCCCGGACTGGTTATCGTGACCACCACGGGGCCGGGTCGCCCGTGGGCGTGACTCACTGAAAGCCGGAGGCTCCGGAACGCCTCCACGACCTGATCCTGATCCTCTTCCTTCAGGCGGCCGTTGCGCCGCCGGGCGTGGGGGATGGCCCCCAGGATCGGAAGGCCCAGGTCCCGGGTGACATGCTCGGGATGGCGCAGGACGGGATCGAGGCGCTCACGCATAATGGCGCCCATGACGCCCAAGCCCAGTCCCAGGAGTGTCGCCATGGCAAAGAATCGGCCCGACGGATCGGCTGAGGGAAACTGTGGCACCTGTGGTCGGTCCAGGACCCGTACGTCCGGGATCGCACTTGCCGCCCCGAGACGGGCCGACTCGTAGCGGGACTGGAGATCCCGGAAAAGTCCCTCAGCTCCCTCGAAACGACGCTGCAGGCGTGTCTCTTCCACTGCCCGGGGCGGGATCTGCTGCAGTTCCTGGGTGGCTTGACCGAGAAAACGGTCGATCTCGCTCTGCCGGCCCCGCACCTCGTTGAGCACGTCGGAGACCATCGCCGGAACCGTCTGCTGTTCGAGTTCCCGAAGATCCTGGTTGAGTGCCTGGACGTCCGGATGTTCGTCGGTATAACGCAGGCGCAGAGCACGCAGGTTGGTCCGTTTCTCAGTAACCAGGGCCAGAGCGCTGGTCAGATCCGACGACTCGCGAACGCTGGGGATCACTTCAAGCGCCTCGGTGGCGAGCCTGCCCTGGTCCTGCGAGCGGGCCATGGCACGCTCAATGGCCTGTTCGTCCCGACGAGCGTCCTCCTGCTCGATCTTCAGATTGAAGAAGTTCTGAAACACCGGGTTCTGCGTCTGCTGGAGGCCGGGAGCCACCGGGGTTCCCTGCTCAGACGGAAGACTGATGGTATGAACCCGGAAGTTCTCCAACTCGAGCTCGGCCTGCCTCAGGTTTTCCTCGGCGTAGGCCAGTTGCTCTTCCAGAATCGCAGTACGCTCTTCGAGCCCTGCCCGCTTGAGGTCTGCGGCCACCTCCGTGTAGCGGTCCAACAGGTGGTCCACGATCCGGGTGATCCGTTCCGGGTCCTGTCCGCTCAGCCCGACCCTCAGGAACGTGCCTTCTCGCCCCATGTTCAACTCGAGTTCCCGGGTCAACTGGCGGGCCACTTCCCGGGGTCGGCGTACCGAAAACTCGATCTCGTCTCCGGGGCGCAACTCACCGGCAGGAGGGGACCACCGAAAGCCCACCGGCTCACCCAGCGTTCCACCCAGGCGTGCGCGGTCCACCTCTTGACCGTCCCGGTCCACCAGGATCGACTCGTCGCCCTCCGATCCCACCCGCAACGCGTAGTTGCCCGGCACAAGGTCCTCAGCCAGGGTAAAGCCTGCGAAGAGACCGGAGAATTCGGGCTGGAAAGGGCGAACGTAGAGCTCCAGGTCGTTCACGACGGGGTCCAGGACGGCAAAGGATCGCATCAGCTCGATCCACCCCGACGCGCCCAGGAGCTGACCCGGACGAATGGGTGCAGCGTCCCCGGCGGCCCCGCCATTGTCCGTCTCGATCCAGATCGTGGCCTCGACAGAGTATGTGGGTTCCACCGTGCGCTCAACCACCGCCCCCACGACAACCCCCAGCACCAGGCCCGCCACCACCAACCACTTGTGCCGCCAGACTGCGCCAAGCCATTGACGCCAATCGACTCCACCGTCGTCGGGATCCTCCCATTGCTCTGGAAGGCCGCCCTGCATCGGTCGATACTCGGCCGAAACCGGAGATCGATCCCCTGGACGGTCGGGCAACGACATGGACGTCTCGGACAT
>SLNQ01000006.1 GCA_007132965.1 Gemmatimonadota bacterium | reverse complement strand
GGGCACCAGACCCCATCGACCTTTCCCGTGTGGAGGAGTTGGCGCGGGAGCGAAGCTCGTCGTTCCAGGAGCTGGAGGCGCGCTACGAGCGGGACGTCTTCGCGGCGGAGGGTCGGTTTCGGCCGTACAACCCGGTCCTGGGGTGGGACGGGGAGTACCTGGACGAGTTCGGAGAGGGTATCTGGGAGCACATCGTGTTCGTGCAGCAGCGCGTTCGCCTGCCGGGGGTGGGGAGTCGGATGAGGCGCGTGTCGGAGGGCCAACGCGAGGGCGCCGCCCTGGCCCGCCATCGGGACGAAGCAGTGTGGCTCGCCGACGCGCGGCACGCCTTCGTGCGCACGGCGCTTGCCGAGGCGGAGCTGGCCCTTCTGGCACGTCTCGACGCGGTGGTCGATGAGCTCCGTGAAGCGGCCCGGCTGCGGGCCCGTGAAGGCGAGATCTCGGGGTGGGAGCTCCGCCTCCTGGAGATGGGCGAGTACCAACTGGGGTCGCTGGTGGCGGAGCGGGAGCTGGAGCAGGCCGCCCGGGAGCAGAGGTGGACCAGCCTGATGAGCCTCCAGGAGCCGGGAGAGCTCCGCTTTGATCCGCACGCCGCGCTGGAGGGCTTCTTGGTGCCGGAGGAAGAGGAGCTCCTGGCCTGGGTGTCCGAGGCGCCGGCCACCCGCGCGGCCCGTCACCAGGTCGAGCTGGCCAGACGGGAGATCTCGCTGGAGGAAGGCCGCCGCTGGTCCGAACTGGACCTGCGGGCCGGGTACCGGCAGGTGAGCCCGGAGCACCGGGGCTTCGTGCTGGGAACCGCCATCCCCCTGCCGCTCCGGGACCGGAATCAGCCCGCCATCCGGGAAGCCCGGGCCGAGGAGCGAGCCTCGGAGCTCAGGGCCGACTTCCAGGCGGCGGCGGACCGCGCCAGGGTCCGGGAGCTCCACCAGACGCTTCTGGCCCTGGACCGGCGACTGGAGGACTTCCCCTCGGGCCTCCACGACCCGGAGACCTTCGTCTCCACCCTGATCGCAGTCTACGAGGAGGGCACCGAGTCGCTGAGCGGCACGGTCAGCGCGCTGACCCTCCTCGCCGACACCTACCGGACCTGGTTCGACGAGCTGGACGGCTACTTCGAGGCCGTCTTCGAGCTCGAGGCCCTGACCGGCCGACGGCTTCTCAGCCCATGACCCTTCAATCCATGCCCCTTCTCAGCCCGTTCAGCCCGTTCAGCCCGTTCTCCGACGTCGGCCGGATGGTCCGCCGATTGGTGCGTTCTCCCTGGACCCTGCTCCTGTCGGTGGGCCTGGCGGTGGGCCTGGCCGCCTGCGCCGCCGACTCGGAGGAGCACGACGAGGACCATGACCACGACGACCACGCCTACCACCGGCTCACGACGTGGGACGACGAGTTGGAGGCCTTCGCCCGCTTCGAGGTCCACGAGGGCTCCGGTCGGATCGAAGGGACCCTGTATCTGACGGTGGAAGGCGATCCGCTGGCCCGCCCCGACGACGACGCCGAGATCGGCTGGATCCGCCTCGGCCCCGCAGGGGATGGCGACGAGACACCGCTCACCCTCCGCTCGGCGGGGACGGCCGACTTCGAGCTCTTCTTCGGCGAGCGCGACCAGGCGACGCTGCATACGGGGCTCCGACTGAACGGGGACGAACGTGAGCTGGAGCTGGGAACGGTGCCGCGCACCGCAGAGCCTCCGGAGCTGGCGGAGGTGGAGCTCCGGATCTACGGGAAGGAGAACCAGTGGCTTCTGCCCTTCGCGGTAGCGGAGGCCGAGCGCCGCTCGGTGGACCGGACCGCTCGCGGAAGTGGACGGATGGAGCCCGACCCCCGATACGCGCTCTCGGTCACGGCGCCGGTGGAGGGCGAGGTGGTGGGGGGCACCGATCGGTTCCGGGTGGCCACCGGCGCGCACGTCGGGTCGGGAGACCCGCTCCTGGAGCTGGCTCCGAGTCTGACGGGGGACGGGTCCTGGGTGGGCGCCCGGACGGCGTACCTGCAGGCCCGGGATGCCTTCCAGCGAGCCCAGCGCCTCCGGGAAGCCGACGCCATCTCCGTGGCCGACTTCCAGGAGCGACAGCGGGAATACGAGGTCCGGCGAGCGGGCTACGAACGGCTCACCGGTGGGCTGGGACAGTCGGGGATCGGGATCGAGGACGGGGGGGACATCCTTCACCTGAACAGCGCGCGGGCGGGCGTCGTTACCCGGGTGCACGCGGCGCCTGGACGGCGGGTGGCCGAGGGAGAGCCCCTCCTGGAGCTGCACGACCCCGGCCGCCTCCAGCTCGAGGCCTTCGTCCACCCAGGCGACATGGACCGCCTGGGACCGGTGCATGCCATCGAGGTGGCGACGGGTCGCGAGGAGTGGCTCACCTTCGGGGAGGACGCCTTCGAGCCCCTGGGCACGCGGGGAGCCTACGACGCCTCGGGGACCCGCCTGCGTCTGGCCTTCGGCCTCGCGGGCGCCGAGGCGCTCCGGGTGGGCCAGCCGGTGCAGGTGATCCTCCGGTCGCCTGGTGACGAGGAGGGCGTGGCGGTCCCCCGGAGCGCCCTCTTCGACGAGCACTCGCACAAGGTGGTCTTCGTCCAGCACGCCGGCGACCAGTTCGAGCGCCGCGTGGTGGAGGTGGGGGCCACCACCGCCCAGTGGGCCACCATCACGCAGGGGCTGGAGGCCGGAGAGCGGGTGGTGGTGCAGGGGACCTATCCCCTTCACCTGGTCACCGCCGACATCGAGCTGGACCACGGCCATGACCACTGAGGGCCGCCATGCTTGATCGTCTCATCAGCGCCAGCATCCGGGGCCGCCTCGTCGTCGTGGTCCTTACCGGCATCGTGGTCATCGGCGGGATCTACCTGACCTCCGACATGGCCGTGGACGTCCTGCCGGACCTGTCGTCTCCGGTGGTCACGGTGATCACCGAGGCCCCGGGGATCGCGCCGGAGGAGATGGAGTTCATGGTGACCTACCCGGTGGAGGCCGCACTGGTGGGCTCGGAGGGGGTCCGGCGGGTCACCTCCAACTCCATTCAGGGGTTCTCGTCGGTGCAGGTGGAGTTCGACTGGGGCGTGGGGATGCACGAGGCCCGGCAGGTCGTGACCGAGCGGCTCCAGGGCATCAGCGACCAGCTTCCGGACCGGGCGGGGACGCCGTTTCTGGCCCCGGTGACCTCGATCATGGGCGAGATCATGCTGGTGGGGTTCACCGCCGACACCACCTCGCTCATGGACCTCCGGACCCTGGTGGATTTCACCGTCCGGCGGGAGCTGCTGTCCATGGCGGGGGTCGCCGCCGTCTCCGTCTACGGGGGAGACCGGCAGCAGTTCGTGGTGGAGCCCGACCTGGCCCGGATGGATCAGGCCGGCGTTCCCCTCTCCCGCCTCCTGGACGCCGCCGCCGAGGCCTCCACCACCCTGGCGGGGGGATACATCGTCTCGTCGGGCTACGAGTACCCGGTGCGGGGGTTCACCCGGGTCGGGGAGCTGGAGGACCTGCGCCAGGCGGTGGTGGAGGCGAACCCCGACGGGTCGCCCCTGCTCCTGGGCGACCTGGCCCACCTCCGGATCGACCGGGCGCTTCCCATTGGCGCGGCCTCGGTGAATGCCACCCCGGGGATCGTCCTGGTCATCAGCAAGGAGCCGGCCGCCAACACCATCCAGCTCACCCGTCAGATCGAGGAGCGGCTGGCCGAGCTCGAGGCCACCTTCCCCCCTGACGTGGAGGTCCACCCGGAGCTCTTCCAGCAGGCCCACTTCATCGACATCGCCATCGGGAACGTGCGCAACGCCCTCCTGCTGGGCGGACTCCTGGTGGTCCTGATCCTCTTTGCCTTCTTGGCCAGCTGGCGAACCACCCTCATCTCGCTGGCGGCCATCCCCACCTCGGTGATTCTCACGGTGCTGGTGCTACGGGCCGCGGGCATGACCTTCAACACCATGACGCTGGGCGGGATCGCCATTGCCGTGGGGGTGCTGGTGGACGACGCCATCGTCTTCGTGGAGCACGTCTTTCGGCGCCTCGGCGAGAACCGCCGGCTCCCGGAGGCCGAGCGCACGCCCTTCCTGGAGGTGGTGGAGACGTCGGCGCGGCAGATCAAGGGCCCCATCGTCCTGGCGAACTTCACCATCGTCGTCGTCTTTCTTCCCCTCCTGTTCCTGACCGGGCTCGAGGGCCGGCTCCTGTTGCCCCTGGGGATCGCCTACGTCACCACCATCGCAGCCTCGCTCCTGGTGGCCCTCACCCTGACGCCGGCCATGAGCGCGTGGCTCCTGGGCCGCTCCCGTTCGGTGGAGAAGGGCCGAAGCTGGCTCAGTCGACAACTGGAGGCGCTCTACACCCCCGTGCTGCACTGGTCGCTTCGTCGCCGCGCGCCGATTCTGGTGGGCGTCGCCCTCCTGCTGGTTGGCACGCTGGCGCTGGTGCCCGGGTTGGGTCGATCGTTTTTGCCGGAGTTCAACGAGGGAACGCTGAACGTGGGGCTGGCCACCCTGCCGGGCACCTCGTTGGAGGAGTCGGAGCAGTTCGGCCTGGCCGCCGAGGAGATCCTCCTGGCGCACCCCGCCGTCATCTCCACGGCCCGCCGGGTGGGACGGGCGGAGATGGACGAGCACACCATGGGGTCCTACGGGCACGAGCTGGAGGTCCGTCTCCGGGCCGACGACCTGGACATGTCCGAGTTCATGGAAGAGATGCGCGAGGCGCTGGCCGCGGTCCCGGGGACCAACATCTCACTGGACCAGCCCATCACCCACCGGATCGACCACATGCTCACCGGGGTCCGGACGAACCTGGCCATCAAGGTCTTCGGGCCGGACCGGGACCGGCTCCAGGCCCTGACCCGGGAGCTGGAGGCCATCCTCGCAGGCGAAGCCAACATCCGGGACATCCTCACCGAGGAGCAGGCCGACGTCCCCCACCTGGAGATCCTCCCCGACCGGGGGGCCCTGGCCCTGCACGGGCTCTCCATGCGGGAGCTGGGGGTTGCCGTGGAGGCCGCCATCGGGGGACAGCTGGTGGATCAGGTCTTCGTGGATCCGGCCATCTTCGACCTGGTGGTGCGGCTCCCGCCGGAGGTCCGGGAGAGCCCCGAAGCGGTTCGGCAGGTGCCTATCGCCCAGGCGCAGGGCGGCCTCGTGAGGCTGGGTGACGTGGCGGAGGTGCGGGTCGGGTACGCCCCCAGCGCCATCTCGCGGGAGAATGCCAGCCGGATGCTGGTGACGCAGGCGAACATCGTGGGAGGCGACCTTCGAGGCACCGTGAGTCGCCTGCGGGAGGCCGCCGCTGAACGCCTGGATCTGTCGGGAGGCTACGTGCTCTCGTTCGAAGGGCAGTTCGAGCAGGAGGAAGCCGCCAGCCGCACCATCCTCCTGGTGAGCCTTCTCTCGCTCCTGCTGATCTTCCTGGCCCTCTACCTCCAGTTCAGGTCGGGGAGCCAGGCGCTGCTGGTCCTGGTGAACCTGCCCCTGGCGCTGGTGGGGGGGATTCTGGTGGTGCGCCTCGGCGGCGGGGTGCTCAGCATCGCCGCCCTCATCGGGTTCATTACCCTCTTCGGGATCGCGGTGCGAAACGGGATCATCCTGATTGCGGAGTACAACCGGCTTATGACGGAAGAGGGGAAGAGCCACCGCGACGCGGTGCTGGAAGGGTCCCTCAGCCGGCTTCAGCCCATCTTGATGACGGTGATCACCACCGCGCTGGCCCTCACGCCCCTGGCCCTGACCGCCCACCGTCCCGGCAACGAGATCCAGGGCCCCATGGCCGCCGTCATCCTGGGGGGGCTTGCCTCGGCGACCCTGCTGAACATGATCGTGGTCCCCCTCCTCTTCGACTGGCACCTGAAGCGACAGGAGGCGTGAGGGGGGGAGCAGGAGGGGTGCGGGTGGGAGCGCCCCCGGAGCACCCTTCAGAACACCGGGTCGTCGGTTCCGGGTTCGTCCGTGATGTCTCCACCTCCTGAGATGCCGGCCCAGGCGGCCACCACCAGCGCCACCACGCCGGCGCCCACCAGCGCCGTGCGCCTCCGGGAGAATTCCCGGCGGTCCACTTCCAGGAGGTCGTGGCGGTGGAAGGAGAGGGTGTCGCGGCGACCTTCGAACACCGTGCCGGCGTAGACGGCGCCCCACCCCACGTCCAGCACCAGGGAGTCGGCGGGCACGCGGAGGACGGAGCCCTCCAGGCT
>SLNQ01000293.1 GCA_007132965.1 Gemmatimonadota bacterium | reverse complement strand
TCAGGCGGCGTCGGAGCGTCTCACCGATGCACTGGGGCATCGCTTTCGACACTCCTCCTACCCTGACACCGCAAGACCCCGTCCCGGTGGTCCCTGCCCTTCTTCAACGGCCTTTTAGGCGGGGGACCCGCACCACATCATCGGTTCGACCAGTGGACATGACGGATTCGGCGAAGCGGATGTCGGCAGCGAGGTGTCTGGCCCGGTACTCTTCCAGTGATTCGGCGTGCCCCTGTTCGTAGATCCGGACGTCCAGACCGTGATACTCCCGACCGCGGCAGGCACAGTTCGGTGTGAGGGGGAAGGTGCCCCTTTCCTTCCGTTTCCGGTTTCTCGCCAGCTCCGCCCTTCGGGCCATCTTTTCTTGCACCTGCGTGAAACGTTAGACTCCAGATGGCAGTCTCGCGATCCCGGAGAAAGAACTTGCAGCCCCGTGTGCGGATCCTCGCCGTATTTTCGAGCCATCACACCTTCGCGCGTCTGGCTGACGGAGCCGTGGCACTGCGCGATCGGACGGGTGTGGCCGTGGTCCTCCAGCCGGTCTCCTCCTTCCAGGATCTGGCGAAGGATGCGACGGACGAAGGCAAGGCGATCGTCACGACGGACCTCCCATCGCCTTCGCGCTCGCGACCGGGTGCGCTATCCCGCCGAATGGCCTCGCTCCGCCTCCTTCGGAACGAACACCCGGATCTGCCGGTCGTGACGTTCGTCGAACGCTGGGATTCGGGCTTGGTCCCCACGCTTCGTGGACTGCCCATCCGCGAAGTGGGGCGTCCCGGAGAGGAGCACGTTGGGCGGGCCCTCCCCACGGTCCTCGCGGAGGAGGTGCTTCCGCAGTTCGCGGTCGAGTTCCTGCGGGCAGTGCCCGACCGGCTGCAACCCGGGCATCGACTGGCGCTTGCTCGAGGTGTGATGCGTCCGGGCGCAACGTGGGGGGAAGAGGACCTGGCGCGGTGGGCCGGTGTCGATGTCGACCGGCTGAGGGCCGACTTCCGGAGAGCCGGGGCAAGCTCTCCAGAGGAATGGCGCCTCTGGGCACACCTGTATCAGGTCGCCGAACGGATGGAGCGGGACGGGAAAGCCTTAGAAGGGGTGGCTTGCGGGCTCGCGATCCCGGACGCGGCGGCGTTCCTCCATGACTGCCGCCCGTTGGTGGGAGGAGACCCGACGACCGTCCTCAGGCGGGGCGGACCGAGCGAGGTGCTCCGACGCTTGAGGCGGTGGTACCGTCGGGGCGGGCCACGGCCTGGGAGGACCGACGGGGTCGTCGGGACCGGAAAGGACCCAGCAGGGGAGGGGGCCACGGCCCCCGCGCTTCCAGGGTCGAGCCTGGAAGAAGACCGAGCGGCCCGCGTCGAGGAGCTGTTTCGGGAGTTCTCCGACGACGTCCGGCAGGGAGCGAAGGCGCGTGGCGCCTCCGACGAAGATGCCTACGACACCGTGCAAGACGTGTTCGTAAACCTCCTGGAACGAGGTTCCGACCTACGAGAACGCGAATTCTCCAGGGCGTACTTCTGGCGCTCCGGATGGAACCGCGCGGCCAAGCTTTCGAGGAAAGCCACCGTCCGGACGAGGTCCCTCTCGAAATCGAGCCCCCACGGTTGGAGCGCAGTGGGATCGGCAGAGCCGGAGCGGCACGGGCTCGGCCGGCAAGACGTCTTGCGCGACGTCATCCGCCGACTCCCCGAACCGCAGCGGACGGTCGTCCGTCTCTGCGATCTCGAGAGATGGAAGGTCCGGGAAGTAGCTGAGCTGCTGGACACGACCGAGAAGAGCGTGGAGCACCGGCGGGCGCAGGCGAGGCGCAGGATAGAATCGGATCTCGAGTGCTGGCCGGCGACGCGACGAGGCACCGTCACACCGCTGCTAAAAGGCTGAAGGACGCCCTTTGGGGGAAACCGGGCAATGAGGGGTTTATTGGGTAGTGGCAGGTGTCGTACCGGACGGCTCTGACGACCGGCGTCCCCTGTGATGTTGCGAGTGATTGCTCGGAAAGGGATGGTCGATGAGGGCCGTGCGAAGCTCTCCTTGCGCCGCGCGTCAGACGGGTTAGCGGAGGCAACGCCAACAGTGGAGACTTGGGTCTTACGGGTGGTCTTGGGGGTTGCCGCCCTGTTGGCCACCGTGATCACCATCCAGGCCAAAGACGTTCGGCGAGACCTGGCGACTGCTCGCGAACGGGCCTACTCCATGCCTGAGGGTTTGCTGGTTCCTCGTTTGGGAGGCTGAGTCGCTCGAATTCGATACGGTCACACTCGGCGAAACCGATGAACAGGGACAAGTCTATTTTATCTACAGTGCACAGTGTCCTTACAGCGAGAGGACTATCCCGGCATGGAGGGCGATCGCCGAGGAGTTTGGCGCTGTAGCTGGAGTGCGTATTTTGGGCGTTGCATTGGACTCGTTGCACTTGGCGCGGACGTACCACCGAGCACATGACTTGAACTATGAAAGCGTCGCGCTCCCCGATCCGCGGGCGAAGAATGCGTATCGCTTTCACGTCATCCCGCAGACGTTGGTCCTCGATCGCGAGGGGCGAGTGGTGCGATCACGCCCGGGCTTGTTGGAACCCGGTCCGGCTCTCGATTCTATAGCCGAAGCAATCCGCGATGTTACGAGTCTGGACCCCGGTATGTAGGAGGAAGCGCCTCGGTGGAGAAGCAGCAGCCCACCGTCATTCGCCTCGGTCTCGATGCCATGGTCATGGACAACGACGAGGCGGAGGCTCGAGAGGGCTTCCAGCCGCTCCGGCTCACCTGGGGGCCGTTCGTCGTGGACGCGCTCTTTCGGGGCGGCAAGAAGAAGGGCAACGCCGGCCACACCGCATTCCGGATCGTACGCGACGTGGTGAACTTCATTCGCAAGCACTACCGGCGCGACGTGCCCATCGTGATCGCACTCGACAGCGGGTTCTTCGACCAGAAGCTCTTCCGGAAGTTCGAGAAGCTCGAGATCGGCTACATCTACGCCGGCAAGCTCTACGGGGACTTCACGGCGCTGACCAGAGGGATGGACCGCTCCCAGTGGTCCGTCTACGACAACGACCGCCAACTCTGGGAGTGCTTCGAGTTCGGCGATCGTCGGCCCAGTTGGAAGCGGACCAGCTGGCGGCGCGTCTTCTACACGCGCCCCGCCGCGGCCTGGCAGCACCTCCGCGTCGAGGAGCTTTGGGCCAACAGCGGCGATCCGCCTCCCTTCGCCTGGGCCGGATAGGTCGACCCGGTTCGCTTCCTTCACTGGTCCGCCCTGGGATACCGGGTGGTGGTGCTTCTACATCCAGCGCTCATATTTTCGGCCATAGTCCCTCCAGCAAGCCCCCTTTCAGGGCCGCAGCTGGTGCTTGGAGACCTCACGTCAGCCGTTCAGCATCCCGTCCGGGCCTCCCACGGCTCGGTCGCCGCGGGAATCGCTCAGGTTAGGTGGAAGCACCTGCGCGGTGTCGCAACGATCTCACAACGGAGGGAGGCAACATGAAAGCGCAGTTGGGAAGGATTGGGCGGTTGGTCTTCGCCCTGCTGGTCCTCGGCGGCGTCACATTCGCAGCTGGAGAGGCAGTCTCGGGAATGGGGAGCAGTAGCAGCGAGTTGTGCACGTGGGATGGAGGCGGGTGTATAGACATGGGTTGTCACCGGCCGGCACCTTGCGAAGGGATGTTCTACTTCTGCGAAGCACGGATGGTGCCTACTCCCTACTGTACCTGTACGACGACCTGCATAGAGTAAGGTCATCTTCCCCGGTACCTGCCAAGGCTCAGTCGGGGGCATGTTCAGCATGGGCCGGAACGTAGCTGATGTGTGGCGCGGTGAAGACGCATGTCATCCGCGACAACTTGAACGCCCAGAAGACCTCGTGCGATCGATGACTGCGGCGAAGTGGGTAGTCCCCGGGCCGCCCCCTTCGCGCGGACCGAGAACCGCCTGAATCAGGACCGCTTCAGATGAACTCCGGACGAACCGAAGCTGTGGGGCTACTGCTCCTCGCCACCGTCCTGCTACCCGGTTTCCTCACCGGTCAGGAGGTGACGGTGCAGGGCCGGGTGCTGGAGTTGTACTCCGACCAGCCAGTGCCCGTGGTCGCGGTTCAGCTCCTGGAGGGCGAGTTCGGGCCCGGGGTCGCGGCCACGGCCTTCACCACAGAGGGCGGCCGCTTCGTGCTACGCGGACCGAGTCCGGGCACGTACCGCATCCGGGCCCAACGCATCGGATACCGCACCGTCACGACGCCGGCCTTCGACCTGGTCCCCGGTGAGCCCCTCGAAGTGGAGGTCCTGGTGGCCGTGGAAGCAGTCCCCCTGGCCTCCCTCGTCGTGGTGTCGGAGCGCACGGCCCGGCTTCCTCATCTGCGCCTGCACGCTCGCGGCTTCTATGAGCGACGGGAGCATTGGGGTGCGGAGGGATTGGGACTGGGCCACTTCATCGAGCGAGACGAGATCGAGGCCAGAGGTCCGTTCCAGGTGACGGATCTACTGCGAACCCTGCCCGGCGTGCGCGTGGAAGGGTCGGGGCGCCGGGGGCAGCGACTCCTCCTGCGTAGCACAGTGAGCTTCATGGGGCCGGGCCGGGGATGCGACCCCATCGTCTTTCTCGACGGCACGCCGGTGCCTCTGGTGAGGGAGCTGGTCACCGGGGAAGTGGAGATCACCGACATCAACGAGTTAGTGTCCCCTGCGGCCTTGGTGGGTATCGAGCTGTATCCCGGCATCAACCAGCCGGGCGAGTTCATGAGGGGGAACCACTGCGGGACGGTGGTTCTGTGGACCGGGGGCTGAGGGCGCCTTCCACCGGGCCCACAACCCTGAATCACTTCCGAGCCCCCTCCGCCTCACCCCCGGCACTCGGGCCAGTGCCACCAGCTCGTCGCGCTCGGTGTCGAGAATTGCGTCATTCTTCCCTTGGCTACCTGTCCCCGATGAACTTCGAGAGGATGTACGGGCCGGGGGGTGGGGTGGAACTCCCGGGCCTGGCCGACTTCCCGGCCGAGCCCGGTAGCCTTCGGGCCGAGCTGGGCTCCACTCCGCTGCACGCAACGGAAGCTTCCCTCACCCCCCAGAAAAGGAGAGAAGTTATTAGACCGAGTCACGAACCGCAGCACTGACCTGTCCGTTGAATCGGGGGAACTCCACAGGTGGATGCCGACGAGCTGTCGGAGCTCCTGCGGCGCGCTGCCTTGAAGTCCGTCTATCACGGGAGCCCGGACCGTCTCACGCTCAAGAAGCTCACGCGTACCTATCAGAACGTGGTGGAGAACTCGAAGCGGGGGATGCGGCGACTCAAGGCGAAGGCCACATGGTGGCGGAGGCCCGGCGGGACCCGGCGTGATCGGTGCTCACGACCATCCCGGTTCTCGGACCGGTCCGCGTGGCCCTCCTGCTGGCCACCATACGCACGCCTTGGCGGTTCCGCACGAAGGGGCACCTGTGGGCGTACAGTGGGCTGGCCGTCGTGACCTACTCCAGCGCCGACTACACCCTGGTCGACGGCCGGCCAGTCCGGCGGCGGCGGGCGCCCATGACCCGCGGGCTCAACCGCAATCACAACCGGGTGCTGAAGGACGTCTTCAAGGGTGCAGCCACCGCCGCTACGGGACGGGAAGTGCACCCCTGACCGTTGCAGGACTTTTATCATGCGATGATCACCCGTGGAATGCGCGAGGAACTCGCCCGGGTCACGCTGACCCGTAAGTTCGCGGCCCTCACGCTCCGCCTCTGGAAGAAAAAAGAACGCTACGATCCAACGAAGCTGACGGTGCAAGCTCAGTAGCACCCGGACCCCCGAGGCGCCGGTGCGGGACGTGTTCCTCGCCTACGGCTCCAGGATCCGGGACTACGGGTGCGGGGGACAGTCTCAAGGAGGGCGTTCGCCGGGCCACAGTCACGCCGAGGCACGTTTCAAACCATAGGCCCCCCCGCAGAACCCGAAAAAGCGTCAGGCCGGCCACCACGCGCCGAGTTTAAGATAGAACCATGGTTCGCCTCGCGTGACCCTCATACGCTTGCACACGTCCGAACGCGTATCCGAAGCCTGATCGAGGACAACGATGTGGAAGAAGACTGATCCGCCCTCCCATGGGCACCCCAGCACCTCGTCATCCCAACCCACGGGGCTGAGCGTCAAGGCCGAAAAGCCGCGGCGGTCAGTGAACGCTACGGATTGGCCGCCGGCATCTGGACCCGGGACGTGGGGAAGGCCCACCGCCTGGCCCGGGAGATCGACGCCGGGACGGTCTGGGTCAACACCTACAATCGGTACGACGCGGCCAGCCCCTTCGGCGG
>SLNQ01000187.1 GCA_007132965.1 Gemmatimonadota bacterium | reverse complement strand
TCCTGGTGGAGCCTTGACCAGGGTCGGCCCATGACGGCCCCAGGCTCCGGGTTCCGGACATGACCGTTACGGGGAATCGTCAGGGGTGACGGTGGAACCCGTGGTCTGGATCAGTCTTCTGGTCTTCGGGCCGCTCGTGGCGGCCCTCCTCGCTCTCGAGGGAAGGCCCCGTTTCATCCGGTTCGGTCTGGCCCTGGGGTCGGGGGCCAGCCTCGTGGGAAGCGCAGGACTGTGGTGGACGGTGGCCGGGAGCGGACCGGTGCGCCATGCACTGGGCGGATGGAGCGCGCCCCTGGGAATCGAGCTGCGCGCTGATGGACTCTCGGTGGGGATGCTCGCCCTCACCGCCGTGGTGGGATCAGCGGTGAGCCTCTATTCCACCGCCTACTTCGGCAGCCTCTCTGAGGTCCGAGCCAGCCCCCCCGCCAAGCATCGAGCCACCCGCTTTTTTGCGCCCCTCTGGCTTCTCCTCTGGACCTCGTTGAACGGCATCTACCTCTCCGGGGATCTGTTCAACCTCTACGTGACCCTGGAGATCCTGGGGCTCACCGCCGCAGCCATGGTCACGCTGGCGGCAACCTCGAGGGCTTCCACGGCGGCGATGCGGTACCTGGTCCTTTCCCTGATGGGATCGCTTCTCTTTCTGTCCGGGGTGGCCCTGCTCTATGTCACCTATGGAGCCCTGTCGCTGGAGGCGCTGGCCGCCGCTTCGTCCACCGAGCTGCTGCCGGCGGTCGCGCTGGCGGTCATGACGGTGGGTCTGGCGGTCAAGACGGCGCTCTTCCCCTTTCACGGATGGCTCCCCCCCGCACACGCTTCGGCACCGGCTCCGGGCAGCGCCCTCTTGTCGGCCCTGGTGGTGAAGGCGTCGTTCTACATCCTCCTGCGCCTCTGGGTCGATGTCTACGGAGATCCTACCGCCGCGGGACTCCTGGTGCTGGGCCTCCTGGGGGCGGCGGCAATCCTCTGGGGATCCATCCTGGCACTTCGACAGGTGAGTCTGAAGCAGCTGGTAGCCTACTCCACGGTGGCCCAGCTCGGGTACCTCTTCGTCATGTTTCCCCTGCTCTGGCCCCAGACGGGCGGGTGGGGTGCCGAGGCATGGGCCGGAGGTCTCCTTCACGGCCTCTCCCACGGAGTGGCCAAGGCCGCCATGTTCCTGGCCGCCGGTTGCATCACCTACGCGGTGGCACGGGATGACCTCCCCTCCCTCTCGGGGCTCGCACACAGGCTCCCGGTCAGCTTCTTCGCCTTCGGAGTGGCCGGAATGGGTCTGGCGGGTATTCCGCCCTCCGGTGGATTCGTCGCCAAGTGGCTCATGCTCCGGTCGGCGGCAGGGACCGGACAGTGGGGGTGGGTCCTGGTCATCGGCGTGGGAGGAGTGTTGACGGCGGCATACGTTCTGCTCGTGATCCGCAGCGGACTGGGGCGTAGCGAGGCGGACGAGCCCGTGCGCCCGGTGCCCCGGCGAATGGAGTGGACGGCCCTGGGCCTGGCTCTCCTCGGGGTCGTCATGGGGCTTTGGCCCAACGAGATCCTGGCGCTCCTGGAGGTCGGTTTCGCCGGGGCCGGGGAGGCCGTCCCGCCATGACCGGCCTTCTTCTGCTGACCATGGCGGTTCCCATCGCCCTGTCCCTGTTCTGGCCGTGGCGGACCCTCCGCCCCCTGGGCAGGGTCCTGGCGCCGTGGGCAGCGGCTCCGGCTCTGGTGTTGGCCTTGGGGTACCTTGCCGGCCCGGCGGTCCCCGTATACACCGAGATCCCCACTCTCCTGGTGGGCATCCGGCTGGGCCTCGACGCCCCAGGGGCGGCCTTCCTGCTTCTCACCGCCCTTCTCTGGCTCCTTGCCGGGGCCTTCGCCTGGCGCTACCACGCCCGGGATCCCCGAGGGGACTCCTTTTTTGGATTCTTCGTGCTCACCCTCACGGGAAACCTGGGGCTGGTCCTGGCCCAGGACCTTGTGAGCTTCTATCTCTTCTTCGCGCTCATGACCTTCTCGGCGTATGGGCTCGTGATCCATCGTCGCGATCCCACGGTCATCCGGGCGGGCCGCGTCTACCTGACCATGGCCATCGCCGGTGAGCTCGCGCTTCTGGCGGGGGTCCTGGGTCTGGTCGTGGCTGGGGGAGGATCGGTGGGTCTCGGTTCGGAGATGGAGGCGGTGTGGACCGGGCTGATGGCCGAGCCGGCGACGATGCCGCCTTCGGTCCCCTTCGCATCTCCCGGGTTTCTGGCAGCTCTCCTGGTGGCCGGTTTCGGGGTGAAGGCGGGGCTCGCTCCCCTCCACATCTGGCTCCCCCTGGCCCATCCGGCAGCCCCCACGGCTGCCAGCGCGCTCCTCAGCGGAGTGTTGATCAAGGCGGGTCTGCTGGGCTGGCTCCGCGTGCTGCCCACCGAGGTGGCCGTTCCCGGCGTGGGTGAGTGCCTCTTCGTAGTCGGTGCGGCAACGGCCCTCTACGCGGTGGTGGTGGGGCTCTGTCAGGACGAAGCCAAGACCGTGCTCGCCTACTCCAGCGTGAGCCAGATGGGCTACTCGGCCATGGCCGCCGGCATCCTGGTGTCGGATCCGGCCCTCGCCCCTGCGGCGTTGGCTGCGGCGGTCTTTTTCGCACTCCATCACGGCCTGGCCAAGGGAGCCCTCTTCCTGTCGGTGGGGGTGGGAGACCGGCTGCAGGGCCCGGCGGCGCTGGTGGACCGCCGGCGACGCCTCCTTCTCCTGGGCTCACTCCTCCCCGCCCTGGCCCTGGCCGGCGCACCGTTCACCACCGGTGCAATGGTCAAGACCGTCCTCGTCAACGCCGGTGCCGGGCTAACGTCGGTATGGTCCCTGGCGTTGGCTCCGCTCTTCTTCGTCGCCGCCGCCGGAACCACACTCCTCATGGCCAGGTTCCTGGTGACCCTGGACCGCCGCGTCCGTGATGCCGGCCGACCTGATAGGGGCGTCTCCGGGCTCGGGACCCTGTGGGTGCCCTGGGGCGTCCTCCTGGGTCTGGTGGCGACAGGCCCCCTGTGGCTTCCTCACGCGTATGCGCCTCCTGAAACCGCCGGCGTTCCCTCCGTCCTGTATGCACCATCGGCCGCCTGGCTTCCGGTACTCGTGGGCGTCGCGGTGGCGGCAGCGGTGTTCGCCCGCCCCCGTGTGCTCGGCGCCCTGGCTCGTCTCCGGATTCCTCCCGGCGACATTCTGGTTCCGGTGGAGGCGCTCCTTCGATGGATGCTCGCACCCCCTTCGCAACGGGGTGCGGGCATCCGCGTTCGTCTCCGCACTCGACTGGCCTACCTGACTCGCTCTGGCCGACCTCCGGCTCGAGGGGCGGTCTTCGGGCTCCTCATCCTTGTCGTGACCCTGGTCCTGGTGACCACACTGGCACGTTGAGCCCAGTGTGCCGGTCGTCGGTGGTTCGACTACAAGCCAGTGAAACCTTATACTGGCGGCCAAAAGGGTACGGGGTCGGTTCACCCCGTCACCGCCAGCACACCCCAATCCGAGGACGACCGCCGTGCGAGAGCGCCTGGCCGCCATTGTAAACGGCAAGAAGTTTCACGACACCATTCTGGGCCTGATCTTCGTCAACGGGATCATCCTGGCGGTGGACGTCATGCCCGGGGTAGCCGAGGAGACCCGGCATATCCTGCAGTCCATCGATCGGGTCATTGTGTGGGTCTTCATCGTCGAGATCATCCTCCGGATCATCGCCAACGGCCGAGCCTTCTTCCGCGATGGATGGAGCATCTTCGACTTCCTCGTGGTGGCCATTTCGGCACCCGGCACCGTCACCGGCATCTCGGCCCTCCGTATCCTGCGGGCACTCCGGCTCCTGCGGGTTCTCTCAGGGGTCTCGCACCTCCGCCGGGTGGGAGAGGCGCTGGTGGCCGCCGTCCCCGGCATCTCCTGGGTGGCGGGGATGCTCCTTCTCATCATCATCATCTCGGCCATCATCGCCACCAACCTCTTTGGCGAAGGCGTCCCGGAGTTGTTCGGGGACCTGTTCGTGTCCATGTATACCCTGTTCATGGTGCTGACCCTGGAAGACTGGCCCGATGTGGCCGATGCCGTCCTGGAGGTCTATCCCATGGCCTGGATTTTCTTTGTCACGTTCATCGTGGTGGCGACCTTCACGGTGGTGAACCTCTTCGTGGGCGTCATCGTGGCGGTCATGGATCGAGAGACGAGCACCTACTACGAGTGGGAGAAGGCCTACCGGGACCGGCTCCGCACGGACCTGGACACCCTCATGGACAACGTCTCCAGCATTTCGGACAAGGTGGACCGGCTTGCCGACCCGGGTGAGGGCGAAGAGGAAGACTGAGCATATGGATCACGGAAGGTCTCGCTTTGGGGCCAGGTGTTCCCGGAGCTCCTCCAGTCGCTCGAGCACCTCTTCCACTCCCACGCTCCTGGCCACCTCGAGGCCGAACTCCAGGAGCTCCAGCGCCGACACCCGGTCATCGATGGCGGCGTAGCCCTGGACCCCTTCAACGACGCGTTGGGGTCCTTCCTCCGTCTCGCCGAGCCTCAGGAGCACCACCGCCAGATTCCCTGTGGCACTTATATGCCCCGGCTCCAGCTCCAACACCGTCCGGTAGCGGTCCACCGCCTCCTCCTCCCGGTCCAGCAGGACCAGCGTGTTGGCCAGGGCCAGCTGAGGGGCTGCCTCGTCCGGCACCGCTCGACTCACGTGCTGGAGCTGTTCCAGGGCCTCCTCCAGCGCCCCCATTCCCTGCAGCGCGATGGCCAGGCTGTAACGGGTAGCGTGATCGTCCGGCTCCTGCTCCAACACACCCTCCAGAAAGGGACGGCTTCTTCGAACGCCTGGATGGAGAGGTACGTCTCGCCCAGGCCTCGCGACGCGCCGGCGTCATCGGGTTCCCGCGACAGACGGTGGTTGAAGCCCGCTACGCGGTCTCGCAGTCCCTTTACGGTCAGATCCCGTTCGAGCCCGGGGAGTGTGGCGGGGTCGCTCGGGAGAAGTCTCAGGTAGACATCACCCATTTCGTCGGTGGAGCGCGGCCCGTGCGTGACCCGCTGGGGCGGATGATGGGGATTCCGGGGGTTGTCTGCCGAGTTGTCGTAGACGATCCGGGCCTCCACCACCGTACCGGCCGGCAGGTGGACCGGCTCCCGGTACCGGTACGCATCCTGCCAGTTGAAGTCCCAGGCGGGGATATGAAGGAGCCAGCGGTTCCCTTCCCCCGGAACGGTGGCCACCACCTGGAACTCCCGGGCCAGAAAGTGCGCGTGGGGATAGATCCCGAGGAGTTCCACGTCCACGGGAATCTCGTAGCGATCCACGGTCACGTAGTCCGGCTGACCTGCCGGAATGTCGATGGTCTCCGAGGTCAACTTCAGGATCGTCGGGACCCGCTGGGGAGGCCCGTCGGCGAAGTGGAACCCCACCTTCGCCGTGAGCTCCACCGGTTCTCCGGTGGGCATCAGGTGGAACTGCAGCACTAGGTCCGTCTCTCCGTGAAGGGGCCAGGCCAGACCTTCCTCCTCCGGCGTGGGGACCAGCCCCGGCGTCCATCCCAGGAAGAAGCCCGGAGGCATGGTTTCGGTGCCCACGCTGAAGGAAGCGTCGTACCCCGGCCCCGGATCGCGGTCTTCCAGACGACGCGCGGTGGGGGTCTGGTCCACCATCATTTCCGCGTGGTGAACGACGCTTGCGTCGCCGATCCTCAGCTCCGCGGCTTCGACCCACCGCAGGCCCTGAAACGGTAGGGGAACGACGAAGTGCCGAAAGAAATCCCTCCCCGACGCCGGGACTTCGTACGGCTCGGGAAGCTCCACGATCATATCGGGCTCGCCCAGGTACCAGCCGTCCATCAGCTCGGGCGGAGACGGCATGAGGGTGGGATCGCCCTCCGGTGCACCCCCCTCGGCCCACGACCGTAGAACGTCCACCTCCCGATCGGTGAGCCGCCGCTCGCCGGCGAACTCGCCACGCCCGGGAGCAGGGAGCCAGGGCGGCATCCGTCCGGCCTCCGCAGCCGCGGCCATGGCCCGGGCCATGGGACGGGTCTCCTCATAGGTCAGGACGCTGAAGGGCCCGGGCCCCTCGGGCCGGTGGTAGGCGCTGCAATGCCGGAAGACGATGGGGGCCACGTCCCGAGCGAAGGTGACCGTCGTGGTATCATCCGCGTCTGATGCGAGGGCGGCCGGAACTGGAGGCGAGCCCATCGCCGGCAGCGCAACCTTGACCCGGGATGCGAGCAGGCTGCCGACGATGACGCTCAGGCCCACGAGGCCCGCCATCGGCCTTCGGCCTCGACGAAGCGG
>SLNQ01000327.1 GCA_007132965.1 Gemmatimonadota bacterium | reverse complement strand
GTCCCAGCCGGAAGTACCACGCCAGCACCAACACGATGGGAAAGCCCAGGAAGGTGAGGGCCACGAGGGTCAGGAACACGGTGTCCGGAAGGAAGAGCTTCTCGTAGGTCGTGGCCACCATATAGACCGCGATCCAGCTCACGATGGCATAGACGCCGGCCACGTGCACGACGCGGCGCCGTACCAGCTCCAGCCAGAAGATCTCCAGGCGGTCGAAGAGGTCGGGGTCTTTCACGGGCGTGGGCCCTCGTTCCGCCGCTTGAGCTCGGTGAAGAAGGTCATGGCGCCCCCGCCAGCCCGCACTCGAAGTCAGCGCCGTCCATGGGCCGGCAGTCGTCCGGCCAGCCGTGTGCGCGCCAGTATTCGGGCATGTTCAGCTCGCGCACCAGCTCCTTGAAGCCGGTAAGACGACGTACCGGCGCGAAGTAGGGAAACCAGGTAAAGAAGGGGTCATGTGCGTCAGCCGAACGCCGTTCGGCACGCATCAGCTCGAGGGCCAGCTCCGGGTCGCCGTAATGCACCGCCCACGCCCATCCGACCCCTCCGGCCTCCTGGGGCCCAGGGGTCAGACCTTCGCGGAGCAGAGCCAGGATCGCCGGCGCATCGTCCCCCTGCGTGCGAAGCCGCTCGTAGAGACCGGCATGCGGATCGTCGGGACGGTTGGCTTGGAGCCAGGTGCTCATGGCCCGCTGCAGGTCGAGGGCGGCTTCGACCTTCCCCTGATGGAGCTGCATGGCCACTTCCGCTATAGGGATCCACAGCAGATCGGGACCAAGCCTGCCCGCGTCCTGGACGTGACGGAGGCCCCTCTCGTAGTCGCCGGCCTGGTACAGGAGGGCACCAAGAATGGCCGGTGCCACGGGCGCGAGGGGATCGAGCTGGACGGCCCTCGTGGCATAGGGAAGCGCCCTACGGGCCAGGCCCAGGCGTCCCAGCATCTGCGCGTACTGCGAGCTCGCTTCCACGTCGTTCGGGTTGAGCTCGAGGGCGCGCCGGTAGCCTGCCTCGGACTCGGCCCACCTGTACCGATCCCGCATCACGTCGCCCATGACCTGGTGTGCCCTCGCCAGGTCGGGATCCACCTCCAGCGCGCGGTTCGCCGCGGTCTCTGCCCTGGCGAGGGACGCTTCCCTCGGCACGCTCGTGTCATACCAGTAGACCAGCGAATGGGCCTGGGCCAGCGTTCCCCATGCCTCGGCAAACGCCGGATCGAGCCGCACCGCCTCGTCCAGGAGCGCGATCGCCCGGGTCAGGCCCGGGGCCCCGCGCCGGGCGATGAGCGTGCGCGCTTCCAGCAGACGCTCGTACGCGGGCAGGTTGTCCGTGGGCCGCCGCAAGTCCGCTCCGGTCGTATGCAACTCGACCCTGAGCGCGTCAGTGATCGCGCGGGCGATCTCGTCCTGGACCTGGAAGATATCGTCCATTTCCCGGTCGTACGAGTCCGACCAGAGGCGGAATCCGTCGTCCACCTTGATGAGCTGGACGGTGATACGCAGGCGATCTCCGGATCGGCGTACGCTGCCCTCGAGAACGTGGTCCACGCCGAGCTGGGCGCCGATGGTCTGCAGCTCTTCGCTCCGATCCTTGAAGTAGAACGACGAGGTGCGGCCGGCGACCCTCAGGGAGGTCACCCGGGCCAGGGAATTCAGCACCTCCTCCGTCAGGCCGTCGGCGAAGTAGGCGTTTTCGGGATCGGCGCTCACGTTGGCAAAGGGAAGCACAGCGATGGAGGCGGCCTCGGCCCACCCCTCTTCCCCCGCAACAGGAACCGGCGGCGCCGGCACCGGTTTGAGGACCCAGCCGGCGCCCAGTCCTACGCCGAGCAGGAGCAGCCCTGCGGCCACGGCCACAGTGCGAGTCCCCAGGAGCGACGGGGCGGCAGCCTGCGCTTCCGGTGCGACGGTCTCGGTGCGCTTGATCCCGTCCGGTGTGACTTCCAGCGCCCAGGCCAGAACCAGAGCCACCGGAAAGCCCAGCACCAGCAGGAGCACGATCAGGCTCATGGCCCACTCCGGGACCGCCAGTCGAGGCAGCATGATGTCGGCTGCCTGGAGTACCACGAACCCGGTGGCAGCGTAGACTACGGCCACGCGCACCACCTTCCGACGCTTCAGCTCCCCGATCAGGCCGCCAGGCCGCCTCATGGCTCCTCCCTGGGAAAGGGACCGGCTACAATCATCTTAGCGGTCCGGTCAGCTTGAACGCCAGAACCTTGGAACGTTCAACCGACACTCAGCCTTCCCCTCGAGTACTCCGGAGGCCATGGGGCGACTCTGGCCAGCGAGGGACGGAGCATCATCGAATCGTGCTGGCGGACGGGTCGAACTCCTCCACCAGCTTCTCAGGGCTCCTGCCCTCCTCCACCAACTCCAGCAGTTGCTGCCGAAACTCCGGCGGATACGACGCCCTCGTCCTCGGCATCCCCTACCTCCCCTTCCCTGGGATCTCCAACCCCAATCGTGAGATGCCCACGGGAACGAGACAACTTCGTGACAGGCTTCGCTTGCGGTCGTCTTGGCAAACAGCGAGCTTCTTATTTTGTGGTTTCCCCATGGAAACATCTGCATGCCGGACGTCCTCTCCCGCACGCCGTTCCCGGGCAATAGCGGTGCTCCTGTGTTCAGACCTTCGGATCCTCTTGACGGAACGGTCCGGCTGGCTGGGATGGTCTGGGGAAAAGCAACCGGCACCGTCAGTAACAACTCTTGGTTTTCTCAATTAGCAGGAATTCGGAGCGAGTTGAACCCAAACGGCTCCTTGGACTGCGATGGCCTTGCCACGACCATCTACGGCGGATGCGGAGCTTCAAGCGGTGGCACGCACGACGACTGCGACTTCGATGACGACCAGGCCATCATTGAGTCTCATCCGTGACTAGCGCTAGCTGGTTGAAACCGCCTCAGATGACACTCCGGGAGCCTAGATTGACGGACGTGAGAAATCCATGAACACCCGTGGCATTTCACGACTCCGTGATCCGTCCCGGTGGTCCCTGCCCTTCTTCAACGGCCTTCTAGGGCTTGCTCTGATGATGCTCTTCACCGAGCCGCGAGCGCTCGGCGCTCAGCAGTGGGAGCTGAGCGCCGGGGTGGGGATCCCGGTGGGGGAGCTTTCCACGATGGTGGGGTGGGGGCCGGGGCTCGGCCTCGGGGTGGACACGTCCCTGCACCGGCGCGTTGACCTCCGCGTTCGATTGAATGGCATGCGCCTGTTCGCGACCAACAGGGATGGAAACAGCCTCGACATCCTGACGGGACACTACATGGTTGGACCGGCATTCCTGGTGAGGGAGCCGACCGCCTCCGGGTGGCCGGTCACACTGGACCTACTGACCGGGGGCACCTCCTTTGGCACGATCGGTTCCACCCAGGTCACGCCGGTTCGGGCTGAACGGCTGGACACCAGCCTAACGGTGAGCCCCGGGGTTCACACTGCGAAGGAGTTGGCGGACCGATGGAATCTGTTGTTCGGAGCGCGCTGGATCTACATGCTCACCGAAGGCGATCGGGTCGAGTCGGAAGGCAGCACGCGCGTCAGCGAGGGATTCGGCGCCGTCTCCCTCTTCTCCCTCTCCATCGGCCTGCGGTGGCGGCGGTGAAGGGATAGGCCATTCAGTCCGTTCATGACGACCCTTCTCGGGTATGGCCGGACCGGAAGAGCGCCCGGTGCGGGGTCACTCCAGCGACAGTCTCGAGATACCACGAGCCCACCTCATCGGCCAGCAGCCCTGCGCCGACCCTTACCCGGTCGCTCGGTTGGGAGCGCCCCTTACTTCTTCAGCAGCGTTCTATCCTTCCCCCAGAAACTCCTCCCACCAGCGGAAGATCTGCTCCCACATGTCCAGCACGTTGGCTCGGCCGCTCACGGTGTGGCCCTCGCCGGAATAGCGTACCAGTCGTGCCCGGTTGCCCTGCCGGAGTAGCTCGGCGAAGAACATCTCGGCCTGCTGGATGGGCACGAAGTCCTGGTCTCCGTGAATCATGAGGAGGGGTGTGTCCACTTCGGCCACGTAGGTGAGCGGACTGGCCTCCCGGTAGCGCTCCGGTGCTCGGAACGGAGGCGCACCCATTCGCCCCTGGCCCGATTCGAAGTAGCCCATCGTACTCAGCTGCAGCGCCTCGGGAGGCGCCATGTGCCCGTAGCGACCCCGGGCATCCAGCGTTCCGTAATGGGAGCGCAGGTGGGTTGGGCCCGCCGAACTGAGGGCGGCCTGGAACCGATCCGTCTGACTGACGAGATGGTTCACGCCATAGCCGCCGTAACTATGCCCCATGACCCCCAGCCTCGTCGGCTCTGCGAGCCCGGCATCCACCGCTTCATCCACGGCGGGAAGGATCCACCGGGCGAGGTCGGGGCGGGGCGGAGCGTCCGGTTCCAGTGGCACGCTGGGCAGGAGCACCGCGTACCCGCGCGAAGCAAGAAGCTGAAGCGCCACGATGCCGAAGGGCCGGTTGAGGCGGGCGGCGGCAGGCTCCCGCTCACCGTGGGTCGTGCCCGGGTAGAAGGAGACCACCGTGGGATGTGCCTGCCCGTCCTCACGGCCTGGCGGGAGGATCATCCAGGCCGTGAGTGCTTCGCCTTCGGGGCCCTCGTACTCCAACCGGCGGGTCTCTCCCGGGTCTACTTCGGCGAGCCATCGATCTTCGGCCACCAGCGTGTCCGGAACCACTGGGGAGTTGGGGGAGGTGGCAAGCTGCCGGAAGAGCCAGGTTCCCGTGTCATCGCTGCGGGAAAATGCCGCAGCGGCCGTCTCCGGGGCGACATCGGCGGGGCTTCCTTCTCCCGGGGGCACGGGCACCCGGGCGACCTCGCGGACATCCGCACCCACGATCTCAACGACGAGGACGCTCCGGCCCGAGTCCGAGCTGGCCAGGAGTCCAATCGGCTCATCGGGTGCCCTCAGGCTCGTGGGACCGCCTGCGAAGAACCCACTGGGCGAAGGCCACATAATTGTGTGGAGCGTCGCATCTTCATCTACAATGAGCGCCTCCGGCTCCTCCCCCACTCCGATCTTCCACAGCGTGCCGTCGGCCAGTCCCACGGCGCCGTCGTCCGCCGGGACCAGGTCGTCCGGCACCGTACCCATAGCGGCCGTGAGATTCTGCCATTCACCTTCCGGGGAGAGGTGCCACCAGTCCGGGCGAGACGTCTCCCTATCGGCCGACGGGCGTTCGGCGAGGACCAGGAGCCGCGAGTCTCCGGTCCACGCCAGGGCCCGGACCGGGGCCTCGAGATCCTCCATAACCTCGACGTCGCCGACGGCTGGGCGGTAGACGCCGACCTGTCGGCCGGGCGACCCGTCGTCGTCCGGGAATGGCTGGAACACGAATGCGTACTCTCTGCCGTCAGGCGCCCACTGAAGTGTGTTGTACAGCGGTTGATGAATCGCATCGGCCTCGGGAGAGGGCGCTCCTTCCGGTGGGTCCTCCCCCGTGAGGGAAACGGCCCCCGGCCTGGTTCCGAAACGAGCCCACTGGTGCATGGGCTGGTCCGGGGGGACGGTCCCCACCGGCGGCTCCGAGAACGTCGCGAGCCAGCGCCCGTCCGGGGAAGGCCACGCAAGTCCGAACCGCCCTTCCGCCGTTGCCTCCGAGCTCCCCTCCAGATCGTAGATCGTCACTTCGGTCCGGGGAACGACATTTCGTGGAGCGACGTCCGGGTCTGCGTCCAGGACATCGGCAGTCACGTTGCGCCCACTCCACGCCGCCTCCCACCTCTCGACCGCATATGACCCCGGACGGGTATTCTCGGCCAGCATCCGGTGGCGCTCCGGTGCACCCTCGGGTCGGAGCGCCACGGCCAGCTCCCCGTCCGAAAGCCACTGGAAGGCCAGGGGCCCGGCAGAGGTAAGGTGCACGGCACGATCCGTCACGGGACGGATCTCGTCGCTGGCCCGCTCCCACACCCACGCCCGGATGCGGTTGCCCTCGATGGAGAGGAAGGCGAGCCAGTCGCCAGTCGGAGACCAGCGCGGATGGAACCACCCTGCGCCGGCAGACGCACCGTCGGTCAGACGGCGCGGAGTATCTTCTCCTTCGGCGACAATCCAGATGTCCGACCGGAACTCCGGCCGTTCCGGAAGACGGGCGATGGCGCCTTCCTCTCCCGAACGAGCCCGTTCAAAGGCCAGGACGCCGCCATCCGGCGAGAAGCGCACCTCTCCGATCCGGTGCAGGCGGAAGAGATCCTGGGGCTGGAACGCTCGGAGGGTGTCGGCTTGGGCCGGTCCGACTGCCGTCGGGGTACTCGCAGGGTCGACGGGCATGGCCGACAAGAG
>SLNQ01000288.1 GCA_007132965.1 Gemmatimonadota bacterium | reverse complement strand
TGGCCCGGGCCCGGAAGATGATGGAGAAGCACCTGGGCCGGGCCCCCCTGGAGCTCCACCTGGGCAACGGGGGCGGCACCGAGGCCCGGCTGCGCTCCCGGTCGCTCACCCTGAACCCCTCGCCCCATCTCCTCAAGGAGCTGAAAGAGCTCCTGGGCGCCGGCCGCATCCGGATGACGCGGGTGTAGCAGTCTGATCGTTTTTTTGCCCCACCACGACACCCGCCGTATCATGGATGAGGCTTGAGCCTCCTTCACCCATACGGAACCTCCGCCCATGACTGAACCGGCCCTCGCCACCCTCGGTGGCGGATGCTTCTGGTGCCTCGAAGCGGTCTTTCGCCGACTGCGAGGGGTCCAGGAGGTGACCTCCGGGTACGCCGGGGGGCACGTTCCGAATCCCGGCTACCGGGAGGTCTGCCGGGGCACCACCGGACACGCCGAGGTGGTCCAGCTTCGCTATGACCCCGACGAGCTGAGCTACCGGGAGCTCCTGGAGGTCTTCTTCGCCATCCA
This sequence comes from Gemmatimonadota bacterium, assembly GCA_007132965.1. GTDB lineage: Bacteria > Gemmatimonadota > Gemmatimonadetes > Longimicrobiales > Gaopeijiaceae > PWLA01. The sequence goes on along the minus strand of SLNQ01000288.1, from coordinate 5,783 downwards.
CGATCCCACCACACCGAATCGGCAGGGTGCCGACGTGGGCCCGCAGTACCGCTCCATCATCCTGTACCACGACCCGGAACAGGAGGCAGTGGCCCGGGAGGTAATGGCGGAGGTGGCCAACCAACTTGACGACCCGGTGGTCACCGAGCTGGCGCCCTTGGAGGCCTTCTACTCTGCCGAGAGGGAGCACCACCGCTACTACGAGCGGAACCCCGAGCAGGCATACTGCCGGCTCGTCATCGATCCCAAGCTCAGCACCGCCCGGGAGCGCTTCCGCCACCTGCTGGCTCACGAGGCTGGCCGGCCGGATTGATTCTGCCTTATCGGCAACGCTTCACCCGGGTCCGCTGTCCTTCATGCAGACCGTGCCTCGGGGAGGCACGACGCGTTTTTTCAACAGCCTTTTACCGAGGACCACGATGCTCAACCGATGCCTTCCGTATGCCCTGGCCCTGATACTCGCCGCCGCGGTGGCGACTCCCGCCCCCTCGCAGGCCCAGACCTTCAGCACCGACGACCCGGTGCTCCAGGGAATCTGGGCCGAGGGGATGGAGAACTCCCACCTCGAGGCCCTGGGTCACGCCCTCATGGACTCCATCGGTCCCCGGCTCACCGGCTCACCAGGCATCGACCGGGCCCACGACTGGGCGGTCCAGACCCTCGAGGGATGGGGGATCGAGGCCTACAACGAGCAGTACGGCACCTGGCGCGGGTGGGACCGGGGGATCACCCACATTGACCTCCTGGAGCCCCGGGTCCGGACGCTGGAGGGCACCATTCTGGCCTGGAGCCCCGGCACCGCCGGCCCTGTCACCGCCACGGTGACGATTCCGCCGGAGGGTGCCACCGAGGCCGAGTTCCAGGCGTGGCTCGACAACGACGTGCCGGGCACCTTCGTGCTGCGGCAGGCGGCCGAGCCCACCTGCCGTCCCATGGACCACTTCGACCAATGGGGGACTCAGGGGGCCCGAGAGCGGATGAACCAGCAGCGCCAGGAGGCGCAGCAGGCCTTCAACGCCCGCCTGCCCGAGGACGGCCTCGGCCGAGACATGCTCGAGGAGGCCGGCGCCGCGGGGATCCTGGAGGCGGGCTTCCGGGGCCGCGTGGGCATCAAGACCGTCTTTGGCACGAACACCGAGACCACCCCCACGGTGGTCCTGGGGTGCGAGGACTACGGACTCGTCTTCCGGCTGGCCGACAACGGCTCCTCGCCGATCCTCCGCCTGAACGCCGAGGCCGAGTTCCTGGGCGAGGTTCCGGTCTACAACACCATCGGAGTCATCGAGGGCAGTGAGCGGCCTGAAGAGTACATCCTCTTCTCGGCCCACTTCGACTCGTGGGACTCCAGCTCCGGCGCCACCGACAACGGCACCGGCAGCATCACCATGCTGGAGGCCATGCGGATCCTGCGGGAAGTATATCCGAACCCCCGCCGCACGATCATGATGGGTCTGTGGGGCGGCGAGGAGCAGGGGCTGAACGGTTCGCGCCGCTTCGCCGCCATGCACCCGGACATCGTGGACAACATGCAGGCCCTCTTCAACCAGGACAACGGAACCGGCCGGGTGGTGAACATCAGTATGCAGGGGCTGGTGGAGGCCGGAGAACACTGGGGCCGCTGGATGTCGGCCGTCCCCTCGGAGATCAGCCAGCACATCCGGTTGAACATCCCCGGCGGGCCCTCCAGCGGAGGAACGGACCACGCCTCCTTCATCTGCGCCGGCGCCCCGGCCTTCTCCCTCAGCTCCATCTCGTGGGGCTACAATCCCTACACCTGGCATACCAACCGGGACACGTACGACAAGGTCGTGTTCGAGGAAGTGCGCAACAACGCCACCCTCATCGCCATGCTGGCCTACCTGGCCTCCGAAGATCCGGAGATGGTATCGCGGGAGCGGCGGGTGCTGCCGGGCGATCAGAGCTGGCCCGAGTGCCGGCCGGGCGCGGAGAGCTTCTGACCGGACCGATCCCACTATTGGAAAGGACCCGCTGAGCGTTACATTGGCGGCCGATACGCCTTTGTGACCGGTACGCCGTCCGACGGTACGGTCCGGCTTCATCTCCGATCCCAACGCTCTATGTCCGACGCCGAACAGAACCCGCTCCTCAGCTCGTCCTTCCGCATCCCCTTCCACCGGATCCGGCCCGAACACGTAGCGCCGGGGGTGCGGACCCTCATCAGCCGGGCGGAAGGGGCTGTAGACGAGCTGGCCGCCGAGGAGACGCCTCCCACCTGGGCCAACACCCTGGGGCGCCTGGACGAGCTGGTGCGGGAGGTGCGGGAGGGAACCACCCCGGTGCAGCACATGCTGGCGGTGGCCGAGAGCCCGGAGTTCAGGGAGGCTTGGGCGGAAGTCCTCCCGGAGATCTCCTCCTTCTGGACCCGTCTGCACCTGCACCGCGGGCTCTGGGAGCGGCTGCAGGCCTTCGCTGACACCGACGAGGCCGGGGAGCTGGACGACCTGGCTCGCCGCCACCTGGAGAAGACCCTCCGGGAGTTCCGCCGCTCGGGGGCCGACCTGCCCCCGGAAGGACGGGAGCGCCTGGAAGCCATCCAGGTGGAGCTGGCCCGGCTGGAGCAGGACTTCTCCGAGAACGTCCTGGACGCCACCGCCGACTGGAGCCTGAACGTCACCGACCCGGCCGAGCTGGAGGGGATCCCCGAAGACGCCATGGACCGCTTCCGGCGGCGGGCCGAGTCCGATGGAGACGAGGGCTGGACGCTGACCCTGGACGCCCCCTCCGTGCAGGCCATCCTGAAGCACGCCCGCTCCCGGGAGCTCCGGGAGACGGTCCACCAGGCATACCTCCAGCGGGGCCGGGCGGAGCCCTGGGACAACCGTTCCCTGATTCCCCGGATCCTGGAGCTTCGTCAGGAGAAGGCCCGGCTGCTGGGCTATCCGGACTTTCCGGACTTCCGCCTCGAGGAGCAGATGGCCCGGAGCGGCGAGCAGGCCCGGGAGTTCGTCCGGGGCATGATCGAGCGCACCCGCCCCTACTGGGAGGGGGACCTGGAGACGCTCCGCGAAGCCGGCGCCCAGCGGCAGATGGACCCCATCCGTCCCTGGGACGTCTCCTTCCTCATCGAGCAGCTCCGGCGGGAGCGCTTCCAGTTGGACGAAGAGGAGCTCCGGCCCTACTTCCCCCTGGACCGGGTGCTGGAGGGGATGTTCGAGCTCACCCACCGGGTCTTCGGGCTCCGGGTGGAGGAGGACGAGCTGGACGAGGTCTGGCACCCGGACGTGCGCTACTTCCGACTCCTGGACCAGGACGGCACCCTCATGGGCGCCTTCTACGCTGATTTCTTCCCCCGCCCCGAGAAGCGGCAGGGAGCCTGGATGAACGACTTCATCCACGGAAGGCCCGGCTCCAACGGCCGCCTCTCGCCCCACCTGGGCGTCATCTGCACCAACGTGCCCCCGCCCTCGGAGGAGCGGCCCGCGCTTCTCACCCACCGGGACGTGGAGACCCTCTTCCACGAGTTCGGGCACCTCCTGCACCACTGCACCTCCCGGGTGCCCATCCCCGAACGGGGCGGAATCAACGTGCCGTGGGACTGGGTGGAAGTGCCCTCGCAGCTCATGGAGAACTGGACGTGGGAGCGGGACGCCCTGGACCTCCTCACCCGCCACTGGAAGACCGGCGAGCCCCTCCCCGACCACCTCCACCAACGGATGCTCAGGGCCCGCCGCTTCATGGGCGGATGGGCGCAGATGCGGCAGCTCAGCTTCGGCCTCCTGGACCTGGCGCTCCACACCGAGTACGACCCCGAGACTGACGGCGACCCGGTGGAGTGGGTCACCGAGCTGCTGGTCCCCTACTCGGCGGACCGGAGCTTCGCCGAGTCCCACCCCCTGCCCGCCTTCCTCCACCTCTTCTCCGGGGGCTACGCCGCCTCGTACTACTCCTACCTGTGGTCCGAGGTGATGGAGGCCGACCTCTTCACCCGGTTCCTGGAGCGCGGGATCTTCGACCGGGAAACGGGCACGCGCTACCTGGAGTCGATTCTCTCGGCCGGCGACCGGGCCGATCCGGACGAGCTCTTCCGCAGCTTCATGGAGCGGGACCCGGACCCGGAGGCCCTCATCCGGAGGAACCTGGGGGAAGCGGCCTGACGGGAACGGGAGTCGGCCGGCACCCGGGGGGAACCCCCTCTGCGCGCCTCTCGTATGATTGTGTCTGCCGCCCCATTGATTGTGTCCGCCGTATCTACCACGGCCTGAACCTTCGACCTGTTCACCTCCCGACTGAGGATCATTATGAGGACGAGCCGCCAGGGCCGGTCCCCTTCTTCCGTTTTCCGCTTTCTTCCCTTCGCCCTCATCCTGGGGCTGTTGACGGCGACCGCGGCATGCGAGCCGGCGCCGGAGCCGGACCCCGATGCCCTGGGCGCCGCTGAGGATCCCATGGAGGAAGCCGTGGCGCCCGCCGACATCGACCCCCTCTCGGCACCCTCCTTCGCCGAGGCGGTGGAGGCCGGCGAGACCGCAATCCGGGTCCTGTACGTGGCCTCCTCCGGCTTTGCCGGCCGTGACGACGAGGGCCGCCTCACCGGCGTCACCGTTGAGATCCTCCGGGAGTTCGCCCGCTTCGTGGAAGAAGAGCACGGCATCGAGGTGTCGGTGGACTTCGAGGAAGAGGAGCACTGGCCCACCTTCTACCAGCGGGTCCGATACTCAGAGGGCGGCGTGTTCGGGATCGGGAACGTGACCATCACCGAGGCGCGACGCGACGAGCTGGCCTTCTCACCCCCGTACCTGGACAACGTGGCCATCCTCATGACCCACGAGGACGTACCCGAGCTGGAGTCGCTGGAGGAGGTGGACGAGGCCTTCGCCGACCTCACCGGGCTCCTCTACACGGGGACCCTGCACGAAGAGCGCATCGAGGATCTCCGGGACCAGTACTTCCCCGACATGCAGACCACCACGGTGGGCACCAACGACCGGCTGGTCGAGCGGGTGGCCTCGGGCGAGGGCTACTTCGGCTACATCGACGTCTACAACTACTGGCGGGCCCGGGAAGAGGGCGCGCCCCTGCGGCGACACCCGGTGGGCGACGACGCCTCCGAGCAGTTCGGGGTCATCATGCCGCTGGGCTCCGACTGGGTGCCGGTGATGGAGGCGTTCTTCCAGCGGGACAGAGGCCTCATGCAGACGGAGTGGTACCGGGAGCTGCTCGTGGAGCACCTGGGTGAGGAGCTGGCGGGGCTCCTGCAGCAGGCCGACGCAGTGGAGGGCGGGTGAGGCGGCGCCGGACCCTTCCCCTCCCTCGGCTCCTCGTCCTGGGGCTGGCGGCCCTCCTCCCGGCGGCGGCCGTCGTTGCGCTTTCCGGGTGCGGCACCGACCGCGGCGACCGGGAGCCGGTGACCCTGGTGCTCATGGGCACCACCGACACCCACGCCCAGCTCCTGCCCTGGGATTACGAGGCAGGGCGGGAGGCGGAGCACGGGCTGGCCCGGCTGGTGCCCATCGTGGACTCCATCCGGGCGGCCCATCCCGGGCGCACGGTGCTGGTGGACTCGGGCGACCTCCTGCAGGGCGGCCCCATGGCGGCGGCCTTCACCCCGCTGGAGCCGGGGGTGGAGCACCCGGTCATCACCGCCATGAACGTCATGGAGTACGACGCCGCGGCGCTGGGCAACCACGAGTTCAACTTCGGGATCCGCCACATGGAGCGGGCCATCCGGGACGCCCACTTCCCCTTCCTCTCGGCCAACGTGCTGGACGCCGAGACGGGTGAGCCGGCCTACGACGAGTACGTGATCCTGGAGCGGACCGCCG
>SLNQ01000296.1 GCA_007132965.1 Gemmatimonadota bacterium | reverse complement strand
CACGAAGGCCAGCGTCTCGCCGTCGTCGCTCCACTCCACGTCGGCCCAGTCAGGCCCCCGGCTCAGCCCGCAGCACGAGGAGGTCCGCTGATGATCCGGCGGGGTGTCCAGCTCCACCACCGTCTCCTCCTCCACGTCGATGACCACCCGCTCCAGCATGGGAACGATGGTGTCGCCGGGGAGGGCGTAGGGCCAGGACTGGAGCTCGGGCCGGGGTTCAGCGGTTCGAAGCAGGTGCATCTCCTCCACGCCCCGCTCGTCCAGCCGGTAGGTGGCGATGCGTCGGGAATCCGGCGACCACAGTAGGATGGGCTGGTCGCTCTGCCGCCATCCCTGCGAGTCGGTGGCGTACCCGTAGCGCTCCTCTCCGTCGGTGGTGAGCTGCGTTGAGCTATCGGTCTCGCGATCGAAGACCCAGAGGTCTTGGTCGCGGCGGAAGGCCACGTAGCGGCCGTCGGGTGAGTTCACGCCTGAGGGGCCGGTCTCGGGCCGCTCTCGCTCGACGCACTCGTATTCGGACAGATCGCAGCGCCAGAGACGCCCGTCGGCGGTGACCTCCACGGCACGCCCTTCATCCACAGCATCGAACGATGTGAAGGGGAGCTGAAGCGCTTCATATGACTCACCGGTGGCCCGGGAGAGGGCCGCCGAGAGACGTTCGTGATCGAAGGCCCGCTCCCGGGTTCCCTGCCCGGCGTGGACGCTGATGAACTCGTGTCCGCCGGGAATGCGGACCCGATAGTCGAAGCGCTGGTCGTCCCGCCAGTTCGGCGACACCGATGCCCTGAAGAGCCTGGCGTTCAAGTTCCCTGACAGGAAGGCCTCGGCCCGCTCGTAGTCGGCGGCCGTGACGGCCTCGATGGCGGTGGTTGCAGTCGTCGCGGCAGGGGCCTGCGCCCCCGTACCGGTGGGCCAGAAGAAGAGGAGCAGGAGCGGAAAAACGAAGCGTAGCTGGGTCATGTCGTTGCGCTGCAGGATGGGGAGGGGCAAAACTCGACCCACCATAGATGCGGCGTGGTCCTCCGACCTGCAACCTTGCGAGGGGAACCGGGGTCTCGGAACCGGTGCCGCACCGTGAATCCTTCCGACAGTGACGGGAAGAGGGCAATGGCCGAGAATGCCGTCGACGTAATCGTGGTGGGAGGAGGACTGGCCGGGCTGGCTTGCGCCCGGGAAGTCACCAATCGGGGCCTGACGGTCCGCGTCCTGGAAGCCTCAGACCGTGTGGGTGGTCGGGTACGCACCGACCAGGTCGAGGGATTCCTCCTGGATCGGGGATTCCAGGTGCTCCTGGAGGCGTATCCCGAGTGCCGCCGGCTTCTGGACTACGCCGCACTGGACCTTTGCCGGTTCTACCCGGGTGCCCTGATCCGGATGAACGGTCGTTTTCATCGCGTGGCCGATCCCCGACGGCACCCCCTCCATGCGATCGGGAGCGCGACGAGTCCCGTGGGTTCCACCGCGGACAAGCTGAGACTTCTGGGCCTGGCCCGCCGCCTGCGCAAGACGACTCCGGAGGCGATCCTCCAGGGGCCGATTCGGAGCGCAGCGCTGGACCTGGAGAAGGAAGGCTTCTCGCCCGGGATCATCGAGCGCTTCTTCCGTCCTTTTTTCGGAGGCATTCTCCTGGATCCGGAGCTGGAAGTGCCGGCCCGCCTCCTCCGTTTCTATCTGCAGATGTTCGCCTCCGGGCCGGTGTCGGTTCCTGGCGGCGGGATGGAAGAAATCCCCCGCCAACTGGCCGCCGGCTTACCCTCGAATGCCGTCAGAACCGGATCAGTCGTGGCTCGACTCATCGATGGAGGTGTCCAGCTTGCATCGGGCGAGGAGTTGACGGCGCCTGTCGTGGTTGTGGCGACTCAGGCCTCCGAAGCCTCCCGGTTGCTTGGAGACGTCCTCCCGGACCCCGGCGTCCGGGGCACCACCACGCTGTATTTTTCCGGAGAGCGTGGAGCGGACGGAGCTCCTCCCTCGAGCGACGACGGGATTCTGATCCTGAACGCCGAAGGTGCGGGGCCGGTGAACCACCTGGCCTTCATGGACCGTGTCGCCGAGGGCTACGCGCCGGCCGGTCGATCGCTGGTGGCCGCGAACGTCCTGGGAACCCCGGAAAACCACGCCGGAGATGACCTCGTTGGGCGGGTACGGCAACAGATGCGGGAGTGGTTCGGCGCTCCCGCAGAGGGGTGGCACCACCTTGAAACGTACCGCATCCCCGAAGCCCACCCACGTCAGACCCCGTCTTCATTCGACCCACCCCTCCGGCCGCTGCGAGTGGGGCCGGGGCTCCTGGTGGCCGGAGACCACCGAACCAACGCTTCCCTGAACGGGGCACTCCAGTCTGGCCGGATCGCCGGCGCTCAGGCGGTGGAAGAGGTGACGGGCTGACTCGAGCCGGGCACCGCCCTCGTTGGATCCAACGCCACCCGGCCGGGCTCGTCCCAGTCCCACTGATCGGGCAGCCCCAGGTCCTGGGCTATGCAGCCGTAGGTGGTCTCAGCCGAGAGGAAGACTCCGGGCACCCCGGCACCCGGGTGCGTACCAGCGCCCACCAGGTAGAGCCCCTCCACGTCCTGGCTGCGGTTGTGGGGACGGAACCAGGCGGTCTGACTGAACTTGGGCACGATGGCAAAGGCGTTGCCGTGTAGCGAGTTCAAATCGTCGCGGAAGTGAGTCGGGTCCATGATGTGCAGCACTTCCAGGTTCTCCCTCAGCCCCTCGAGCCCCCAGTCTTCGAGAACGTCGATCACCTTGTGAGCGAACGCCTCCCGGATCTCTTCCCAGTCGATACCTGAGCGGAGGTTCGCCACCGGCACCAGAACGTACATGCTCTCGCACCCGTCGGGGGCCATGCTCGGATCGCTCCGGGTGGGTACGTGGAGGTACATTGAAAAGTCATCGGGCAGGATCTTCTTTTTGAAGATGTCGTTCAAAAGCTCCCTGTAGCGCTCGGTGAGGATCAGGGTGTGGTGCTCGAGCTGGGGGTACTGGCGACGCGTCCCCAGGTAGAGCAGAAAACAGGACATGGAGTAGTCGATCTTCTCCACCTTTCGGTCGGTCCAGCGGCTGCGGTGCGAGGGGTCGATGAGATCGCGGTACGTGTGGCCGGGGTCTCCGTTCGATACCACCAGGTCGGCTTCGAACCGACGTCCCGCGGCTTCCACATGGGTCACCGCTCGATCCCGGACCCCGATACGGGTCACTTCGTGTTCGGTGAGGATGCGGCCGCCCATCTCCTCGAAGAGCCGTCCCAACGCCTCCACCACCGAGTACATGCCGCCCCGGGCGAACCAGACGCCGCCCTCCCGCTCCAGGTACGGGATCATGAGGTAGACCGAGGGGGTGTGGAAGGGGTTGCCGCCTACGAAGAGTGGATGGAAGGAGTAGAGGAAGCGGTGCCGGAAATCCCTGAAGTAGCGGTTCACGAAGCTGGTGACCGGCCGGTACGCGTCCAGCTTCACCATCTGCGGCAGGAACCCGAGCATGGTCTTCAGGTCTCCAAAGTTGGTGGAGCCCAGCCGATCTCCGATCACGGCATCGTAGATGAGGCGCACCCGGGCCATGAAGGCGTCAAAGCGCTCGGCGTCGCCTTCGTCAAAGACCCGCATCTGGGCCTTCATTCGGTCCGGGTCGCCCACGTAGTCCACGGAGGTGCCGTCGTGAAAGTAGATCCGGTAGTAGGGATCCAGGGGCATGAGATCCACGTAGTCCACCAGCCGCTGTCCCGCCGCCTGGAAGACCGAGTCCACGATGTGGGGAGCGGTGATGAGTGAGGGCCCCATGTCGAAGACGTATCCCCTATCCTCGAGGCGGTAGGCCCGTCCGCCGATGGCCTCCCGTTTCTCCAGGACCGTCACCTGGACCCCGGCGGCCTGAAGCCGAACGGCCAACGCCAGACCCCCGAATCCGCTCCCGATGACCACCGCCTGCCTTGATCTGCTCACGTGCTCTGCTCCCGGTAGCTCCTGCGGGCACCTCGGAGCTCCCAGAGCCCCCGCCCCCCCAGAATGATTTTTCGGGACCACGACGTCATGGCCCGCTGTCTCAGGTTGTCGTAGCGGTTGCCGCGGATCTCCCGGTGGATTCCCCGATAGATCCTAGAGGCCGCCGCCACCGGCCGTTGGAAGAAGTCGGGGAGGGCGGGGACGGCCTCCATGGCGCGGTCGTAGTCCTCCTCGGCCACCGCCATGAGGGCTTCCAGCGCCGCCGGGTACCCTTCAGGAAGGGGAGCTCCGTTGGCGGCAGCCGACTCCAGTTGATCAGGATCGACTCCGTGGGCCTCGAGAACCTCCAGCGGGAGGTAGAGCCGACCCCGCCGGAGGTCCTCGCCCACGTCCCGAAGGATGTTGGTGAGCTGCATGGCCTGACCCAACGCTTCGGCCCGGCTCAGCACCCAGGGGTCGCGCACGCCGAAGAGTTCGGTGAGCCAGAGCCCCACCACCGAGGCCACGTGGTACGAGTAGTCCTGAAGGGCCTCCAGGTCCGGGTAGACCGTGACCCTCAGGTCCATGGCCACCCCATCGATCAGGGCGTGGGCATAGCGGACGGGAACGTCACGTCGGCGGGTCTCTCCCATGACCCGGTCCAGCAGCGGGATGCCGGTGGAGTGGTCGTCGTACGCCTCCTGGACCAGGTCACGCCACGCCTCAAGACGATCCAGCAGCACGTCCGCAGGCAGCTCCGGCGCCTGATCCACCAGGTCGTCGGTGAAGCGACAGAAGGTGTAGACTCCGGCTACCACGCGACCTTCTTCGGCCGGAAAGAGTCGTGCCGAGAGGTGGAAAGAGCGCGAATGACGGGAGAAGTACTCCGGCCACGCCTCAGGCGGCCCCAGACTCAGCGCCTGCTCCCGCACAGCGCGGCGGGGTTCCGCGATGCGAGTGGCGGCTCGGGAGGTGCTCCCGGCCGAGGCTTCCTCCCGCTCCAGGGCGGCCAGGGCCATCTTGCCCCACTCGTCCAGGAGTGCCGGCACCGCGTCGTCCTCCGGATGGAGGTCCCTCCAGGCGAGCCTCGCCTCGGATAGCTGCCTGGTGAGTACGCCAAGGCCTCGACGCATCGCCGAATCCCCGCCATCGGTCCCGGCGAAGAGCCGGTGGGTCAATTCGCCATCGGACAGCTCGAAGCCCTGGATGTCGGCGTGCTCCAGAGGCCATGTCCACTTCCCCTGTCGATAGTCCTGCCGGGGCGCTTTCCCCGACTCGGCCCGGGGGCAGAGATCGAGGAAGTCGTCCACCATCTGGTACAGCTGGCCGATCCGAACGCCCAAAGCGTAGGCCCGCTGGACCCCGTGGTCCGTTACCGACAGGCAGACCGGGAGCGCCACGGCGGCGCCGAAGAGCTCCCCGGACTTGGCCGAGACGATCTCGAGGTACTCCGCCTGCTCGAGCCATCGGCCCATGGCCCGGCCCTGGGCCTTCTCCCCCGCCACCGTCCGCTCCACGGCTCGGGCAAAGCAGGCCATGAAGGCCGGGGAACCCACGTCCTGCGCCACCTGGTACGCCGAGGTCAGCAGGTGATCCCCTTCCACCAGAGCCGCGGCAACGCCGTGACGCGCCACACCCGACGGCCGCCCGCGACGAGTGTCGGCATCGTCCAGGATGTCGTCGTGGAGGAGCGACGCCTCGTGGACCATCTGGATGGCCAGCATTCCGGAAGCCAGTTCCGAAGAGGCCCGCAGCGCCTTCGGGGCGGCGGCCCAGGCCACCTGCGGTCGCAGCATCTTGCCCTGGAGGTCCGGGCGGGCCAGTCCGATGGAGCCGACCTGGCGTTCTGCCGCCGCCTCCAGGGCCGCTGACATGGCCGACCGGACGTGGGCGTGGAGACTCATGATCCCTCGCCCGACCACGTCGCCGAGATCTCCGGGCCCCGCCCGGCGCCGTGCCGGGCTCTCTCGGTCCATACCAGGTGAAGTGCGCACGCGACGGCGTACCCCGCCGCCGTGACCCCCACCGCCAGCCAGAGTCCCTCCAGAACCAACATCCCGAAGGGCATGAGGAGGGTGATCCCGTAATACGCGGCCATCCATCGCACCGGGAGCCTGTCCGCCCACCTCGCTCCACCCAGGAACTCCAGGGCGGCCATGATCACGAATCCGGTCCCCATCCAACCGACCAGGTTGATCCAGGGCATCCCGTAGTACGGCCCACTATCGGTCCAGCGCCAGTAGAAGGGGCTCTGGTAGCTCATGGCCGGATCCAGGGCCAGGTCCCAGAGGGTCAGAATCAACGCGGCGAAGAGCAGTCGGCTCCACCGCTGGGCCCGAGACGGCAGGGTCACCCGGGCCAGCACGTACGACGGCACCGCCATGAGGAACCAGCTCAGAGGGATGAGCCAGGGCACGCGATCCCCGATCTTCGCCCCGAGGAGAGTGGTGTACTCATAGTTCCCGAACGGGATGCCGTATCCGGTCCCGACGTACTCACTGGCCAGTGCAATCAGGTAGACCGCCACCAGCGCGGGCACCCACGCCAGGCGCAGGCGCTGGACCAGAACCACCAGGAGCACCAAGGCGCCCAGGGCAATGTGAACCTGGGCAAAGAATTGGAAGGAGATTCGCCAGAAGGCCACCAGCCAGTCCACCTGGGGCAGAAGTTCGGGCCGAAGGCCGAAGAGGCCGTAGCCCACCAGGGCCAGCAGAGTGAACACCGCGAACCCGACCAGGCCGATGACCTCCGGCCTCCAGGCCCTCCCTGGGCGCCACATCAGCGCATTCCACCTTCATGGGACGACCCGGCCCCCACCGTGCTCCGAGGCGAAGCCGCCTTCCCCTCCCACCGGTCCCGGTTCTCTCTCACCCAGCGAATGAACGGCGAGAGCGAGGGGAAGCTGTGAGTTCGTCGGAAGGGCAGGTCACCCCCCGGCGTCCATCCCTCGTCCAACCCTCGTCCTCCAAACACCAGGTCATAGGGGTGTTCGACGGCATAGAACTCCCCCAGAATCCGGACGGTCCGGCGCAGGTGCGCCGCCGTGGCGGTCGACGAGACCGACACGCAGACCAGCTCCCCTCCCCGCTCCCGCTGAAGCGCGGCGAAATCTTCCGCAGGGGTATCGCCCCCCGGGTAGAAGACCTTCCACCCCTCCAGCTCCAGCAGAACCCGGACGCACATGGATCCCACCTGGTGTCGGTTCCCCTCGGTGGCCCCCACGATGGCCACGGGGCGAGCCTCCGGGGTCATGGGACTTCCCGGGCTCAGGTGGACCAGGGCCTCCATCACCGCCTGGCTCGCCATGTGCTCTTCCCCGGTTCTGAGCCGCCCCTGGGCCCAGGCCTCTCCCACGTCCGCCATGAAACTCTGGACCCCCAGGTCGCAGAGCAGCTCGAAGGGCAGGTCGGGACGGGATCCCATTTCCCGGAAGAGGGCGGTGATCCGGCCGGGGTAGCCTCGGAGGAGCCAACCCATGGCCAGCGACCTCACCTTGCCGAAGTCATGGGCGCCCACGGCGCTTCGCACTGCCAGCCAGACGTGGGACTCGAAGGGCATGAACGGGTCCAGGTAGGTCTCGATGCCCCGCTCTCCGGCAAACTCCAGGGCGCTTAGCAGATAGATCCGGCGGTGCCCACCCTCGGTCTTGCTGGCGGAGAGGCCTTCTCCGTCACACCACCGCTTCACCGTCGATGGATGAACCTGCAGAAGGTCCGCCACCTCGGACGTGGTGAGAAAAAGCTCGGAGTTGTAGGCCTGCATGGTGCGTCCGCGGTTGAATTGGCGTTGGGCCGGTACGATCCGACCTTCGAACCAATTCTGCACGCCCGCCGCAGATTTGTCAAGAGTTATTGCACACTACCTATACGAACAGCCCATCCAGCTCGTGCCGACGGCACCTCAGGCCATAGCAGCCCCGGGCTCGTTTCTCAGCAGGCCGCTGATAAAAGGCAGGAGCTGCTTCTTGCGGCTCACCACCCCGTTCAGCCGATAGACCTCCCCCTGTTCCACCGCCGGATAGGTGATGGCTTCCACGATCCGGTCCTCGCCGTGCACGAGGAGAAGGGAGTCCTGCTCCTTGATGTCGGTGACCATGAGGGCGGCCAGAGCCAGTCCCTCCTCGGTTCGGCTCCGCTCCAGGGCCTCCATGAGTCTGTCGGAGCGCTCCCAGAACTCGCCGAAGCCCACCTCCTCCACCTGCGAGATGGCGAAGCGGACGTCTCCTTCCTGGTAGACCTTCCGGTCCATGCCGATGACCTCCTCCGGAGACTTTCGGCCCACCACCGAGCCGGACGAGAAGATGATGTCGGCCAGTTCGCTGCCGGTGGCGCCCGCCAACTCCTCGAGCCAGTCCAGGATCTCGTGGTCCAGCGGAGTCGAGGTGGGACTCCGCAGATTCAGGGTATCGGACACCACACCGCCCATCATGACACCGGCCAGCGCCGCCGATGGAGTGAGCCCGGCCTGCCGATACAGATCTGCGATGATGGTACAGGTCGATCCCACGGGCCGGTTGATGAAGAGGATGGGATCCTGGGTCCGGAGATCGCCCAGGCGGTGATGGTCCACCACTTCCACGATGTTCACCTGGCCCGCGCCGGGCACGGCCTGGCTGAGCTCGTTGTGGTCCACCAGGATGATGCGGGTGCGACTGGGGCGAAGCAGGTCCCGTCGGGTGAACACCCCCAGGATCCGGCCTTCATCGCTGGTCACCATGAACACGGCGGGCCCCATGGTGGACGTCTTTCGACGCACCTCGGCAACGGTCTCCTGGGGCCTGAACTCCACGCTCTCCCGTGACATGACTTCGCCCACCCGGGTCGCCGCCCGGATGGCCCACGCCGTGGTGGCCGAGTCATAGGGGCTCACAATGAGGCTCACACCCGCTTCACGTGCCCGCTCCACCACCTCGTCCTCCACCGCCAGGCCGCCGGTGATCACCAGGAGGCGAATCCCCAGCTCAATGGACCTGTGCTGGATGTCCAGGCGATCGCCCACGACGATGACGGCCCGGGACGGATCCATGTACTCCCGGTCGGTAAATCGGTCAAAGGAGTCGATGTCCATGGCTCCCACCCGAACCTGGAGCGCCTCCACACGATCCTCCTGCTCCATGTGCAGGACCTCGGCCTGCAGGGCACCGACGATGGAGCCCAGGGTGGTGTCCACCCGTCGCATCTCCTGGGCGCTGCCCAGGCGAGGCACGAAGTAGCGTCCGAGCTGAAAGATGGAGACCTGGCCCTGGAGCCCACCGTCGCCGCTCACCACCGGCAACACCTGGATGTCGTGTCGCTCGATGAGCGCCAGGGCTTCGGCACAGGTGGCGTGCGGACGCACGGTGACGAGGTCGCCGCTCATGGCCTCCCGAAGCCGAGGGGTGACGTCGCCGATGAAGGGCGGAAGCCCGACGCCGAAATGATCCAGAATCGCGTCGATCCTCGCATTGGAGTTTCCGCAGCGCGCGGCCTGGAAGACGCCGTCGTCCGTCCGGTCCTTGAAGTCCGCGTAGGCCAGAGCGGAGCAGATGGCGTCGGCGTCGGGGTTGCGATGGCCGAAGATGAGGATGGGGTCGGACATGGTCTCGGACGAGGCGGTTGTAGGTGGGCGGCGGTGAGGGTCGCGGTACGCTCACCGGACGGTGCGGTTCCCCGGGGCCGGGGGCAAGGTCGGCCCACTGGCGTCGTTCCCGGCAGGAGGCCACCTTACCGGAAGGCCAGCTCGTCCGGTCGGCCGGCGAGCCCGACGTTCGAATCATCCCGGAGCTGATCCATCATGGCATCAATTCGTATCCGATCCACCGGCGCTGCCCGTGTGCTTCTCGCCGTCGTCCTCGTCCTGGCCCAGGTGGCTTGCGAGCCGCCCCCGGATGCCGATGCTCCGACCGACGCGGACGTGGCCGACATGGTGCTCCTGAACGGGAAAGTGGTGACGGTGGACCCGCAGCTGGGTGAAGCCGAAGCCCTGGCCGTCCAGGGAGACCGGGTCATGGCCGTGGGAACCACCGCGGAGATCCAGGAGCTGGTTGGACCCGACACCGAGGTCGTGGAGTTGGAGGGCCGGCTCGCCATCCCCGGCTTCATCGAGGGACACGGACACTTCATGGGACTCGGGAGCGCCCGGCTCAGCCTCGACCTGATGGGGACCACCAGTTGGGATGAGATCGTTGAGAAGGTGGCCGAGGCCGCGGCCGAGACCCCGCCCGGTGAGTGGATCACCGGACGGGGATGGCACCAGGAGCGCTGGGACCCTGTACCGGAGGAGACGTACGACGGGGTCCCGACCCACCACGAGCTGAGCGCTGTGAGCCCCGACAACCCGGTGCTCCTGACCCATGCCAGTGGGCACGCCTCCTTCGCCAACGCCCGCGCCATGGAAGAGGCGGGGATCACGGCCGAGACCCCGGACCCGTCGGGTGGCACCATCATTCGCGACGAGGCGGGAGAGCCCACCGGGTTCCTGCGGCAAGCGGCCCAGGGGCTGGCTCGCCGGGCCCACTCCGCCGCCGAGGAGGGGATGACGGCCGAGGAGCGGGAGGAGAGGAACCTGAGGCAGGTGGAGCTGGCCGGTGCCGAAGCGCTGGAGCACGGAGTCACCTCCTTCCACGACGCCGGCTCCGACTTCGGCACCATCGACCTCTTCCGGGAGCTGGCCGAGGCCGGGGAGCTGCCGGTCCGCCTCTACGTCATGGTGAGGGGTGAGTCCATGTCGTCCATGGAGGAGTCCCTCTCCGACTACTTCCTGGACGGGGTGGGCAACCACTTCCTCACCGTCCGGTCCATCAAGAGGGCCATTGACGGGGCACTGGGCACTCACGGCGCATGGCTCCTGGAGCCCTACGCCGACAACCCCGAAACCACCGGTCTTCCGCAGACTGAGCCGGATCAGCTCCAGGCGCTGGCCGAGCTGGCCCGCGATCACGGCTTCCAGCTCAATACCCACGCCATCGGGGATCGGGGCAACCGGGAGGCGCTGAACGTCTACGAGGAGGTCCTCACCGACAACGGCGAGGTGGTGGACGACCACCGGTGGCGCATCGAACACGCCCAGCACCTGCACCCCGACGACATTCCCCGCTTCGGCGAACTGGGCGTCATCGCCTCCATGCAGGGGGTCCACGCGACCTCCGACGGCCCGTGGGTTGAGCCTCGCCTGGGCGAGGAGCGGGCCCGCACCGGCGCCTACGTCTGGCGCGACCTCATCGATTCGGGGGCCGTGATCTGCAACGGCACCGACGTGCCCGTTGAACCCATCTCGGCGGTGGGCTCCTTCTACAGCTCCGTGTCACGCATGACCCGCGAGGGGTGGAGGTTCTTCCCGGAGCAGGCCATGGACCGGATGGAAGCGCTGGAAAGCTACACCATCAACTGCGCCTACGCGGCCTTCCAGGACGACGTTCTGGGCAGTCTGACACCTGGAAAGCTCGCCGACATCGTGGTGCTGGACCGCGACATCCTCACCGTTGACGAAGAGGAGATCCCCGAGGCGCAGGTGGACCTGACCATTGTGGGCGGAGACGTCCGGTACCGCAGGTAGCGGAGGCGGGTGAGGGGCCGCCTCAGACGTCCAGATTGCGGACGTAGCGCGCGTTCTTTTCGATGAACTGGCGCCGGGGCTCCACGTCGTCGCCCATGAGGCGGCTGAAGATGGCGTCGGCCTCGGCGGCACTGTCCATGGTCACCTGGAGAATGGTCCGTGAATCGGGGTCCATGGTGGTGTTCCAGAGCTGGTCCGGGTTCATCTCGCCCAGCCCCTTGTAGCGCTGGATATTCAGTCCCCGGGCCTCCTCGCCCTTCCCGTTGGTGAGCCGTTTGACGATCTCGGTCCGCTGGTCCTCGGAGTAGGCGTAGTACTCCTCCTTCCCCTTCCCCACCCGGTACAGGGGAGGCTGAGCGATGTAGATCGAGCCGGCTTCGATCAGCTCGCGCATCTGACGGAAGAAGAAGGTGAGCAGCAGCGTTCGGATGTGGGCCCCGTCCACGTCGGCGTCCGTCATGATGATGATCTTGCCGTAGCGGGCGTTGGAGAGGTCAAAGTCGTCGCGGATCCCCGCCCCGATGGCCGTGATCATGGCCCGAACCTCGGTGTTGGAAAGGATCTTGTCGATCCGGGCCCGCTCCACGTTCAGGATCTTTCCCTTGATGGGGAGAATGGCCTGGAATGATCGATCGCGCCCCTGCTTGGCCGAACCGCCGGCCGAATCGCCCTCCACGATGAAGATCTCGGTCATGGAGGGATCGCTCAGGGAACAGTCCGCCAGCTTGCCCGGGAGCACGCCGCCCTCCAGGGCATTCTTCTTACGGGCCAGGTCCCGTGCCTTTCGGGCCGCCGCCCGGGCCCGGGCGGCCTGGAGCGACTTCTCGATGATGGCCTTCGCCGCCTTCGGGTTCTCATCGAGCCAGATGGCCAACTGCTCGTTTACCGCGGTTTCCACCGCGCCCCGCACCTCGGAGTTCCCCAGCTTCGTCTTGGTCTGTCCCTCGAACTGGGGCTCCATGACCCGCACCGAGAGCACGCAGGTCATCCCCTCCCGGACATCGTCTCCGGAGAGGGACTGATCCGCCTTCTTGAGCAAATTGTTCTTCTTGGCGTAGTCGTTCAGCGTCCGGGTCAGGGCGGCTTTGAGCCCCGTGACGTGGGTTCCCCCCTCGTGGGTGTTGATGTTGTTCACGAAGGTGTGGGTGTTCTCCGAGAACCCCTCGTCGTACTGCATGGCCAGCTCGATCTCGGCCTCGGGCTTCTCCGTCTCGAAGTAGAGGGGGGGCTCGTGGAGGGGTTGGCGGCTACCCCTCAGGTAGTTCACGAAGGCCGCCAGTCCACCTTCGTACTGGAATACTTCCTCCACCGGCTCCTCGAGCCGCTCATCCCTGATGGAGATCCGGAGTCCCTTGTTCAGAAAGGCCATCTCCCGGAGCCGGGCAGAGAGCGTCTCCAGGTTGAATCGGGTCTCGGTGAAGATCTCCCGGTCGGGCCGGAAGAAGACCCGGGTGCCGGTCCCCTCGGCCGGGCCCATGTCCTCCAGCTCCTTCTGCTTGATGCCCTGGTGGTAGCGCTGGTGCCAGAGCCGGCCGTCTCGCCGCACCTCGACCTCGAGCCACTCCGAGAGGGCGTTCACGACGCTCACGCCCACCCCGTGGAGTCCGCCGGAGACCTTGTAGTTCGACTTGTCGAACTTTCCGCCGGCGTGGAGAACGGTCATGGCCAACTCCACCCCGGGGACCTTCTCCGTGGGGTGGATATCCACCGGAATACCCCGGCCGTCGTCCACCACCGTAACCGAGTCGTCCGGGTGGATGGTGACGTCGATGTGGGTGCAGTACCCGGCCATGGCTTCGTCGATGGAGTTGTCCACCACCTCGTAGACCAGGTGGTGCAGACCCCGGCTCGAGGTGGAGCCGATGTACATTCCGGGACGTTTCCGGACCGCCTCCAGCCCCTTGAGGACCTGGATCTGACCGGAGTTGTAGAGCGACTTGGTGGGATCGACCGGTGTTTCAGCCATCGAGATGCTCGTTCTGGAGGCTCGGACGGAGTCAACTGCAGACATTGAAATTTAGCGCATTTGCGCGGTTTTTTCCATTCCCCGACCGGACTGGTGGATACTCAACCGTCCTCCGCCAACCGGAAGACGATCCGCTCGATCCGCGCTTCACCTTCACCGGCGTTCAGCCGCGCCAGGATATCGCGGCGCATGAGGGTCAATTCGTTCATCCAGGCGCTGGACCGAACCTCCACGAAGAGGACCCCGCGGGCCACCCCGGTAGGCCGCGCCACCTGAGCGATCCGCTCGCCCACCACCTCGTCCCACCGGGCCAACGCAGTCTGTCCGCGCACCTCGGCGTCAAGCCCGTGCTTCTTCAGGAAGGCGCCCAGCGCCTCACCCAGGGGTCTCGGCCCGTGTGCTCCCTCGTCTGCGCTCATCTCTGCCTCATCGCTCCATGCGTCCCTGTTGAACGCGCCACCGGACCAGGCGATCGCCGCGAAAACGCACGTCGCTGTCCCGGGGCGCCGTGAGAATGGTCTGGCCCACCGCCGTCCGATCCAGGAGGTCCAGGAGGCGCCGCGAGCGATCCTCGTCCAGCTCGGCCAGAACATCGTCCATGAGAAGGATGGGCTCGCGTCCCTTGCGCCGCCTCACCGTGTCGGCCTCCAGGAGCCGAAGAGCCAGGGCCACGCTCCTTCGCTGCCCCCCCGACCCGTAGTCCCTCACGTCCAGTGGCTCTCCTCCGTCGGCCACCCTGATCCGGAGCTCGTCCCGGTGAGGACCCACCACGGTGGTGCCCTGACGCCGCTCTCTGTCCCGAGCCTCGCTCAACGCATCCCGGTACCGGGCCCCCACCGACGCCTCCAGTTGCCTTCCATGGTCATCCGCCGGAGGGTCCCCTTCCTCCATCACTTCCGGAACACCGGGGTCGTAGCGGAAGGTGGCCGCCTCGCCCCCGGAGAGCTCCCGGTAGAGGTCGGTGAACCGTTCCCTCCCATGGTGGATCCACCGGCCCCGAAGCGCGGTCACCCGCGCTCCGGCCTCCACCAACAGCTCGTCCCATGCGCCGGCGTGATCGGATGCGCCGGTCCGAAGGGCGGCGTTGCGCTGTGACAGTACCTGCCGGTAGCGCTGGAGCGCGGTGACGTACCCGGGCTCGTTCAGCGAGAGCACGATGTCCAGAAATCGCCGGCGTTCGGCGGGGCCGTCGTTCACCAGCGCCAGGTCCGCCGGGGTGAAGAGGACGACACCCACCTGGCCGATGGCGTCGCTCAGGCGCGGGGGCTCCTGTCCGTCCAGCGTCACCTTCTTCCGGCTCCCCTCCCGCTGCCAGGCGGCGCCCACCACCCGCTCCCGGCGCTGCCCGTCGAAGGGCTGGTCCCGCTCCTGCGCCCGCACCCGACCCTCCACCCGGAAGAAGGAGTCTCCGAACCGAACCAGTTGCCGGTCGGACGCGCCCCGGAAGGACTTCAGGATCTCCAGGTAGTAGACGGCCTCCAGGAGGTTCGTCTTCCCCTGGGCGTTGGGGCCCACCAGCGCCACCCCCTCCTCGGGCAGTTCCAGGTCATCGTCTGCCAGGTTCCGAAAGCCCCGGAGGCGGAGGTCGACGAGGTGCACGGCGCTTCGGCCCGGCTCCGGCTCACTTGCCCTTGAACTGGGGGTCGCGCTTCTCCATGAAGGCAGCCATCCCCTCCTTCATGTCGTCGGTGGCCGCCAGGAGACCGAAGAGCGACGACTCGAAGCGCTGGGCGTCTTCGGTGGTGGCATCCACGGCGTGGTAGACCGACTCCAGCGCCATGCGGAGAGCCACTGGGCCGTTCTTGATGACTCGACCCATGAGCTTGCGAGCCTGCTCCAGCAGCTCGTCCCGGGGCACCACCTGTGTGACCAGCCCCATGGACTCGGCGTCTTCGGCGCCCACCATGTCTCCGGTGAGCGTAAGCTGGACTGCCCGGCCCAGTCCCACGAGGCGGGCCATCCGAATGGTCCCTCCATACCCGGGAATGATGCCCAGCCCCACCTCGGGCAACCCGAAGCGCGCGTTCTCGGAGGCGATCCGCATGTGGCACGCCAGGGCCAGCTCGCATCCTCCCCCCAGGGCATATCCGCCCACAGCCGCCAGCACGGGCTTGGGGAAGGTTTCAATGGCCCGAAACACGTCCTGGCCCTGTCGGCTCACCTCCACTCCGCCGGTGGGCGTCATCTGGGCCAGCACCCCGATGTCGGCGCCGGCGACGAAGGCCTTCTCGCCGGCGCCGGTGAGGATGACGCCCAGCACCTCGGCGTCGTCTTCCACGCTCCGGAAGGCCTCTCCCAGCTCCCTGACCACGTCGGGGTTCAGGGCATTCATCTTCTTCTGGCGGTCGATGGTGATGGTGGCGATCCTGTCGGAGCGCTCCACGTGCACGTGTTTAGTGTCGGTCATGGTCGGCGTTGTGGAAGGTTCGAGGGTGTCGTCGGTCCTCCGAAGTCTACCCGCCTGCCCCGGGGCGTGCCAACCTCCCGCCCGTCCGATCAGGCCGCCAGAGCCGACCCGACGCCCCATGGCCCCGGCCCGCCCACCTGTATACTTTCCCTGCCAGTCGCCTCCCGAAGTGGGAGCCGGGATGACCCTCCGCCGGTCTCCCGACCTGTTGACCCAACGACGTTCCCGGTACGCCGGGTGGAGGAGTTCCTGACATGAGCCGTTCCCTGAACAAGGTGATGCTGATCGGAAACCTGGGCTCGGACCCCGAGATCCGGACCACGCCCTCCGGCACGAAGGTGGGCAAGCTTTCGCTGGCCACCAACCGCACCTTCCAGGACCGTTCCGGACAGCAGCAGGAGCGCACCGAGTGGCACCGGCTCACCTTCTTCGGCAAGCTGGCCGATATCGTGGAGCAGTACGTCACCAAGGGCGACCGGCTCTACGTGGAGGGTCGGCTGGAGTATTCCCAGACCGAAGACCAGCAGGGTCACACCCGGTACTGGACCGATATCGTGGTCACCGAGATGATCATGCTGGGACAGGGAGCCGGAGCACCCAGCGGCAGCTTCGGAGGCGGGGGGCCCGCAGGGGGAGGAGGCTTCTCCGGCGGTGGCGACTCCTCCAGCGGGCCGGACATCTCGGAGCCCGACGACGATCTTCCGTTCTGACGAGGGGTCGGCGGCGCCTACTCCTGGCCACCGGGGCTCTCTGAGGCCTCCATGTCCGACTTCCAGAGGCCCAGAAGCTCCTCTTCGAACCGATCCGGGTCTTCCCGGTACGCTGCGGCCCAGGTTTCGAAGGGGGGAAGGGAGAGCTTGCGGGAGAGCCGCTCGGTGGCCAGGCGGACGATGCGGTCGTAGGACAGGTCCTGGGTATCGTCCAGGTCCGAAGTACGAGCGGCGTCCTGAGCC
The DNA here is from genome assembly GCA_007132965.1 of Gemmatimonadota bacterium. Classification (GTDB taxonomy): domain Bacteria; phylum Gemmatimonadota; class Gemmatimonadetes; order Longimicrobiales; family Gaopeijiaceae; genus PWLA01. Next base: position 4,170 of record SLNQ01000296.1, on the reverse strand, counting down.
AGCACATAGATCTCGTCGGCCGTCAGACTGAGCAGCACGTCCGCCACCCGGGCCGAGCAGTAGTCGAGATACTTGGCCCGGATCACGGAATTCTCTGCATCGTCGGGCTGACGATAGTCTCCGGACCTCTCGGACTCGTTCACTTCCCACCTCGGGGAAAGACGGATCTACTCCCTGGTGCCCAGGAGCGGGCAAACAGGAGTTTCCTTTCCTCCAAGCTTTGACGATTCAGGCCAACCCGTCAAGGGGAGAGGGGGAAGGGATGAGTCACCATTCCCGCCAGATCGCGGCGCGCCCACCACCCAGTCAGGGGACCAGCGAGGAGTCAGAGGACCAGCGAGGAGCGCTCCGGAGTATCGCTGGCCTCTGCGGGCCGATCTCGAAGGTGGCGGTAGATGGATCGGCGGGTCAGGCCATAGAGGAGTATCCGGCTCAGGAACTCAGGATCCGAATGTTGTACTTCCTCCACCTGGGCTGCGAGGTCACGGGGGAGTCGGACCTTCAGCTCGACGGAACGGGTGTCCCACTTCGGAGATTCAGTCAATGGTGGGGGTGGTTGTGCGTGAACGGCTTGGGGGGAGTCCGGTGCGCCCCGGAGCCCGGGGGCATCCCGGCGGACCCGACTCCCGAATCAGGTGCTGACGATGATACGGTTCGATTTCGTCCGGCGCAAGGATCACTTCGTGCTTGGGGTCGAAATGAGCGAAACCCTTAATGCATTGTCCCACTGGCACTTACCGGACTGCACGCCTCCAGTAATTCAAGTGTTCCGGATGAATCCTCAAAGCGATTTTTTTCATGTTTTCCGGACCGGAAGCCAGGGCCCATGCCACTTCTCGCCGACAACTTCTCGTGAACCCACACCTGTGCCGTGACGGATTTTTTACAAAAGAGGGATTTCCGTCATCGGAGCCGGGAAATCATGGCATCACCGACCGCAGGAAGGCCTTCAGGGTCTCGTCGGTGTATTCCCGGAACCGGGCTCGCACCGCCGCCGGCGCCTCACCCCTGAAGATGTCGGCAGTCCGGTGCCCGGGACGCCCCACCTCCCGAGTGAACTGAAGAAAGCCCCGCCATTCGCCCCCGCGATGGAAGAGGTGCAGACCCACCATCCACCCTCCATCCACCGCCCGAACGTCCACCAGGACCGGGTCTGGACGGCTTGGCGTCGCCTCGACGCCCAGGGCCTCCAGAAACGGACGCCGGTCGGCCAGATAAGCATCAAGCCAGAGGTGGAATGGCGGCAGAGGAAGGAGCTCCCGGGCATAGCGCACCACCATGGCCAGCGAGTCCGGGGAGCCGGGCAATTGGTCCCGATGGGGATCCTCCGGCTCCGGCAGGGTGGCCGCCCGGGCTCGAAGCGTCCGGTAGAGCGATCGGAGGCCGTCTCGTGGGATGAGCTGAAGCAGGGCCCGGGCCTCGTGGTCACAGTACCTCTCGTAGAGGCCCCGGAGACCCTCCATTCCCGGGGGGGTCGGGCTGGCGAACCGGCCTCCCCGGGTGGGGGTCGGTCGCACTCCCGGGGTCTCGGATAGGGGAGGCATCAGTGCACCTTCCCTCGACTGACGTCCAGACGACCCGACGTGCCACCCCGCAGCCGCTCTCGGCGCCGACGACTCAGCCGTTCCAACGCCGGCCTCCCCCCTTTGGACTCCAGTCGAGCCAGGGAGTCGCGGATCCCGAAGGTCTCCACCTGCTCCCGGACCGCCCGGTACCGATCCGGCTCGAACCGGGCCAGCAGGTGGAAGACCCCTCGGCGGAGTCGACCCACGAGCCGGCGGGTCTGGTCCACGCTGCCCGGAACCGGAAACGGCAGGTGGTAGGCCTGAAGCCCCGCAGCGTCGTCTGATCGGCCTCCCAGGAGCTCCACTCCGTCGAAGGCGCTGACAAGGGCGGCTTCCAGAACCTGGTGCCGCTGGCTCGCGCCGGTGCGGACCACCAGCGTCGCGCTCTCGTAGTCCAGGTGCATGCGGGCCACGCGGCCTCCGGGAATCAGAAGCCGAACTGCGGTCCCCTCGTGCAGGTCCATGTCCCGGACCAGGTCCCGGAAGCCGATGCGCAGGAAGACGGGCCGGGTGAGCGAGCTGAACCCGCTCTCGTCCAGAACCCGGAGAGCCATGTCGAACACAAGGCGCCTGAGCGCCTCCGGGTCATCGGAGCTGGCTCCCCGCAACCGGGAAACGGTGGACGTGTACGCCCATCCCAGGATGACCAGGGGACCCGCCAACGCCGTGGAATGGACCTTCCCGCTTCCCAGATCCAGGATCTCGGACTCGCCACCCCGGCCCGCCTCGAGTACCACCCCGAGTCCGATGTCGGCCATCCGCCCACCGGGCAGGGAGCGATCTTCGTTCGTCTTAAATCGGAGGACCGCTCGGGTCAGGGCCGCTCCGGAGACGCTAGTGAGAAGGGGAGCCCTCTGGACGTGTCCTCCGGTTCCCGGTGAGGGGATCATCCGTGTTCCTCCCTTGCATGGGCCCTGGCGGGCCGGGGAGGCTCCCCCGAAATGCGCCTGCGATGCCCGGTGGGCACCAGACGCCGTCGTGCACGGGAAGGAGAGGGGGTAGGGCGCACCCCTCCCCTTGACACCTGCCGGAGGCGAGTCGTAGACTTCCAACAGTCACGAAGGAATGTCGTGGGCTCGCCAGGCCCATGCCGTTCGGGAGAGCCTCCGGTTGCCGGCCGGGGGCTCTTTTTCGTTTATCCTTCCAGTCGGTTCCACCCGAGGAGCCACCCCCCGGGGGGTTCCACCATAACCCCCCACTTCCGAGGCTCGCAAGAGACGTGGAGGAGTGCGCGTCGAGGAAGCCCATGACCCGGACCGGGGGGAGGCCTTCCTTGCTCGCTTCGGCCGCCAGCACCATCTTTTCCCGTACCCGTCCACCGGAGCTTCGCCGCTCCGGACCAGAGCCTCAACTCCCACGCTACCGGACCCGTGGTGCCATCAGACGACCGCCTGAATCGACGCTCCGTGGGATTCCTGGAACGAGACGGGGAATCCTGGGCCTGCTTCCTGGTAACCTTCCGGGGCGAAAGCGGTCGATGGCAGGGGTACTTCTCCTTCCGTCCCCGGGACGGCGAGGCGGAGGACGGCGAGATCCGGACCGCCGACATCTTTCTGGAATCGTCGGAGGAAGCCATCGACCAGAAGGCCCGTGGCCTGGGACGCCCGCTCCTGTCAGGACTCCTGGCTTCAGCCCTCCACACCCGGGAGCGGCAGGAACGAGACCCACCCAGGCTCCGGCAGTGGTTCGGCGAGTTGGTTCGGTCCAATTCCCGGGAGCTGGCTGGCGAGTGGGAAGAGGAGGCCGACGCGGTAGAAGGCCGCACCCTGGCCGAACTCCGATCCATTTACGCATCCTATCGGATGGACCAGGTGGCCCACTTCATCTCGCTGGTGGAACCGGAGGATTTCCAGAGGGCGGTGGCACGGATCCTGGATGGCCGCAGCTTCGACTTCGGTGCCCGGGACCGTCTCCAGTTCGCCATGATGGTGGTGGAGCACATCGAAAACATGCTTCCCCTCCCTCCCTTCGAGGTATGGGCACAGGACTACTTGGCCAACGAGGAGTCGTATCGCCTCTACACACATGCCCTGCACCGGGAGGGGCTGCTCTCCTGACGGCTGCCCACACCGGGGGCGTCCAACCCCTCACTCCGCCGGATCCAAGCCCTCCCAGAACCGATCCATCTTCTCGGGGCTGATCACCTTCCGGCACGAGCCGGTGGTGTTCGTAGGCTCGATCCCCCGGAATCGGTGCTCCTGGACCATGGCCCGCACCGGGTCCGGCGCCGCTCTGGCCGGCAGCGCCATGGGCGGTGCCTGGTCCGGGATCCGGCACCCGTTGAGGTCCAAAAAGTAGGGCTGGCCGTAGCGGCCCATCCTCACCACGAAGCCCCCCTCGTGCACCGCCTTGTGATGGGTGCGGCACAGCAGCACCAGGTTGTCGAGACTCGTCTTGCCCCCCAGCGCCCAGTGCTCGATGTGGTGCCCGCAGGCGTGGCGGGAGCCGCAACCCGGGAACCTGCACCCTCCGTCCCGAGCCCAGAGCGCCCGGCGGATGGCCGGGGGGATGACCCGGGTCTTGCGGCCCACGTCCAGGATCTCGCTCTTGGCCCCGCGCACGATGCGCACCACCGCCGAGTCGCAGGTCAGCCGCCGGGCCGTCT
>SLNQ01000388.1 GCA_007132965.1 Gemmatimonadota bacterium | reverse complement strand
TGGATCACCGCCGAGATGATCCGGGCGTCCCCGGCGCCGCCCAGCGCCAGATACGGCTCGCCCCCGGGCGTGAGAACCAGCGTGGGGGCAATGGTGGACGACGGGCGGGAGCCGGGCTCGCTGCCCAGGCGGGTGGCATAGAGGAAGCCCAGCCCGGGCGCCACCAGGCGGGTGCCCATGCTGGGGCCCAGCGACTGGGTAATGGACACCACCATTCCGGCCTCGTCCACAACGGAGAAGTGCGTGGTGGACTCCCGATCTCCCTCGGTGGCGACAGCACCCCCATAGCCCGGATGATCCGCAACGCCCGGATGACCCGCCGCCGCCCCGACCCGCTGCGCCGCGCCGACCTCCTGCGTTGCGCCCGGCAGTCGGAGCTCGTCGGCTCGCTCTCGGGCGTGTGCAGGGGAGGTCAGATAGGCAGCGCTCTCCTCCTCGGTGCCCACCGACATCCCCCGGTCCCCGATGGCCTGGTGCATGGCCTGCCCCACCAGCGCCGCCCAGGTCCCCTCCCCCGCCATGAGGGAGGCTCCGTCGGGAAGTGCCTCCAGGGTCTGGAGCGCCTGGATCACCGCGTGTCCCGAGGCGGGGCGGAAGTTGGAGACCAGGGTGTGACCCCGGTACCTGCCCTCCACCAGTATGGCGTCCAGGGCCTCGTAGGCCGCCAGATCCTCCCGGGTGATGAAGCCCCCGTTGCGGGCCATGTCGGCGTGGATCGAGTCGGCGATCCATCCCTCGTAGAAGACCTCCGGCCCCTCCCGAGCGATGGCCCGGAGGGTTCGGGCCAGGTTCTCCTGGACCAGGCGCTCCCCCTGGGCGGGGGCCGTCCCGTCAGGGCGGAGGAAGAGCGCCCGGGAGGCCGGAAATCGAGCCAGCTCCTCGGCGGCGGCCGCCAGCCGCTCTGCCTCCCGGACCGGCAGCTCGAAGCCCTCCTCGGCCAGCCCGATGGCCGGGGCCATGACCTCGGTCAGGGGAAGGCTTCCGAACTCGTCGTGAAGCCGGGTCAGCGCCGCCACCACCCCCGGGACGGCAGCCCTGTCGTACCCCGGCGCACCCCCCTCGGCGAAGGCGGCCGGCACGGTGTTCAGCCCGTCGATCCCGTGAACGGAGCCACGGGGGGTATGGATCACGATGGAAGCCCGGCCGGCGATTCCCGACATCCCCGGTTCGGTCACCGCCAGGGCGAAGCCCGTGGCCACCGCGGCGTCGGCGGCGTTGCCCCCGACGGCCAGGATCCGGGCCCCCACCTCGCTGGCCGGGACCGATGCGCTGGCCACCATCCCCCGGGACGACCGGGCTCGTTGGGCCGTGGGCTCGGTAACCCGGATCTCGGCCGCCGCCTCGATGGCCGACTGCATGGCGCGCTCCACCGCCGACGGCGTCGCCGGCGCCGGCGGCCCCCCGCACGCCCACACGCTCCCCACGGCCACCGCGAGGAGCGCCCGTCCGGCCCACCGGGATCGTTCGAGCCAGTGCGTCATTCGCTCCCCTCCTCCAGTCGTCCCCCCGCCGACATGAACCGACCACGCCCGTCGGAGACTCGGCTTGCTCCCTCGGGCTCCGAACGGAGCGACTCTCCCAGTTGCCGCACGCCCTCCAACAGGTCCGCACCCGAGGGCTTCTGGTAGATCCGCAGCCCGAACTCCGGGACCGTGGCCAGGAGGTGGTCGAAGATGTCGGCCTGGATCCCCTCGAAGATCGGCCACCGGGTATCGCCGGCGAAGGCGTAGATCTGAATGGGCAGCCCCTCGGGCTCCGGCTCGAGCTGCCGAACCATCATGATCATCCCCTGGTGGAGTCCCGGGTGGCTCCGGAGGTACGCGGTGAGGTAGGCCCGGAGGGTTCCCAGGTTGGTGAGACGCCGTCGGTGCGGCACCTCGATCTCTCCTTCTGCCGGGTGATCCCGGTTGTGGGCCTCCACCTCGGATCGCTTTTGCTCAATGTAGTCCCGGAGGAGCTCCCACTTCCCGAAGCGCTCGACCTCGTCGTCGGTGAGAAATCTGACCGTGGTCAGGTCCACGTGGAAAGACCGCATGATACGACGCCCACCCGACTCCTGCATGCCCCGCCAGTTCCGGAAGGAGTGCTCCAGGAACTTGTGGGTGGGAATCACCGTCAGGGTCCGGTCCCAGTTCTGCACCGTCACCGAGTTCAGGGCGATGTCCACTACGTCCCCATCGGCATCGAACTGGGGCATGTCGATCCAGTCGCCCACCCGGAGCAGGTCGTTCGTGGTGATCTGGATTCCCGCCACCAGCGAGAGGAGCGTGTCGCGAAAGACCAGGAGGATGACCGCGGTCATGGCCCCCAGACCACTCAGGAAGATGACCGGCGAGCGGTCCATGACGATGCTCACCACCAGGATGAGCCCGGCCAGGTGGATCACCACGTTGGCCACCTGCAGGAAGCCCTTGATGGGTCGCTCCCTGGCCCGGGGCAGCCCCTGGTAGATGAGGTTGACCCCGTTCAGGAGGGCGTCTCCGCCCCGGACCAGAACCACCACCATGCTGGCCAGGAGCACCCGCCGCAGCACCGTCTCCCAGTCGGAGGGAAGCCCCGGCACCAGGACGATCCCGGTGTACCACACCAGGATGGGCACGCCCCAGGCCAGCCGCTGCGGGAGCCGGGCCTCGAAGAAGGCCTGGTCCCAGTCCACCGGGCTGTGCTCGGCTACGTAATGGAGAAAGCGGAGGACGTAGTGGCGGAAGAGCCGATGGAGGATCTCCCCCACCGCCAGCACCGTGAGGGCGATGACAATCCCCGCCAGGACGGGGTTCTCGGCGATCCAGCCCTCCAGGGGCATGAGGAGGGGATGAACGTCCATGGCGGTGTCGGGCGAATCGTTTGACATGGGGGCAAACCTACGGCCCCGACCCCGTCATGAAAACACCCGCTGCGACCGTACGCCCTCAGTCGCCCCTGAGGATCTCCGCCACCAGGTCGTCCACCTCGTGCTCCGGCACCCGGGCCAGCCGGTCCAGCGTCCATCCGTCCATGAGGAGCAGCCCCGAGATCCGCCACGCGGCGTAGTCGAACTCCCCGGCGAGCCCGGTGGTTCCGCCCCCGTCCAGGTAGGGCTCCAGCGCCCCGGGATCCCGCTCCCCCAGTCGCTGTCGCACCCCGTCGAGGATGCGACCGTCCCTCTGCTCGGCGGTCAAGAGCCAATCCCGGGACCGCAGGAGGTATTCCTGGGCCGGGAGCCCCGGGGCCACCTCCTCGTGCACCCGGAGAGCCAGCCCCCGGAGGAAGAGGTGCTGAGCGAGGGAGAGGTCACCCTCCTCCGGGCGACCCGAGAGGCGAGCGTGAATGGCCCGCGTCGAGAGATCAATGAAGAGAGGCCGGAGGGTGGCCGGGAGCGACTCCACCGGAAGCAGGAGGGTGTAGTTGCCGTTCCAGAGCCGAAACGCCGGGTCGTCTCGAAAGGTGCCCACGTACTTGATGAGGTGAACCTCCAGGGGCACGTCCAGGCGGAGGAGCTGGGCCACCTCCCGGAGGACGGCCTGGGGATCGGGCGAGAGCCCCGCGTCGGCAGCCCGAATCCGCTCCAGGCGGTCGCCGTAGCGGCTCCACACCTCCTCCAGCCCCTGGGGCTCCCAGGGCTCACCGGGGCCGCGGGCCAGCTCCTCGGCCGCCTCGCCCAGGTACTCGTCCCAGAGATCCCGGCGCATTCCTTCCAGCTCCTCGGGGTCCAGCTCCACGTCCGACTCCCGTGCCTCCTCCAGCGCCTCCAGCTCCGCCTCCCGCGCGGCCTGGTGGAACTCCAGGAAGCGTGGCACGAAGCTGGTCACCCGGAGAACGGGCTGGCCCTGCGGCGCCTCCGCCATCTCTCCGCTTGGAGAGATTTCAGGCGGGAGGGACCCCCAAAGGCCGCCCTGGGGAGCGATCCGGGCCTCCATCTCTCCAATTGGAGAGATTGCCACCGCCAGGGCCAGGGCCGCCACGGCTCCGCTCGAACGAATGCGCGTCGAGAGATTCATGGGCTCGCGGACTGCAGAAGGTGGACGCTGAAGCGATCGTCGGTGTCGGTCCAGTACTCTACCGGCCGGTAGCCGGCCCGCCTCACCAGCTCGTGGAAGGAGTCGATCTCGTACTTGTACGAGTGCTCGGTGACCACCACTTCCCCCCGGCTGATCTCCACCTCCTCGGCGTCGGGGTCGCCCAGGGCAACCACCTGGTCCCGGAGGCTCACCAGGTGCATCTCGATGCGAGAACGCTCGTCGTTCCAGATGGCCCGATGCCGAAAGCCCTCCGGGTCGAAGTCGGCGCCCAGGAGCCGGTTCAGGTGATGCAGGATGTTCAGGTTGAACTCCGCAGTCACGCCCCGGGCGTCGTTGTAGGCCCGCTCCAGCGTCCGGCGGTTCTTCACCAGGTCCGCTCCGATGAGGAGATACTCGCCCCTGCCGGTCTGATCCGCAATCCTGCTGAGGAAGGCCACCGCCTCCGGGGGCTCCAGGTTTCCCACGGTGGAGCCGGGAAAGAACGCCAGGGTGGCACCGGACTCGGCCTCGGGCCACGGAAGCTCGTCCAGACGGGTGTAATCGGCCGCCACGGGGAGCACTTCCAGGCCGGGAAAACGCTCCCGCACCCGACGGGCGAAGCTCAGGAGCTGCTCCCGGGCCACGTCCACCGGGACGTACGCCGAGGGCGCCTCCAACTCCCCCAGGACAATCCACGTCTTCTCGCCACTCCCGCTCCCGTACTCCACCATCCGCACCCCGCGCCCCACCAGTTCGGCCACCCGGGCCGCCCGCCGTCCCAGGATCTCCACCTCGGCGTCGGTGAGGTAGTACTCGTCCAGGCGGGTGATCTCCTCGAAGAGCCGAGCGCCCCGGGCGTCGTAGAAGAAGCGGGCGGGCAGGCGCCGGGGCGAATCCGTGAGCCCTTCCCGGATCTCCCTTCGGATCTGCTCCGGGCAGGGAGGCTCCAGGACCGCGTTGACGGCCTCATCCCTGTCGGGAGCCATGTCAATCCACGTCCCTGGCCAGGCGGAGGCCGGTGAATTGCCAGCAGGCGTCGGGGTGGAAGAAGTTCCGGTAGGTGGGCCGCAGGTGCGACGCCGACGTGGCCACGCTCCCCCCTTTCAGGACGAACTGGTTGCACATGAACTTGCCGTTGTACTCCCCCACCGCCCCGGGAGCTGGCCGGTATCCCGGATACGGGCTGTAGGGACTTCGAGTCCACTCCCACACGTCGCCGTACATCTGCTGCAAACCGGGGCCTCCGGGTGCCGGCGCCGGGTGGAGCCGCCCCCCGTCCACCAGGTTACCACCGATGGGAACGGACCGGGCTGCCACCTCCCACTCCGCCTCGGTGGGAAGCCGGCACCCCGCCCACCGCGCGAAGGCGTCGGCCTCGAAGTAGCTCAGGTGGCACACCGGCTCGGCCGGATCCACCTCCTTCATGCCCGAAAGGGTGAAGACCATCCAGCGACCGTCCCGCTTCTCCCAGTAGAAGGGCTCGCTCCACTCCCGCTCCTGGACGGTGGCCCATCCCTCGCTGAGCCACAGCTCCGGGCGCCGGTAGCCGTCGTCCGCCATGAAGTCCAGAAACTCGCCGCAGGTGACCAGCCGATGGGCCAGGGCGAAGGGCTCCAGGTACTGCCGGTGCCGGGGCTCCTCGTTGTCGTAGGCGAAGCCCCGCCCGGTGTGACCGATCCACTCCACGCCGCCGTCGAAGGTCTTCCACCGCAGCTCCGGGGCAGCTGCGGAGGCCGGGTTCCCGTCCTGGCTCCGAAAGGCGGGTCGGAGGGGGTTCACGGAGAAGACGTGCTTGATGTCGGTGAGCATCAGCTCCTGGTGCTGCTGTTCATGGTTCAGCCCCAGCTCCACCAGGTACCGGAAGTCCCGGTCCGACTTGCCATTGGCATTGGGATCCGATCCGGCCTCCACCGCGTGCCTCGCCAGGAGTCGCTCCATGGCCTGGTCCACGTGGCCCCGGTACTCCAGGACCCGGGCCACACCGGGGCGGGAGATGTAGCCTCGCTGCGCCCGGCAGTGCCGCTCACCGGCCTGCACGTAGTAGGAGTTGAAGAGGAAGGCGTAGCGCGGATCCAGGGGCTCGTAGCCCTGGAGCCCGGGCTGCAGGAGAAAGGTCTCCCAGAACCAACTGGTGTGGGCCAGGTGCCACTTGGTGGGGCTCACCTCCTCCATGGATTGCACCACCTGGTCTTCCGGCTCGAGCCCCTGGGTCAGGCTCTCGGTGAAGCGCCGCACCCGTCGGTAGCGCTCCAGGAGCGTGCCCGAGCCGCCGGTACCTTCGGTGGTGGAGCCGGAGTGGGTGGGAGTCGGAGAGGAGGCCAGGGCCGATCCTCCCGAGTCCATGGCGTGGGGTGCGGTCTCGCGTCCGGGTGAGCTGGGTCCAGGGCTCATGGG
>SLNQ01000029.1 GCA_007132965.1 Gemmatimonadota bacterium | reverse complement strand
GGGGTGGAGATGGTGATGCCGGGCGACAACGTCCAGATGGAGGTGGAGCTCATCAGCCCCATCGCCATGGAGAAGGAGCTGCGGTTCGCGATCCGCGAGGGCGGACGCACCGTGGGCGCCGGAGTGGTCACCGACATCATCGACTGAAGAGAGCCACATGCCTCGGGATCAAATCACGCTCGCGTGCGCGGAGTGCGAGGAGCGGAACTACAGCCAGACCAAGAACAAGCGGCTTCACCCGCAGCGGGTGGAGTACCGCAAGTTCTGCCCCCGGTGTCGCAAGCACACCCCGCACAAGGAAACCAAGTAGGCACCCATGGTCGCACAGCTCAAGCGCGCCAACGAATTCGTCCAGGAGTGCTGGACGGAACTGCAGCGGGTCACCTGGCCCGACTGGCCTCAGCTCAAGAACGCCACCCTAGTGGTGATCGTCTTCTGCCTGATGGTGGCGCTGGTGATCTGGCTCATGGACATTGCCTCGCGCTTCCTCATCGACTTCATCATGGGACTTTTCGGAGCCTGAGGCTCAAACTATGGCGGAGGCTAAGTGGTATGCGATCCAGAGCTATTCCGGGCACGAGAACAAGGTCCAGCGGCTGATCCAGCGCAAGATCGACGAGGAGCCCGGTGAGACCCCCGAGGAGAAGGAGGTCCAGGAGGTCCTGGTGCCCACGCAGGAGGTCATGGAGATCAAGGACGGCAAGCGGGTGGAGGTCACCCGCCGGCTCTACCCGGGCTACGTCCTGGTCAAGATGCACCTGAACGATCGCACCCAGCACCTCATCAACAACACCCAGGGCGTGATCAAGTTCGTGGGATCGGGCCGCGACCCCCAGCCCCTCCGGGAGGAGGAGATCAACAAGATCCTGGGCGTCGAGGTGGAAGGGGTCGAGGAGCAGGAGGAAGAGGCTCCCTTCCGGGCCGGGCAGGTGGTCGAGATCACTGCCGGGCCCTTCACGGACTTCTCGGGCACGGTACAGGAAGTCTACGCAGACAAAGGAAAGGCGAAGGTTGAGGTCTCCCTCTTCGGGCGTCCCACTTCGGTGGAGCTGGACTTCACCCAGTTGAAGGGATACTGACGGGAGCCGGAACGTGAACCCCCGCCTCACCACCAGATAAAAGAGCGCGCAGGACGCGCCGAGGGAACGAGACGATGGCGAAGAAGGTGATTGGATTCATCAAGTTGCACGTGCCCGGCGGGCAGGCCAACCCTGCTCCTCCGGTGGGTCCGGCATTGGGCCAGCACGGCGTCAACATCATGGAGTTCTGCAAGCAGTTCAACTCGCAGACCCAGCAGAAGGCCGGACTCACCATTCCGGTGGAGATCACGGTCTACGCCGATCGCTCCTTCACCTTCATTACCAAGACGCCCCCGGCCGCCGTGCTCCTGAAGAAGGCCGCCGGCATCGACAAGGCGTCGGGTGTGCCCCATCGGGAGAAGGTGGCCACGGTGAATCGGGCGCAGCTGCAGGAGATCGCGGAGACCAAGATGGAGGACCTGAACGCCCGGGACATGGATGCGGCGATTCGGATGATCGCCGGCACGGCCCGGAGCATGGGAATTCAGGTCGAAGGCTGACACAGGCGCATACGCCAGCACAGGCGAATTCGCCACCAACCGGCGCTCGCGAGAGGCCGGCATCCGAGCAACCACCCGGTGTGAACCGCCACGGGTGGGAGGATGACACACGACGGTTCGATGACATGCCCAAACAGGGAAAGAAATATCGCGACGCCAGGGAGAAGGTGCCCATGGGCGTCAAGTTCACGCCGCCACAGGCGTTGGAGCTGGTCAAGGACCTCTCCTTTGCCAACTTTGACGAGACGGTGGAGATCGCCACCCGACTCTCGGTGGATCCCAGGCAGGCCGACCAGATCGTCCGGGGCACGGTAGTTCTGCCCCACGGGACGGGAAAGACGGTGCGGGTGCTGGTGATCGCCGAGGGCGAGAAGGCCGCCGAGGCCGAGGCCGCCGGCGCCGACTACGTGGGAAGCGAGTACGCCCAGAAGATCCAGGAGGGGTGGCTCGAGTTCGACGTGGTGGTGGCGACCCCCGACCAGATGGGTAAGGTGGGGCCGCTGGGTCGGATTCTCGGCCCCCGCGGGCTCATGCCCACACCGAAGGCCGGTACCGTGACCATGGACGTGGAACGAGCCGTGTCCGACATCAAGGCGGGTAAGATCGAGTACCGGGTGGACAAGTCCGGAAACGTGCACGCGCCCCTGGGGAAGCTCTCTTTCGAGCTGGACAAGCTCGAGGAGAATCTGGCCGCCTTCATGGACTCCATCATGCGGGCCCGGCCCGCCGCCGCCAAGGGCGGATACGTCCAGGCGGTGACGGTGTCCAGCACCATGGGACCCGGCGTCCCCATCGAGCCCAACATCTACCGTCGGAGGCTGCCATGAAGCGCACCGACAAAGAATCGTTCGTAGAGGAGTTCAAGGACCGGCTCCAGAAGACCCCGGTTCTGTACCTCACCGACTTCAGCGGCCTGGACGTGAAGTCCATGACGGTGTTGCGGGATCGACTCCACGAGTCCGGGGCCGAGTACGTGGTGGTCAAGAACCGCCTGGTGCTGCGGGCCCTGCAGGGAATCGACGAGGAGCTGCCGGACCTTTCGGAGCACCTGAAGGGGCCCACGGCCCTCATTTTGGCGGACGACGGCCCCGTGGCCCCGGCCAAGGCGTTGACCGAGTTCGCCAAGGAGCACGACGACCGCCCCGCCTTCAAGGCTGGGATGGTGGATCGCAGGCTGGTGGAGGCCTCGCAGTTCGAGCGACTGGCGAAGCTGCCTTCCCGTGACGAGCTCCTGGCCCAGCTGGCCGGAGCCCTCGAGGCGCCCATGGCGGCCCTCGCCGGCGCCCTCGGCGCCAAGCTCCAGGAGACCATGGGTCTGCTGGAGGCCCTCCGGGAACAGAAAGCGGAGGAGGAGTAGGCCCCCGAAACGGCCCACTTCAGATCGTTCCTTCCGCGAGTCCGGAGCCGCCGACGGTCGGACGCAGGATCGCGGGAAGATGAGCAAGCCCAATCCCCGGCACCGAGCCCGGGCACATCAAGGAGACAGTGGTAATGGCTACGAATCAGGAAGAGCTGCTCGACACCATCGGGAACATGACGGTTCTCGAGCTGTCCGAGTTCGTTGAAGCATTCAAGGACAAGTTCAACGTCACCGCCGTGGCCGCCGCCGCGCCGGCTGCCGCCGGTGCCGCCGCAGGCGCCGAGGAGGAGGCCGAGAAGGACGAGTTCGACGTGGTCCTGGCCGGCGTGGGCGACAAGAAGATCCAGGTCATCAAGGTGATCCGCGAGGTCACCAGCCTGGGGCTCAAGGAGGCCAAGGAGCTGGTGGACAGCGCCCCCTCGACGGTCCGCGAGGCCGTCAGCAAGGACGAGGCCGAGGAGATCAAGTCCAAGCTCGAGGACCAGGGCGCCAGCGTGGAGCTCAAGTAGTAGGGCCGGAACGTCAGGCCCGCACCCGGGGTCAACTACTCCGGGGGTTGGGGTGGACCGGAGGGGCGGCTCGAGCCGCTCCTCCGGCGCTCCGCCAGGTTCAGGTACTAAACCCGGGAAAGCACGGGTCCCCGACGCCCAAGGGCGTTTCGGGGATCTCGGCGCTTGCCCCGATTCGTGTTTCATTTCTCCGGACCCTTCCCCGGTCCGGACCTCCAAGGGGGGTCCCTGTTGGAACTTCGGAACGCTTCCCGACCCGTGGTGAACTTTGCCAAGCTTCACCCGGTCATGCCGATGCCCAACCTTCTGGATGTTCAGCGCCGTTCCTTCGACAAGCTGGTGGAAAGCGAGGAAGATCCAGAAAAGCAGTGGGATTTCAGCCTAGACCGGGTCTTTGGCGAGATCTTCCCGATCTCAGACGTCAACGACAACTTCAGCCTCGAATACGTCTCTGCCGACCTGGGTGAGCCCAAGTACTCGGTAGAGGAGTGCATCGAGCGCGACATGACGTACGCGTCGCCGCTGAAGGCGACGTTGCGCCTGGTGGTGTGGGAGGACCTCGACGAGGACGAGCGTCGGCCCAAGGACATCATCGAGAAGGAGGTCTACCTCGGTGACCTCCCCCTGCTGACCGAGCTGGGCACCTTCATCATCAACGGCGCCGAGCGCGTCGTGGTGAGCCAGCTTCACCGGTCGCCGGGTGTCGTCTTCGAGGAGAACATCCACCCCAACGGGTCGCGCCTGAACAGCGCCCGGATCATCCCCTTCCGGGGGTCGTGGGTGGAGTTCGCCATCGATATCAACGACATCTGCTACGTCCATATCGACAAGAAGAAGAAGTTTCCGGCCACGGCGCTGCTCCGGGCCTTCGGGTACGGCACCGACCGGGACATCTACGAGCTCTTCTTCGATACCGTCCAGGTGAAGCTCACCAAGGCGAAGCTGGAGTCGGGCTCCGAGCTGGAGGGATCGATCCTGGCGCAGGAGATCGTCAACGACGAGACCGGCGAGATCCTCCTGGACCACGGGCGGGAGCTGGACTCCGACGCCCTGGATCGGCTCAAGCGGGCCGATGTCAAGAAGATCGAGATCTACCATACCCACACCGAGGGCGACAGCGAGCGGCAGAGCCCCGTCGTGACCCGCACGCTGGCCAAGGACCCCACCCGGTCCGAGGAAGAGGCCCTCTACGCCATCTATTCGCTCCTGCGGCCCGGCGAGGCGCCCAACGTGGAGACGGCCCGGGAGGCGCTGGAGCGGGTCTTCTTCAACCCCAAGCGCTATGACCTGGGGCGGGTGGGCCGCTACAAGATCAACCAGCGGCTGGGCCTGGACGAGCCCGGAAGCACCACGGTGCTCACCCGGGAGGACTTCGCGGCCATCCTGGGCTACCTCATCGAACTGAGCGAGGGCCGGGGCTTCACCGACGACATCGACCACCTGGGCAACCGCCGGGTGCGCACCGTGGGTGAGCTCATCGCCAACCAGCTCTCGGTAGGACTGTCGCGCATGGCGCGGCTGGTGCGGGAGCGGATGTCCATCAACACCGATCCCGAGAAGATCTCCATCGACGACCTGGTGAACGCCCGTACGGTCTCGGCGGTCATCCAGGCCTTCTTCGGCTCGTCGCAGCTCTCCCAGTTCATGGATCAGACGAATCCGCTGGGCGAGATGACCCACAAGCGCCGCGTCTCGGCGCTGGGGCCGGGCGGCCTCTCCCGGGAGCGGGCCGGCTTCGAGGTACGAGACGTCCACTACTCCCACTACGGTCGCCTCTGCCCGGTGGAGACGCCGGAGGGCCCCAACATCGGGCTCATCTCGTCGCTCACCACCAACGCCCGGGTCAACGACCTGGGCTTCATCGAGACGCCGTACCGGAAGGTGGTGGACGGCCAGGTCACCGACGAGATCGAGTGGCTCAGCGCCAACGAGGAGGAGGAGGTCCGGATCGCGCAGGCCAACGCGCCCCTGGACGCCGACGGCAACTTCCTGAACGAGTATGTCCTGTGCCGGGAGCGGGGTGACTTCCCGCTGCTGGAGCCGAAGGACATCGACTACATGGACGTGGCTACCGACCAGCTTGTTTCGGTGGCGGCGGCCCTGATTCCCTTCCTGGAGCACGACGACGCCAACCGGGCCCTCATGGGCTCGAACATGCAGCGGCAGGCCGTGCCCCTCCTCTTTACCGACGCCCCGGTGGTGGGCACCGGGCTCGAGGCCAAGGTGGCCCGGGACTCGGGCGCCGTCATCACGGCCCGGCGCGGTGGCGAGGTGGTGCGGGTCACCGCCGACGAGATCGTCATTGACACCGGCGCGGTGCAGGCCAAGGAGACGGACACGCCCCTGGCCAAGCTGGCGCAGTTCGATCGCTACAAGCTGAAGAAGTTCTGGCGCACCAACCAGGACACCGCCATCAACCAGCGGCCGCTGGTTGAGAAGGGCGACGAGGTGGAGCCCGGCGAAATCCTGGCCGACGGGCCCTCCACCGACCACGGCGAACTGGCCCTGGGCCGGAACCTGACCGTGGCCTTCATGCCCTGGTTCGGCTACAACTTCGAGGACGCCATCGTCCTGTCGGAGCGGCTGGTGAAGGACGATGTCCTCACCTCGATCCACATCCAGGAGCTGGAACTCCACGTCCGCGACACCAAGCGGGGGATGGAGGAGATCACCCGGGAGATCCCCAACGTCTCCGAGGAGGCCCTCACGGATCTGGACGAGCGGGGGATCGTGCGTATTGGCGCCCGGGTCAAGTCCGGCGACATCCTGGCCGGAAAGATCACGCCCAAGGGCGAGACCGAGCTCTCGCCGGAAGAGAAGCTCCTCACCGCCATCTTCGGTGAGAAGGCGAAGGACGTGAAGGACTCGTCGCTGAAGATTCCCCCGGGAATGAGCGGCGACGTCATCGACGTGAAGGTCTTCAGCCG
>SLNQ01000320.1 GCA_007132965.1 Gemmatimonadota bacterium | reverse complement strand
CAGCCAGGCGGCGCAGTCCTTGTGGCCCGCCGGCTTCCACCCCTCCCGGCGATCGAACTCCCCGATCATGAGCAGCAGCCGGTGCTCCGCCGCCGACATGTGCGCCGAGAGTTTGATGATCCGGTCCCCCAGCTCGTCGATGGCGTCGTCCTGGGGCATGTCCACCAGGTCCGAGAGGTCGTCCAGGGAGAGCTCGGGGGTGGGCGGGGTGGAGTGGGTGTCCGGGGTGGCGTCGTCTGGCGATTCCGTGGGGTCGGTCGATTCATCGGAATCGCTCCCGCTCGTTTGCTCCCGGACCACGAGGGGAGTCCAGCCTTCGTCAGCCTCCAGCCCCCAGCCTTCGGGTGCGGACTCAGCTCCCGTGGTGAGCATTCCCCGTCCCACATCCTCCTCCACCCCTCTTCTCGCGTACCCCATCGTCCCCTCCTCCGGTTACAGTCCGATCATCTGGTATCTGTAATATAATCAGGGGGTTGGGCGACCTCTCAGGTTGGCACAGGAGGGAAGAAGTCGCGTCCGGAGGTCATCCGGAGACCGAAGATAGACCGAATACCGTCAGGGACGCCCTGGAGCGTCTCCAGCGCGGCGTTTGAAAGGCATCTCGGCCTTCACCCACTGCGGGGCCTCAAAGTTGTCAAGGGGAAAAGCCCGGAAACTTGGGTCTCGCGCATGGGGATCTGGGACGGCCGCCCGGGCTCCTTCTTCGTGCAGGGCCTCGTCTTCTTCCGGGACTCGCGCTTCATCCTGGACGTTTGGACCACCGCCTTCCGTTTCCTCGACGGCCGTAGCGCTGGCCTTCGAGGGAGGCAGTGGGAGTGGGCGCGGTGGGAATGGGTCTGGGCCGGAGTGGCAGGGAATCCGGCTGTATCCTTAAGGGGATCTTTGCGGACCCCATCCGGGATGTTTCATGGTGAAACGCTTGTTTCAAGATGAAACATGGCCCGGTGCCGGCACCGGGCACTGCGCCCCCGCATCCGACCCAGGCGGAGTGCAACGCTCAGCGTGGGGGGCCTCAGCCCTCCAGCAGGGTGCGGATCTGGGCCGGGGGGGCCAGGTCCTCGGCGTCGGCGTCATCCACCGTCACCGAGGTGATCTCCATCACCTGCTCCATGCCCATGGTCCGCTGCACGATCCGGGTGGGAAGCAGCATGCCGTGGAACTCCTGGTAGTCGCTGAAGTCGGTGACGGTGGGAATCTCGCCCATCTCGCTCACCTGCACGTCCTCCGAGCGAACGAGACGCCCGGTCTCCACCGAGTAGCAGTCGTAGCTCTCGCGCCCCGAGGCCCAGGCCAGGCGGACCCGGTAGCAGGGCCGGTCGTCCACCTCCACCTCGTCCACCGTCTCCCGCTCCAGGACCAGCTCCGGGTCCCGGAGGGTGGCGGCCAGGCGGGAGCGTTCCTCCATGTGCTCCAGTTCGGCCCCTTCCATGAGCTGCGGGCCCGCCATGGGGTTCAGCGACCAGCCCACCTCGCCGTCGAAGCCCGCCATGATCTCCCCCAGCCCCGGCATCGCGGAGTTCATGCGGGAGCCTACGTCCGGAATCTGGATCAGCTCGAACTCGCCTTCGAGGCCCATGCCGGGGATCGACATGGTGCCCGAGGTCCGAATCGAGGTGGGATCGGCGTGGGCGTCCCGGCCCCCGATGGCCTCCACGTAGCGGGCGATGAGTTCGTCGGCGTCGGGGAGATCTCGGGCGTCCTGGGCGGCGAGGGAAAGTTCCGGGGCCAGCAGCAGGAGCAGCACCGCCACGGGAGTCAGGGCTTTCGTCTTCATGGAAGGGGGTTCTCGTTGGAATTGGAGGTTCGGACGATCCACTCCAAGGCCCGGGCCAGCACCGGGTCGTCCTCGGCCAGGAGAGCGGCCCGGGAGGGTAGGATCAGTTCGTCGGGTTCTACCCCGCGGCCCTCGAGACGGCTTCCGTCGGGTGCGGCGAAGTCCGCCACGGCGTACATGAGCCGGTCGCCGTTGGGGAGGTCGGCCAGCGCGGCCGGGAGCACCTGGCCCGCAGTGGGCTCCCCGAAGACGCGGGCCCGCCCCACCGCCTGCATGCCGCCGGCGAAGAGCTCGGAGGTGCTGGCCGAGCCGCCGTCTACCAGGATGGCCAGGGGGCCATGGAAGGGCCGTACCCGGGTACCGTCGGGTCCGATCCGCTGGGGATTCACCACGAATCGGAGCTCCGTTTCCCGGGTCCGCATGGTCCCCAGATCCACCCGTTCGTCCAGGAAGTGGCCGCCGATGCCCATGACCAGTCCCGCTACGCCGCCGGGGTTGCCCCGGAGATCCAGGACGATGCCGCAGGCCTCCCGGTACCGGTCCACCGCCGCCGCCACCTCCGGCACGATCTGCGGAAACCAACCGGTGAAGCGGATGAGGCCCGCCTCCCCTCCGTCGGCCAGTCGCAGCGGGCGGTCCTCCACGTCCAGGTTGAAGGGGGGAAGGTTGCCGAAGCGGACCACCTGGCCCGGTGGCGCCTCCAGCCGGAGGATCTCGCTCCGCACCCGGTGGGCTTCATCCAGGAAGCGCACCTCCCGCTCCTGACCGGGCTCGCCCTGAAGCCATCCGGCCAGGAGGGCGTCGGCCCACGAGGGTGGAAGGCCGGATCGGGCGGCGGGGGTTGGGTCCTGGGTTGGGTCCTGGGCGCGATCCTCGGCGGGATCCCGGGCGGGGTCGTCGGCCGCCACCGGCAGCCCAGCCAGGTACTCGTCGAGCACCTCCTCCACCGGCGTGTCGTCCACCGCCAGCAGGAGGTGGCCCGGGCGGAGACCCGCCTCGTAGGCGGGGCCCCCCTCCCGGACCCGGGTGACGAGGGCGACCTCATCCACCCAGCGCACCGCCAGGCCCGGGACGCCTCCACCGCCCCCCACCGCCGCCGGATCGCGGCTTCCCGACGGGAGCACCACGAAGTGGGAGTCGCCCAGGTGGCCCAGGAGCTCCCGGAGTACCTCTCGAAGCGCCTCGTCGTCCTCCGCCGCCGCCGCCCGGGGCCGGAGCTCGTCCCGGAGCCCCGCCCAGTCCAGTCCCCGGAGGTCCGGGTCGTAGTGGGTGTCCCGGATCCGCGTCCAGACGGTGTCGAAGGTGGCGGCGTGGAGGGCGGAGTCGGCCACGGGCGTCGCTGTGGACGCCGGCGCTGCTGGAGGCACTGGCGCCGGCTTGGCCGTGGGCACGGCCCCGGTCATGGGCGCTGCCCCGGCCATCGGTGCCGCCTCGGCCACCCCGGGCCGGAGGAGGGTGTGCCGCGCGGCGCCACCGGCGGACGCGCCGCCCCCGCCCACGGGTCCCGCCTCCATCGCCTCCAGCTCCGGAGAGACCCGCACCTCGATGCCCCCGAGCCCGCCGGCGCCCCGGCCCAGGTACCGCACGTCCCGGATTCGCACCCGCCATCCCTCGCGCTCTCCCTTGTCCTCGACCTCGAACAGGGGGAAGCGGGCCCAGGTGAGGTAGCGCACGGCCTCGGGGTGGGAACGGGCGGCCTGGATCACCTCCGGGCTCCGGTGGAGACGGGGCAGGGGGGCGTCGGCCCACTTCACCCTCGGGGCGTCGGTCCAGCGGAAGTCGCCGGTCCAGTAGGCCTCGTCCGTCTTCACGATGACCTGTCCGGCCAGCGGATCGGCGGGCACCGGCCCCACCATGACGTCGGTGACGGGGCCCAACCCCCGGGCCTCCGCTTCACCCGCTACCAGGGCCTGGGCGGCCTGGGTCTGGCCCACCATGGCCACCACGTAGAGAACGGCCACCACCAGAAGCAGCCGGGAGCCCGGCGTCCCGGGGAGCCGGCGAGCCGGAGTGCCGCCACCGCGCGCAGCCGGTACCGGATCGACGACCACCGGCCCCCCGGATCGACCCCAGTACCGGAGCGCAACGATCCCCGCGATCCCCGCCACCCAGAGCACCCGGGTCCACCCCGGCAGCCCTTCCACCACCAGCACCGGAAGCGAGAGCACCGCCGCCAGCACGCCCCACAAAATGCGGGCCCGTCGGGTGGCCGAGTAGGCCATGAAGCTGGCGCCCCCCAGAAGGAGCCAGAGCCAGGGATCCACGATGAAGACGGCGTCGCCGTAGCTCCATCGCCCGTCGAAGGGGAGGAGCCACCGCATTCCGTAGGTATTGAGCCAGTCCAGGATCGGGTGGCTCCAGACGCCCAGCGCCGCCAGCCCCAGCAGCGGGCCGGCCCGGGCGGGCGAGGCGTCGGGCCGGCGGCGTATGCGGATCCACCGGTCCCACATGAGCATGGCGCCGGCCACCACCAGGGGGAGGACCACGAGAGCCGGAAGCCCGTGGGTGAGTCCCCGCCGAAGGGCCAGCGAGGTGTAGGGACCCACCGCCAGCGTGATCACGTCCACGTCGGGGGCGTTGGCGGCCACGATGAGGGTGGGTGCCGCCAGCGCCGTGGTGCGCCGGAGCCCGGCCGCGGCCAGGGAGCTACCGAAAAGCGTGTGAGTGACGGGATCCAATGGCGAGTCGGCAAAGGTGGTGAAGTGGAGGGGGCTCGTGGGATCAGGGCCCCGCCTTCGATGGCGCTCATTCTGGCCCCGGAGCCGTAGGCGCTGTACCATACCGCCCACTCTGATTCCCGCGTTGCGAACGCGACCCCGACCTCCGGAGGACCCATGCGCCGGCGCCCACCCAGCCGGGAAGAGCTGGACGACTACATCCGAACCCGCCTGGCCCTCATCGGCATCGACCTGAGCGTGCTTCCGGAAGACGACCCGGACGCCCCGGCCGACCAGCTCCGGGTGCTCCGCTCAGCCCGACGGGTCCTGGAGCAGACCGTTCCGGCCCTCTCCGACTATTCCCTGGACCCGCAGGAGGTTCCCCCCTCCATGTATCCGGCCCACCTCCCCGCGGTGCGGCAGGTGGCCATGGAGGAAGGCAGACCTGCTCCCGCCGCCGGCGGCTCCGGACGTCCGGAGGAGGACGCTCCATGAGCGACGTCTCGGCTGAAGGACCTTCCGACCTCCTGGTAGACCGTCGGGACTTCGTCGCCCGGATGGGTGCGCTGGCCGCCGTTGCCGCCGCTGGCGGCTGCACCCTGCCCCGGGAGGCGGGGCCGGCGCCTCCGCCCCCCGAGGCCGTGGAGGGCGCCCGGGCCTTCTTCCGGGACGCCCCGCGTCCCGACCTCTCTCGCCCCGGCTACGCCGACCCCGCCGAGCTCACCGCGTGGCAGGCCGGGACCCTCATCCGGGACGGCGAGCTGGCGGCCACCGAGTTCCTGGAGGCCCACCTGGCCCGGATCCGGCGCTGGGACCAGGTCTACATGGCCTTCAACCACCTCCTGGATGAGGACGGGCTCCGGCGGGCTGCGGCCCTGGACGACGGGGAGCCCCAGGGGCTCCTCCACGGGATTCCGCTGGCCATCAAGGACAACTACTACACCGCCGGCGTGCCCACCACCGCCAACTCCCACATCTTCCGCGACTTCGTCCCCGACTTCAGCGCCACGGCGGTCCACCGACTGGAGCAGGCGGGGGGGATCCTCCTGGGGAAGACCCAGATGGGCCCCCTGGCCACCACCCGGGCCCTGACCCCCGATGGCGAGGTCACCACCGTAAACGCCTGGGCCCCCGGCGAACCCCGGATCAGCCCCGGCGGCTCCTCCTCGGGCTCGGCCACGGCGGTGGCGGCGCGGATGGCCGCCTCCTCCATCGGAACCCAGACCGGCGGCTCCATTACCGTGCCCTCGCTGGCCCAGGGGCTTACCGGGCTCAAGCCCACCATGGGACGGGTCTCCCTCTACGGGGTCATCCCCCTCACCTACACCCGGGACCACCCGGGCCCCCTGGCCCGGGACGCCCGGGATGCGGCGCTACTGCTGCAGGCCATGGCCGGCCCCGACCCCCGGGACCCCCGCACCCAGGGGCTGCCGCCGGTGGGCGACTTCCTGACGGCGGCCACCCCGGTGGAGGAATCCGGCGGCCCGGGCCTGCGTTGGCCCACACGGATCGGGGTCCTGGCCGGCTGGGCCGACGGCGACGGAGAGGAGGCCCGGCAGCGGCGCGCCTTCCTCCGGACCATGGAAGAGGCGGGGGCCGATCTGGTAGAGGTTGAGCTGCCGGAGCGCTGGAGCGAGCTTGCATCCGGCACCTTCAACGCGGTGCGGCTCCCCGAGCGGAGCGAGCCCTTCCTGGAGTACCTGAAGGACGACGTGCGGCTCTTCGGGGTGAGCCTCTCGTCGTGGATCAACGGGCTCTTCATCTCCGGCGACGAGTACCTGAAGGGACAGCGGGCCAAGCTGGCCCTCCTCAGGCTGGCGGTGGATGAGCTCCTGGCGAAGTGCGACGTGGTGGTACAGACCGGGCACGTGCCCTTCGACATGATCGGGCTCCCTCTGGCCGCTCTGCCCATCGGGATGCGGGAAGAAGACGAGGAGCATCCGCGCCCCCGGGGCATCCTCCTGGGCGCGGGTCCCTTCGGCGAGGAGCGGCTCCTCTCGGTGGCCGCCGCCTACCAGGCGCGCACCGACTGGCACACCCGGCGGCCGCCCGAGCCCACCGCCGATGACGAGGCCCGCCTCACCGGTCCTCGGGCCCGGAGCCGGGGACGGCTCGACGTCGAATCGGTGGCACGGCGCTCGCAGTAGGCGATGGCAGTCGAGAGGCCACACCCAGCCACCCAACCCAGATCAACGGACATCACGTGACGGTACTCGAGGCCATCGTCCTGGGGATCATCCAGGGCATCTTCATGTTCTTTCCGGTGAGCTCCACCAGCCACCTGGTGCTGGCCCAGCACTGGCTCATCCAGCGAGGATCGGAGATGCCTTCTCCCGACTCCCCGGAGATGATCCTCTTCGACCTGGTGGTCCACCTGGGCACGCTGGTCTCCATGGCCGTCATCTTCCGCAGCAGCCTGGCCTTCTTCATCATGCGGCTCTGGCGGGGCCTGCGGACGGGATTCCGGGCCCCTGGACAGGAGGGCGCCCGGGAGCGACTCACCCTCCGGCTGGCCCTCCTGGGGATCTTCTCGGTGGCGGTTACGGGGGCCATCGGATTCCCGTTGAAGGAGACCTTCGAGACCGTCTTCGCCCGCCCCGTCTTCATTGCCGGTACCCTCACCGTCACCGGGATCCTCCTCTACTGGACCGACGTGCTCCCCCGGCGCAAGCGGCGCCTGACCGACATCGGACCCGGGACGGCCACGGTGGTGGGGGTGGCCCAGGGACTGGCGCTGCTTCCCGGGCTGTCCCGGAGCGGCACCACCATCGCCTTCGGGCTCTTTGCCGGGATGAAGCGCCGCTGGGCCGCCGAGTACTCCTTCTTCATCGCCTTTCCCACCATCATGGGGGCCTCGCTCCTGCAGGCCGTGGAGGTGTGGGGGCTGGGAGGCACGGTGGACGTGGGCCTCCTGCCCCTGGCGGCGGGGTTCGTGGCGGCGGCGGTGGTGGGAATCGGCGCGCTGGCACTGGTGCTCCGGCTCCTCTACCGGGCCCGCTTCCGCTTCTTCTCGTACTACGTGTGGGGGCTGGCCCTCCTCATCCTGGTGGGGCACTTCCAGGGCTGGCTCCCGGATCTGGCGGGCTGACGGGCGGGCCGTCCGTCGGTGAGTCGTTCTCCATCGGTGGGGTCTTCTCCAGCGACGCGATGTGGACCAGGGCGTCGCCGCGGTTCACGTTGGGCTGACGGGTGAGCCCGATGACCATCCCGGCCCGGGAGGCCTTCACCTGCAGGATGCGGTCGCCGAAGGCGTCCTTGATGACCCCGATGCGCTGACCCTTCTCCACCGTCTGTCCCGGCGTCACCAGGATCCGGACGAGTCCGCTGCGGCCAGCCCGCACCCAGGCGGTATTCCGGGAGCGCAGGGGCGGCTCTGGAGGGGCGTCGGGGGCCGTGCGGCGCATCCCCAACGCCTTCATGACCCGGAGCACGCCTGCCGCGCCCGTCTCGATGGCGTCGGTGTTGAAGCGGTGGGCCTCGCCGCCCTCGTAGACCAGCACCTTCGTCCCCCGGGCGGTGGCGGCGGCGCGCAGCGAGCCGTCCCGCACGGCGGCGTGGATCAGGATGGGGGCGTGAAAGGCCCGGGCCAGCTCCAGGGTGTCCGGGTCGGTGAGGTCGGCCCGGACCTGGGGGTGGTTCGTCCGGGCGTCGGTTCCCGAGTGGAGGTCGATGCCGTGGGTGGACCCCTCCACCACCTCCCGCATGAAGAGACGGGCCAGCTGGGAGGCCATGGAGCCCCGAGCCGACCCCGGAAAGGACCGGTTCAGGTCCCGACGGTCGGGGAGGTAGCGGGACTCGGACATGAATCCCTGCACGTTCACGATAGGGGCGGCCACCAGTGTCCCGGCCATGCGGCCCGGCGAGAGCTCGCCCAGCACCTGCCGGATGATCTCGATCCCGTTCACCTCGTCGCCGTGGACGGCGGCGCTGAGCCAGAGCCGGGGACCCGGACGCGTGCCGTGGAGAACCTCCAGGGGAAGGCTGAGCTGGCTCCCGGTGGCCAGCCGCACCGTGGGCAGCTCGAGGCGTTCCCGGGTGCCGGGGGCGATGGTGGCCCCGGCCACCCGCGCCGGCCGCACCTCGCTCACGCCCGCACCGTCGTTCGAGACGCGCTCCGGCCGCGTCCCCCCGGACCCCCGCCGGCCTCACGCTCGATGAAGTGGACGATCCGGTCGGCCACGTCCACCCCCGAGGCGGCCTCCACGCCCTCCAGGCCCGGCGAGGAGTTCACCTCGATGACCACCGGTCCCCGGCTGGACCGCAGCATGTCCACGCCGGCCACGTCCAGCCCCATGGCCTCGGCGGCCTGCACCGCGGTGCGGTTTTCCTCGGGGGTCAGTTCGATCCCCTCGGCCGTGCCGCCCCGGTGGAGGTTGGCCCGGAACTCTCCCGGCGCCGCCCGACGGATCATGGCGGCCACCACCTCGCCCCCGATGACCAGCGCCCGAAGGTCGTCGCCCCCGGCCTCCTCGATGTACTCCTGCACCAGGATGTTGGCGTCGAGCTGGCGAAAGGCGCCGATGACCGACTCGGCGGCCTTGCGGGTCTCGGCCAGGACCACCCCCAGCCCCTGGGTCCCCTCCAGGAGCTTCACGATGACCGGCGGCCCCCCCACGCGCTGGATCAGCCCCTTCGTGTGGCGGGTGGAGTGGGCGAAGGTGGTGGTGGGGAGCTCCACCCCGGCCCGGGAGAGGATCTGGAGCGACCGCAGCTTGTCCCGGGACCGGGTGATGGCCTGGGATTCGTTTACGCTGAAGACCCCCATCATCTCGAACTGCCGCACCACCGCCGTGCCGTAGTAGGTGTAGGAGGCGCCGATCCGGGGGACCACCGCATCCAGGCTCAGCTCCTCCTCCGGGAGGCCCTCGCCCTGCAGGTAGTCGTGGTAGATGACCGAGGGGCGCTCGGCGGTGATGTCCATGTAACAGCGCAAGTAGTTCACAACTCGCACGTCGTGACCCCGGGCCTCGGCCGCCTCCCGGAGGCGGCGGGTGGAGTAGAGGGAAGCCTTGCGGGAGAGGATGCCGATCTTCACGGGTCGCGTTTCGGGGTAGGGGGATGGCGTTGCAGGTACGAGCCTCCGGGATCCACCAGGAAGCGGCCCCGGACGGCGGTGCGCCCCAGGAGCATCCGGAAGCCCATGTCGTCGCGCCGGGTGAGGGTCACCTCCACGGGCCACCGGAGGCCGCCCACCGCCACCTCCAGCTCCACCACCGGCCGCTCCTCTGCGACCCCGCTGGAGCTGCGCACGCTGCGGTGATCCACCAGGCGGGCCCGGCCCACCACCGATCCGTCGGTTCGCCGCTGGTGCGGATGCACGCGGAAGCGGACGGTCTCGGAGTCCACCGCCTCGACCTCGGTGACGTGGAGGGCCGAGGAGCGGGCACCGGTGTCCACCTTGGCCTTGATCCACGGCACGCCGAGGCCCGGCAGGGAAATCCATTCCCGCCAGCCCAGGACGGGGCGGGGGTCGGAGGGGGACGAAGGCACCGGCACGGTGGATACGGGCAAGGGGGATGGCGGAGGCGATTCGAAGTTGCGAGAAGGTAACGCCTCGAGACGGCCGGCGTCAGTCGTCCAGCACCGCGCTCCGGCCGCAGCGGGGGCACAGATACCAGGTCCGGCGTCGTACGTAGGAGACGGCCGGGGGGCGGGGAACGGTCCGGGCCTCCAGCGGGAGGCGGCAGCGGGGGCACTCCAACTCCTCGCCCCGCTTCCGGGCGCCTGCGAGCTCAGCCAGCTCGGTGCGGGTGAAGACGGGACGGTCGCTCATGGGTGTGAAACCCGCCACGCAGACGTCTCGTAGGGTGGGTTGGACCGGGCCGTTGGGCCCGAACTCAAAACGTCCCGGCGTCGATTTCCGGCGGCGCCTCCCCCATAGAAAGGAGACACCCCCATGATCACCCTGCTCAAGCTGCTCGGCGTGGGCCTCCTGGTCCTCCTGGCGCTGCATGTCATCGGAAGCGTGATCCTGCCGCTTCTGCTCCCCATCTTGATCCCCATCGTGCTGTTGGCGGTGGCGCTGAGCATCGTGGCGGTGCCGGTGGCGCTCATCGTACTGCTGGGATGGTTTGTCACGTGGATGTGGGGCCGGCTCGAGGGTGAAGCCTTCTGAGAGGTTGCGGGTCGTCTGGGTGGCGATCTGTATATGTATGTCAGACAGCGGTTTGCGGTCCTTATGCCCGCTGGTGCGGAGAGGCGGCTCCGGATGGGGAACGAGGCCGCCGGTCCTTCGGTTCCGAGCGCGATCAACCGGCCAGAAGCCAGTAAACATGCGGAGTTTGCCGGGTCAAGTCTCTTGACGCCCCCCGAAGCGTCTCTTACCGTTGACTCAACTTGTGATGGTCGACTCGTTTCGTCGAGCCGGCCGAAGACGGAAACGGCGCCGGTGGACTTCGGTTCGCCTTCCGGAGGCGCCGAAGCAGTACCCGCAGGCTCGTATGCGGTTCTGGACGTCGGGGCCGCTTGCGTTCTCCATCCCAATACCACCCAATTGAGGAGTGTCCCTGATGAACAAATCCGAGCTCGTGGATGCCCTGGCTGACGCCACCGGCATGACGAAGGCCGACTCTGGAAAGGCCATCGACGCCCTGTTCGACACCGATGACGGCATCATCGCCAAGTCCCTGAAGAAGGAAGAGCGGGTGCAGATCACCGGTTTCGGCACCTTCGAGACCAAGCACCGGAAGGCCCGGACCGGTCGGAACCCCCGCACCGGCGAGACCATCAAGATCAAGGCCACCAAGACCCCCGGCTTCCGGGCGGGCAAGGGGCTTAAGGACGCCGTGAAGTAACCACCGCACGGGTTATAGCAGGCCCCGGGCGTTCCGGACCCGGGTCCTCACGAGGGGCCGCACTTGCGTTCGAGGTGCGGCCCCTCGGTCGTTTGAGTCTCTCGGCTTCCTACCGCCCCCGGCCGCCCGGCGTGCCGCCCCGGTCGTAGTCCACCCGCACGCTTCGTCCCCTGATGGAGGTGCCGTTCAGCGCCTCGATGACCTGTGGCGCGTGGGCGGCCTGGACTTCAACCCGCGTGTAGGTGTCCTTCACGTCGATCCGACCCACCTGGTCTCCCTTGAGACCCGCTTCGCCGGTGATGGCGCCCAGCAGGTCACCGGGGCCCGCCCCGTCGCGGCTTCCCACGCTCAAGAAGAGTCGGGTCCACGCGGGAGGAGGGGCTGCATCGCCCCGTGCCGTCACGCCGGCCCCGGCCCGGGCGTCCCCGCCGCCGCTCCGCCGCAACATCGCCGCCAGTCCAGCGGCTACCTCGGCCCCGGTCCATCGCTCCAGGAGCGGATCCAGGAGGGCCATGTAGGCCCCCAGGTCCTCTTCCTCCAGCGTCCGCTCCAGCTCGGTCCGGAAGGTCTCCACCTCGTCGGCGGGGGGCGGGCTGGGTTCGGGAAGCTCCTCCAGGCGGTAGCCGGCCTCCCTGGCAATGCGTCGGAGATGGGGGAGTTCCCGGGGGGTGGCCACGCAGACGTCACGTCCGGTACGACCGCCGTGGCGGCGGTCCAGGATGTCCACCTCCAGCGGTGGGTCCAGCGAGACCGTGGCTACCCGCTCAGGGTCGATGGTGGAGGCCTCCACCTCCTGTCGGTCGGCCAGGGGGTCGAGCCCCAACCAGACCGGGGTGGCAGGGTCACCGGGGCTGCCCGCCAGGTATCCGTGGAGCCCCAGCAGGTCGGCGGCGTCGGCGGCCCGGTCCTCGGAGCGGAAGAAGAGAAGCACGTGGTGGATGGATTCGTCCAGGAGCCGGGCCACCGTGGAGACCACCTGGCGGTGGGCTGCCGACTCCTTCACCATCCGCAGGCCCAGGACCCCCCGCTGCACCGGAGCCTCGGCCCGATCCGCCCCTGCCGCCTCGGCCGGGAGGAAAACCGCCCGTCGGAGGTGCTCGTTCACCCACTGGCGAACGGTGGGGGTGATGGGCTCGGCCACCACGATCCCCTGCAGCTCGGTGGCATCCAGGGCCTCCAGGATCACCCCCGTGCGGTCGGTCCCCTCCAGGAGAGGGCCTGCGCCATCCAGCACCAGGGCCCGGACCCGGTCCAGCTTCACCTCGGCGCTTCGGATGGCCCGCTCCATGTCTGAGGGCGTCGCCACCAGGAGATCCGCGTGCTCCGGCAGGGCGAACCCCGACGCCAGCGCCGCGCACCGGAGGGGCGAGCCCATGGCCAGGCGTCCCATGGATCGGGCCACCCGGGCGGCCACGTCGCGGCTGGGCACCAGGATCACCGCCACCGGCTGTCCCTCGCCGGGCTCCAGCCGATCAAGGAGCGCAGTGCCCCAGGCCACCATGGCCCCCGCCCCGGGACCTGCCCGGAGAACGGCCGGGTTGCCCCTGCGGAGGACGGGAATCGCGTCCGACTGGAGGGGAGAAGGCTCCTCGATCCCCTCGGCCAGAAGGGCCTCTACCAGCTCGGGGCCCAGACCCAGATCTTCGAAGGAGGCCATCAGCTCGGATCCCCCGCACCGGGCCCGCCCCGGTCACCGGCTTCGTAGGGGAGCCGGTTCAGGAACTTCTGGATCTCGTAGTCCATGCGCGAAGTTCTAAGCTGGTCCGTCTCGGCCACCACCTCGGTGTAGGAGGAGTGGGGATGGGCGTGCAGCGACACCGTCCCCTCCTTGCCGGTATAGGTGGCGCTGTGCCCGGACGCCTTGGTCCGGGAGAGGCCGATGCGCTCGGGGAGCACCTCCTCGGCCTTCTCCAGCACCTCGCTGGGTCGCTTCACCGTCTTTCGAACGTATCCCGCCATGCTATTCGCTCCGTTGTGTGGCATCGGTGGTTTGGACACCCCCTTCCGACAGGAAGGTCTCCAACTCTTCGGTCGTACGGAAGCCCTCCAGCCGTCGAGGACCGTGGATGAGGGTGGGTACGCCCCGGATGCCCAGCTCCAGGGCCTCGCTGCGGGCCTCCCGCACCGCCGGATCGAACCGGTCCACTCCCAGTACGGTGCGGACCTCGGCAGGGTCCAATCCGGCCTCATGGGCCACCTCCACCAGCACGTCCACCCGACCCAGGTCCCGGCCCTCGGCGAAGCGGGCCCGGAAGAGCCGGAGGTCTATGGGCACCGCCGGCGCTTCTTCCGCCTCGCCTGCCTTCTCCCGGGCGTGCAGGGCCAGCTCGTGCGCCTTCCGGGTCCAGGGTACGAAGGCGGGGGGTGCGAAGGGAATCTCCACCGATCGGGCCACCTCGGCCAGCGCCTGGTGCATGGCTTGCCAGCCCTCGTCCGACGACGAGACCAGGGGATCGGGTGGAGTCTTCAGCTCCAGGGGAAGGAGCCGGACCGATGGCGCCTCGCCCTCCAGCCCGGCGGGCAGCCGGCGGTGCAACAGCTCCGCCACCAGGTACGAACCCGGGTCCACGAAGTCGAAGGCGAAGATGATCTCATTGTTCGGTGTCTGCATGGAGGGACAATGTGGACCCTGCGGGGTGGGCGGATCAAGCTCCGGCGAGGCCCACCGACTTGCTCCCGGTGGTTGCGGGGCGAGATATTGCCCACCCGGATTCACCCGTCCTCCGCATTGACCCGAACCCCAGGGAAGTCCCCGTGGAACTCAGCCCCAACGTCCAGCGCCTCCGTCCATCGGCCACCATTGCCGTGAGCACCCTGGCCAAGCGTCTTCGCGCCGAGGGCCGGGACATCATCGACCTGAGCGCAGGAGAGCCGGACTTTCCCACACCCGAGTGGATCTCCGATGCGGCGGTGGCCGGCATCCGTGACGGACGGACCGGCTACACGCCGGCCCCGGGCTTGCCCGAGTTGCGGGAGGCGGTGGCCCGGGACCTGGAGCGCCGGGCCGCCTCGCCGTGGGAGCTCGAAGCCGAGGGCGTGGTGGTCACGTCGGGGGCCAAGCAGGCCCTCTTCAACGCCTGCTTTACCCTCTTCGGGCCCGGTGACGAGGTCCTGGTGGCCACCCCCTATTGGACCAGCTACCCGCAGATCGTGGGGCTGGCCCGGGCCGAACCCGTCTTCGTGTCCGGCGCCGAGGAGCGAGGCTTCCGGCTCACCCCCGCCGACCTGGATGCCGCCGTCACGGAACACACCCGCGGACTCATCATCTGTTCGCCCTCGAACCCCACCGGTGCCGTCTACAGTCGCGACGAGCTGGCGGCGGTGGTGGGGTGGGCCCGGGAGCGAGGGATCTGGCTCATCTCCGACGAAATCTACCGGTGGATCGTGTTCGGAGCTGACGGTACCGACGGCGGCGAGGACGTGTCCGGGGCGCCGGGTCTCATGGATCTCCCGCCGGACCAGGTGGGCCCCCACGTGGTCATCGACGGGGTGTCCAAGTGCTTTGCCATGACGGGGTGGCGCATCGGCTATGCGGTGACGGCCCCGGAGCTGGCCGGAAAGCTGGCCGCCATGCAGAGCCACACCACCTCCAACGCCGCTACCCCGTCTCAGCTCGCGGCTCTGGAGGCCCTCACCAGGGGGGATCGGGCTCGCCAGGCTATCGGCGAGATGGTCACCGCCTTCCGCCGCCGCCGGGACCTGGTGGTGGCTCGCCTCCGGGAGCGGCTTCCTCACCTGTCATTCGTGGAGCCCCAGGGGGCCTTCTACCTCTTCGTGCGGGTGGACGCCGAGTTCGACGATGCGGTGACGGATTCGCAGGGATGGTGCTCTCGGGTGCTGGAAGACACCGGGGTGGCCCTGGTGCCGGGAGTGGCCTTTGGGGATGATCGCTACGTGCGTCTCAGCTACGCCACCTCCGACGAGCTCCTGGAGGAGGCCGTTCGCCGGCTGGCGGAGGAGCGCTAAAAACCCGCCAGCGCGCCGGTGAGGGCGGAAAGCGCCCGGTCGGTGTAGCCGCCGCCGAAGAGGTTCACGTGCACCAGCAGGGGGTAGAGCTGGTAGACGTCGCGGCGTCGGCGATGCCCCGGGGCCAAGGGAGCCGCCTCCCGGTATGCGGCATGGAACGGGTCGCCGAACCCGCCGAAGAGCTCCAGCATGGCCAGGTCCACCTCCCGATGACCCCGGTAGACCGCCGGATCCACCAGGTGGGGCGTGCCGCTCCGGGCCACGTGCACGTTTCCGCTCCAGAGGTCGCCGTGGAGGAGGCAGATGCCGTCCGCCTCCCACCCGTCCAGCGCCTCGTCCATCCGTGCCAGCAGCCTGTCCATGGCCCCGTCTTCGGCCCGGGGGAAGGCACCCGCCTCGCGGGCCCTCCTCCACTGCGGTTCGATGCGGGCCCGGGCCCAGAAACCAGGCCAGTCCAGGCCGTCGGGATTCGGCTGGGGAAGGGTGGCGATCCAGCCGTCCTCCTCCCACCCCGGATGGGCCGGCCAGTGGTCGTCGGGCCCCAGGGGGCGGTGCAGGTGGGCCAGCCCCCCTCCCAGCTTCCGGGCCGTCTCGGGACCGGCGCTTCCGGGCTCGATCCATTCCAGGAGGAGCCAGCCCGGAATGTGGTCCGTGCCGTCCTGCACCCCCAGGACCCGGGGAACCGGCACCCCGCCCCGGGCGGCCAGGGCCTCGAGCCCTCGGGCCTCCACCCCGAACCCCGCAGGGCCGGTCTCGGCGGACCACTTGAGGAATGCGGCGGCGCCGTGGTGGGTCCGGAGTCTTCCGGCGGGATGGGTGCACCCACCTCCTACGCGCTCCAGCGACTCCAGGGGCCCCAGGACCTCCTCCACCTGGGAGGCCACCTCAGGGGGAAGTCCGGGGAGGGTCAACCGGCCTCCGACGTGAGTTCGTCCAGGAGGGTGCGACAGGAGCGCTCCACCATCTCGTAGACCCGGTCGAAGCCCCGGGGACCGCCGTAGTAGGGGTCGGGCACGTCCAGGTCGCCCTCCGCCTCGGGATCAAACTCCCGGAGGCGGCGGAGGTCGGCGGAGGCGTTGCCGTCACGCAGCGAGTCCAGGTTGCGGAGGTTGTCTTCGTCCATGGCCAGCACCAGGTCGAAGCGGACGAAATCGGCGGGCTCCACCTGCCGGGCCGGTCCCTGCAGGCTGATACCGTGCTTGTCGGCCACGGACTGAGAGCGGGGATCCGGGTCCTCGCCTACGTGCCAGGCGCCGGTGCCGGCAGAGTCCGCTTCGAAGCGATCCTCGAGTCCCTCGTCTCGAACCAGGTGCCGGAACACACCCTCGGCCAGAGGCGACCGGCAGATGTTGCCGAGGCAGACGAAGAGGACGCGAAACGAGTCGTTCTGAGACGATGCCATGAGATCAACAGGGGGTGAAAATACACAATGTCGAACGGAACGAAGCCGCACCGTTAAACTATAAGGGGCGGGGTCGTACGTCGGGAGGGTCCCGGCGGCACGTCCCCGCCTCATCAACCGACATTATGCACGGAGCGACACTTGGACGACGATAGAACCTTCGAGAGCCTGGGAATTTCAGAAGACCGCCTGGCGGCCATCGAGGCCCAGGGCTGGACCCGACCCACCCCCATCCAGGCCCAGGGGATTCCCCCTGCCATGGAAGGACGCGACATGGTGGGCGTGGCCCAGACCGGGACCGGAAAGACCGGTGCCTTCATGATCCCGGCCCTGGAGCGGGTCGAGGCCGGGGCCGGACTGCAGGTCCTGGTTCTCTGCCCCACGCGGGAGCTGGCCCAGCAGGTAGCCGAGGACGCCCGTCTCCTGGCCAAGGGAAGCACCTTTCGGGTGGCTGACGTGGTGGGCGGTGTGGGCTACGAGCCGCAGATCACCGCGCTCCGGGGCGGCTGGGAGATCATTGCCGCCACGCCGGGCCGCTTCAACGACCACCTGGCTCGGGGGAACGTGGACCTGAGCGGAGTCAAGGTGCTGGTGCTGGACGAGGCCGACCGGATGCTGGACATGGGCTTCCGACCCCAGATCGAAGAGGTGCTGCGGAAGGCCCCTCGGGATCGCCAGACCATGCTCTTCAGCGCCACTATGCCCAATGGGGTGCACGCCCTGGCGCTGCGGGTCACCGACGACCCCGCCTGGATCGAGGCCACGCCCTCTGGAACGGTGGCCGACCTCATCGAGGAGATGATCTACATGGTGAAGCCCCAGCACAAGCCTGAGTTGCTCCTGCAGCTCCTGGGCGAGACCGGCTGGAACCAGGTCCTGGTCTTTACCCGGACCAAGGCCGGAGCCGACGCCCTGAGCGCCCGGCTGGGTCGGGAGGGGATCGTCACCGACGCCATGCACTCCGACCGGCAACAGCGACAGCGGATCCGCGCCCTGGAGCGCTTCTCCGACGGCCAGACCCGGGTGCTGGTGGCCACCGACGTGGCGCAGCGGGGCCTGGACGTGGAGGGGATCAGCCACGTGGTGAACTACGACGTGCCCCTGGACCCGGAAGACTACGTGCACCGCATCGGCCGCACCGGCCGCGCCGGATCGGCGGGTACCGCGGTGACCTTTGTCACCGCCGGCGAGCTGGGCCACCTCAAGTCCATCGAGCACCGCCTGGGCCGGTCACTGGAACGGATCGCACTGGACGAGTACGGCTACTCCGGCGAGTCCCTGGCCTCCCGGAAGGACGATCGACCCCAGCACCCCCGGAAGGCGGGGGGGATCGGCACCCGGTCCGCCGACGATCTCACCGAGGAGGAGCTCGAGGCGCTCCTGGGGTTCGAGAGCTGAGTCGCCGCCAGGGGGTGCCCGGGGGTGTGGGCGGGTTCCTCTTCGTCGTCACCCTCGCGGCCATGGTCGGCACGGCTGGAGCCTGCACCTTCGAGAAGCGGGCAGAGAACGCCGCCGAGGCGGAGGTTGCGGAGACGGAGAGCGCGGAGGTCAGGGAGGCCGAACGCGTGGTGGCTCCGGCCCTGCCGCCCGAGGAGGCCGCGCTGGGGGCGCTCCGGACCTTCCGGGAGGCCATGGCCGTGGGTGATCTCTCCCTGGCCCTGGCGCTGGTGGACCGGGACGCCACCCTGGTAGACGATCTGGTGGGCGCCGCCGCCGCCGACGCCTCCCGGGGGGAGGTCCTCCTGGAGCTCCGGTCGGTCCTGGCCCAGGGGCTCGAGCTGGAGGAGGAGTCGCAGCGGGTCTCCTTCCTTGGCGGCGTGGCCGTCGTGGTCTCGAGGTTGGTGCTCCGGGTCGCTGACCCGGAGGCGCCCGGCCCCGTTCAGGAGATGGACGGACGTCAGCTCCACGAGACGGTGGTGCTGGTCCCCACCGACGACGGATGGCGACTTCGCCACCTTCATCGCTCACTGGTTCCGGAGTCCCCATGAGCCCGGTTGCCCTGGACGACATCCAAGCTGCCCGTGAGCGGGTTCAGGGTGAGATCGTCCTCACCCCGTGCACCCGCTCGCTGGTCTTCGACGACCTGATCCCGGGCCGGCTCCACTTCAAGTTCGAGAACCTGCACCGGACCGGCTCCTTCAAGGAACGGGGCGCCCTGAATCGGCTCCTCCAGCTCTCCGACGACGAACGACGTCGGGGCGTCA
Organism: Gemmatimonadota bacterium; assembly: GCA_007132965.1. GTDB lineage: Bacteria > Gemmatimonadota > Gemmatimonadetes > Longimicrobiales > Gaopeijiaceae > PWLA01. Next base: position 2,331 of record SLNQ01000320.1, on the reverse strand, counting down.
TCGCCGCCAGCGCCGGAAACCACGCCCAGGCCGTGGCCTTCCACGCCACCCGCCTGGGGATCCCCGCCACCATCCTCATGCCCGAGCCCACCCCCCTGGTGAAGGTGAGCAACACCCGACGCCACGGGGCTGAGGTGATCCTCCACGGGCAGCGCTTCTCCCAGGCCATCGAGGAGTCGCGCCGTCTGCAGCGGGAGAGGGACCTGGTCATGGTCCACGCGTACGACGATGAACTCATCGTGGCGGGCCAGGGAACCATTGCCCTGGAGCTCATGGAGCAGCTTCCCGACCTGGACGTGGTGGTGGTGCCCATCGGAGGTGGAGGGATCATCTCGGGGGTCGCCGTGGGGCTCAAGTCGTTGAAACCCGAGGTCCGAGTCATCGGTGTGGAGGTGGACGCCGCTCCCTCGGCCACCCGCTCCCGGGAGGCCGGGCGGATCGTGGAGGTGGAGACTCAGGAGACGCTGGCCGACGGTATCGCGGTGAAGGCGCTGGGCGAGGTGACCTTCCCCCTGGTGGAGCGTTACGTGGACGACATCGTGGTGGTGGGGGAGGAGGAGATCGCCAGGGCCATCCTCCTCCTTCTGGAACGGGAGAAGAGCGTGGTGGAGGGCGCCGGCGCAGCGAGCCTGGCCGCGCTCCTGACGGGCCGGGTGGCGGTGTCCCCGGACGAGGCCGTGGTGGCGCTCCTCTGCGGGGGCAACATCGACGTGAACATCCTTTCCCGTATCATCGATCGGGGGATGGTGGACGACGGTCGCATGGCCCGCCTCGTCTTCACCGTCCGTGATCGGCCCGGTTCCCTGGCTCGGCTGACCCAGCGGGTGGCCGCGGAGGGAGCCAACGTCCTGGAAGTGGCCCACCAGCGGGCCTTCGCCGACATCTCCGTGGGAGACGTGGAGATCGTCATGCACCTGGAGACCCGAGGTCGGGACCACGTGGAGGAGGTGATCCGGGCCCTGCGCAGTGACGGCACCCGGGTGCGGGAGGCGGTGCTTCCGTCGCGGGCGGTGTCGGGGAGCCGGCCTCGAGGGACCTGACGCGGTGGCCAGGCCGAGGACGGGGGCTGAATCTTCGGCGATCTCGAACTCGTAGAGAGGGATGCCGGGGGAGGAGCCCCGGAGTCGAGACCAACGTTCAGGCGGGAGGTTCGCAATGTTGAAGTTCACGAGTCACCGGTTCACTCCGCGCTCCAGGTCGAGCCTGCCGGAGCGGAGCGAGCGCATCCCCCGGGTGAGCCGACGTATTCGCATGGTGCGGATCCGGAACGGAACCCGAAGCGGCGAGCACCTTCTCTGGAACGACGAACCTCGCCGGTGAATGAGGGTCAGGGGGCCAGCGGTGCCACCCGGATCCGGGTGGCCATGTCGTAGCCCACGGTCCGGATGCCTTCGGCGGCCTCCTTCACGCGAACCGAGATGGGGCCGTTGAAGGGGGCGCGCTGCTCGACGGTGAGAACCACCCCGGGCAGCAGCCCCCGGGCCTCCAGGTAGCGGAGGCGTTCGGGATCGTCGTCCCGCACGGCGCGGATCCGCACCGTGCTCCCGGGCTCCACCTCGGCCAGCGTGGTGCGGCTGGTGGCCTCGACGTCACCGCCGCGGGTGGGGATGGGGGCTCCGTGGGGATCGTGGCTGGGGTGCTCCAGAGCGGCGGCCATGCGGTCGATGAGCGTGTCGGAGGCGGCGTGCTCGAGGCGCTCGGCCTCGTCGTGCACGTCCTCCCAGGAGTAGCCCAGACGCTGACTCAGGTAGGTCTCCAGGATCCGGTGCCGACGGATGATCCGCAGGGCTTCGCGGATGCCGTCTTCGGTGAGGTGCACGCCCCGGTACCGCTCGTACTCCACGTAGCCGGATTCCGCCAGCCGCTTGAGCATTCCGCTTACCGAGGCCGGCTGGATCCGGAGTTCCCGGGCAATGGCGCTGGTACTGGCGGCCCCGTCCCGCTCCTCCACGGAATAGATGGCCTTGAGGTAGTCCTCCACCGAACGGGAGAGGGAAGGAGGCTCGGACATGGGATGGGTCTGGGCGCAGGGCGGTTGGAGTGTCTGGAATGTAGGGGGCCGAGGGGCGTGCGTCGAGTCCGGCCGCAGCCCGGGATGTTTTTCCACAGCTTGGGTCTGTGTATATTCACTACCCTGAGCGAAATTCCACTCCATCGATGCCCCAAGCCTAGGGAGACTGCCGTGAGTGATTCGGTGACCATTGACGCCAAGCGGATCCTTCTCCGCTACGGAGCGCCCATCGCCATCCTGGACGGAATCGGAGATGACGAGCGGATCGAACTGGCCCGACTGGTGAGTCGGACCGACGTGCCCGAGCGTGGGAACCGGCT
>SLNQ01000228.1 GCA_007132965.1 Gemmatimonadota bacterium | reverse complement strand
TGGAGGAGCGGAGACGGCTCCGTGGGGAGCTCGAGGAGGAACTCGAGGAGGCCTTCCGGGAGATCAGCGAGGAGGCGGAAGAGATCCTGGGCGACGACGAAGACTTCTTCCGGGCCCTCGGTAGCTGCGATGGTGCGATTCTGGTCCGGGAAGCCGTGCTGGAAGCCTGCGAGGACGGCGACACCAGCACCGTCTGCCGGGAGGCCGGGGACGGAGACGTGGGCGGGACGTACCGCTTCGTGGAGGTGGCCGAGGACCTCTGGGACGTAGAGCAGCTGCGTCCGTGGACCAACCCCACCGGCATCGGTCCCCGACCCGATGGTGGGCTGGGCGGAGCCAGTACCGGCACCGTGGCCCGCCGGGGGAATGTTCGACTCGCCCTGGGCGTTGAGCCCATCCTCCTGGAACGTTCGGAGGTGAGCCCTGAGGAGGCGGCGGAATACGACGCTCACCTGGAGGCCATGGGATTCGAGTGGGACAACCCCCGCTTCGTCATGGCGCCGGCGCTGGTGGTGAGCCTGGGTATCGACCGGCCCCTGGCCGACGAGACCCACTACCTCCTCCACTTCGACGATCTCTCCGATCCGCCCAGCCAGGTGTTCTGGTCGGCCGAAGCGGACGTCGAGGGCCCGATCCAGGGCGGGTTTCCGGCATCGGACGCGGTGCTGTCTCGCCTCATATCGGGTGACGAGGTGAGCCTCACTGCCGTCCGCCTTACCGACGAGGATGACATGGAGGGAGACGTGCTCTATTCCCTGGGCTTTACCACGATGGGACAGGCGGAAGCCGTCGCTGCCCTCCTCTCGTATCTGGTGGAGGGACAGTTCAGCGAGGATCTTGACGCGCTCTTTTCAGGCGACGGCTGAGCGTCGATCAGCCGTCTAACGGTGAGCGAGGACCTCTCTCACCCTGCGGACCAGAGTGTTGGGGTCGAAGGGCTTCTGAAGGATCTCGTGGGTCCTTCCCGGCCGCATCTCGAACTCTCGGGCCCACCCGCCCTCGGTGTACCCCGTCATGAAGAGGGTCGGCACTCCCGGCCAGCGTGTTCGAACCCTCTCCGCCAGCTCCGGGCCGGTCATGCCGGGGAGCACCAGGTTGGTGAGGAGGAGATCCGGAGGGCCCTCAAGGTTCAGTGCCACGCCCAGGGCGGACGACCCGGAATCGGCACAGTGGACCCGGTAGCCGCGGCGTTCCAGGATGGATCGGGCGATCTCCATGACGGGAGTGTCGTCATCGGCCAGGAGGATCACCCCCCGCGGTGGTGGACCGGAAAGAGGAGGGACCACGGCCTCCGTCCCGCTCACGGAGCGAGCCTCCTCGGCGTTGGTGGCGACCTCCACGTCGGCTTCCATGGCCGGAAGGTGGATCCGGAAGACCGTGCCCTCCCCCTCCGCCGTCTCCACCCCGATCTTACCGCCGAGCCGCTCCACGATCCCGTAGACGGTGCTGAGCCCCAGGCCGGTGCCCTGGGGCTTGGTGGTGAAGAAGGGCTCGAAGATCCGGGCCGCCTCCTGGTCCGCCATGCCCGATCCCGAGTCCTCCACCTCCAGCAGGACGGCGTCTGAGGAGCTCCCATCGCGATCCAGTGCAGCGCCTCCGTCCCCGAGGATGTCCTCCGGCCGACAGGTTCGGGTCCGGACCACGACCCGTCCTCCGTCCGGCATGGCGTCGCGCGCGTTGATCAGGAGGTTCATGATCACTTGCTGGAGCTGGTTCGGATCTGCCTCCACCGGGGGTAGGTCTCCAGCCAGCTCAGTGACCAGGGCCACCTGCTCTCCGATGGCCCGTTCCAGGAATTGCCGGCTTTCGTCAATGAACTCGTCCAGGTCCACGGCTTCCAGAGACACCACGTCCCGACGACTGAAGGTGAGGAGCTGTCGGGTGAGGTGGCGTGCCCGATTCGCAGCGGCCTCGATCTGGGTCAGGTCCTGCCGGAGCTGCTCCTCCTCCACCTGGTGCAGCAGGGAATGGGCCTGACCCAGGATGACGGTGAGGATGTTGTTGAAGTCGTGGGCGACGCCGCCGGCAAGACGCCCCACCGCCTCCAGTCGCTGGGAATGCAGGAGCTGGAGCTCGGTGGCCTTCTGCTGGGTGATGTCCCGATAAATCCCGTACACTCGGCGCTCGCTGCCCAGGTCCACCGGTGTGGCCAGGATGGAGACGTCCACCAGCGAGCCGTCCCTGTGGCGGCGGACCGCTTCGGTCTCCACCTTTTCTCCGGCCACCACCCGGCGGGTGAGGGCTTCGGCCTCGGCGAAGCGGCCTTCGGGTACGATGAGATCGTTGACAAGTCGGCCCAGGACCTCGCTGCGGGAGTAGCCGAACATCCGCTGGAACTCTGAGTTCACGTCGAGGATCACGTCCTGGTCGTTCACCAGGACGATCCCCTCGGGCGCCTCCTCGAAGAGCTGTCGCAGGTGGGCGCGCTGCTCCTCCACGCGTCTTCGGGCCTCCTCCTCGTCGGTGACGTCCATGGCGACGCCCACGATCTCGGCGATTGCATCGCCGTCTCGAACCGGCTCCAGCCGGACCCTCCAGGTGTGTTCGTTCCACCTCACCTCGAAGCTGGTGGTCCCCCCCTCTTCCAGGGTGCTGCGGTACGCCTGCACTGCATCGTCGTCTTCCGATCCGGCAAAGAGCTCCTCTACGGTGAGCCCGACGATGTCCCCTTCGGTGACACCCAGCCGGGCGAGCCCCTGTCCCCGAGCCGAGGTGAAGCGGAGGTTGCCATCCACTGTCCAGAGTACGGCCGGAAGGTGCTCCAGAAGAAGGTTGAGACGGGTCTGAAGGATCTCGGTGTGAAGGGGGTCGGTCCCGGCTCGGCCACCGACAGTCCGAAGGAGAAGGAGGGTCAGGGGCACGAGGAGTACGAATCCCAGGGCCAGGACGGGCCAGGTGGGAAGTCCCGCCATGATCAGCATCTGCGTCGGATCGTGGAGTCCCGCGCTGGTGTCTTCATCTGTCCTGCCTTCAGCCCACGTGAATTCGTTTCGCACGCTGCACCCGCCATGGCTACACGGTCCGGATCCCTGGCGGCCACATTGTCCCGGTTCGCCGCGGCCCACCGGAGGGAGCCTTTGTCCACTTGGCGAGAGACGGTTCCCCCTGGTGCGCCGAGCTGACGATGGTCAGCTTGACGGCGCCAACGTAGAGGGGGGTTGGGCTGCAAGCAAGCAGACTTGTCCCGACCCGCTGTAGTTCTCCAACAGACTTCCCGCATTTGCGGGCGACCCCTACACATGGCCACGTTGCGGAATGCCTGTGAGCGTAGTTTCCACACCCGGAGCCGGAAGATGGATGGTTGAGCCAGCAGCGGGCCCCAAGGGCCGTCCCCACCACGGGCCCCGGCGGGCTCGCCCCCTCGTTCTGGCTGCAGCTGCAGTCGTGCCGTTCGTCGTCCTGGGGGCTCCAGCGTCCGCCACGGGGCAGGAGCGGCCCCCGCCCGTGGCGGAGACGGGCCCCCTCGTGATTCCGAAGATGGATGGAAGTGTGATCCTGGACGGCCGGCTCGACGACGCGGCGTGGGACGAGGCCGCCCGGCTGGGTGCGGTGATGCACGTTCCGGACTTCGGCGCCGATCCCTCGGAGCGCACCGAGTTCCTGGTGGGCCACGACGGGCAGTATCTCTACTTCGGCTGTCGGGCGTGGGACTCGGAGCCAGAGGGGATCCGGGCACCCTCCCTGAGGCGCAATGACGGCCGCTTCATCAACGATTGGTGTGTCCTGAACCTGGATACCCTGAACGATGGTGAGACCACCCTGGTCTTTGGAACCACGCCGGCGGGCATTCGTACCGACGCCGTCGTGGACGACGACGCCTCGGGCCCGCCCAACTTTGACTGGAACACCTTCTGGGACGCCGCCGCCGCTCGCTTCGACGGCGGGTGGTCGGCGGAGATCCGGGTCCCCTTCTCCAGCCTGGCCTTCCAGACCGACGGGGAGGGCCGCGTGGTCATGGGGCTCTCGGTCTGGCGCAACATTGCCCGGAAGAACGAACGGGTGACCCATCCGCCCATCTCCCCCCGGTGGGGGGGACTCAGCTTTCTCAAGGCCTCCCAGATGCGGCCGGCCGTCCTGGAAGGAGTGGAGGAGCGGCGGGCCGTCCACGTGACCCCGTACGTGCTGGGCGGGATGGGGCATTCCCACGACCTGTCTCCCGAGGACCAGCAGTACCTGCGCTCGGAGGAGCGGGTCCGGGAGGCGGGGCTCGACGTGCACTATGGGCTGGGCCCCAGCTTTTCCCTGGACCTGAGCGGGAACACGGACTTTGCCCAGGTCGAGGCCGATGACCAGGAGGTGAACCTGGACCGCTTCTCGTTGTTCTTTCCGGAGAAGCGTCGCTTCTTCCAGGAACGGGCGGCGGTCTTCGAGTTTCCCGTGGGGGGCAACGAACGCCTCTTCCACTCGAGGCGGGTGGGATTGGCCGAAGGGCGGCCGGTGCGGATCTACGGCGGTGGACGGGTGGTGGGGCGCATCGGTGACTGGGACGTGGGCGTCCTTAACATGCACACCGCCGAGTCGGAAACCCTTCCGTCGGAGAACCAGGGTGTGTTTCGCGTCCGCCGGAGGGTCCTGAACGAGGGCTCCTACGCCGGGGCCATCCTCACCAGCCGCATCGGGACGGAAGGAAGCTACAACGTGGTCTACGGGGGCGATGCCCGGCTCCGCCTTCTGGGCCAGGACTACCTGATCCTGAACTGGGCCCAGAGCTTTGATGACGCCGAGGCCGCTGGGGCCAATTCCGGTGACGTGGGCGTCTTTGAGCACACGCTGGTCAGGGCCCGCTGGGAGCGTCGTGACGTCTTCGGCCCGATGTACGACGTGGATCTTTCCAGGGTGGGTGACGCCTTCGAGCCGGGTCTCGGCTTTCTGCAGCGGAGCGGGTATGCTCGCGGCAACCTTCGTCTCGGATACGGGTGGGCTCCGGGAGAGGGATCGTCGGTCTTCCGCTACGGGGTGGGCCTCACCACCTCCGGGTTCCGTCGCAGCCAGGACGGGGCCCTGGAGACGGGGGTCCTGGAGCCGTCGGCCATCGTCGAGACTCGCGGCGGTCACCAGGTGATGGCCATTGCACGCTACCGGCACGAAGACCTGGTGGGTGGGTTTGCCCTCTCCGATGAGGTGGAGGTGCCCCGGGGAAGGTACGGCTTCTACGAGGGCGTCCTCCAGTACGTGTCGCCTCCCGGTGACCTGGTCCGCACCACGGTGCGGCTCGAGGGGGGAGGGTTCTTCGACGGACGACGCACGTCGGTGCAGCTTTCCCCTTCCTGGACTCCCAGCCGACATCTGGGTCTCTCTGCCAGCTACCGCCTGGACCGGATCGAGTTTGCGGATCGCCAGCAGCGGCTCATGGCCCACGTGGGCCGGCTGCGGGCCGAGGTCATGCTCTCCACCGAGATTTCCGCCGTGGCCTTCGTCCAGTACAACAGCACGCTGGACCTGGCAGTGGCGAACGTCCGGTTCCGGTACAACCCCCGGGAGGGCGACGACCTCTACGTCGTCTGGAACGAGGGGGTCAACGCGAACCGCTTCGACTCCGATCCGGTGCGGCCGCGAAGCGACGAGCGCACCCTCCTCGTGAAGTACTCGCGCACCTTCTCCCTGGGGTTGTGACCGGCCCTTCCCCGGGCGCTCGGGGCAGGGAGCTCAACGCAGGTGACCGGCCAGCACCCGAGCCGTTCCTGCCACGAAGCGGTCGTCTCGGATGCTCCGGAAGTGAGGGGCCGTGGGGCCCCAGCGGCGAGAGAGCTTCTGGACGCGCTCCGAGGGAGGGCCCAGCTCCACCACCTGGTGGTGGAGACGCCTCAGGTACGGTCGGATCTGGGCCCGCACAAGCCCGGTGTACGGAGCCCGGGCCTCCACCAGGACCACGTCGCCGTCGTAGGGTTGTAGCCGGTAGTTTTCCTGCACCTGTACCTGCAGGGGGTACTGTCGGAGTACCTGCAGGATGGCGTCGAACCCCACCTCCGGTGAAAGGGAATGGACCTTCTCCTCCAGCACTGACACGTACTCGTCGGCGGCGACGCCCTCCAGGTCCTCGGCCTCCAGGGCGTAGGGCATTCCGGTATTCAACTCCAGGAGGGCCGACAGGGAGAGGATGTGGAAGGGGTTCCGAAGTGCGGCTTCCATGCGCTCCGGGGCGTCGCTGCCGTTCATCTGGGGGGCCGCGCCTCGACCCAGTCGGTTCCAGAGCCAGGGGAGCTGGCTCAGCGGTCGGATCCGGGCTCTGCCCAGGAGGCGAACCAGGCTTCGATGGAGGGGGCCGGCCATGGCTCCTCTCATGACCCAGGCACCGTACCGGGAGCGTCCGCCGCGATCCAGGCCCAGGGGGTCGATGAGGGCCAGCAAGGCAACCCGTTCGCCACCGCTTCGGAGCCGCCGGGCCATCTCCCATGCCAGGGGGGCGGCGGAGG
>SLNQ01000112.1 GCA_007132965.1 Gemmatimonadota bacterium | reverse complement strand
TCGTTTCTGACCACCACCGAGAGGGTCATGCAGCGACGGGATCTCCACCTCAGCCCCGCCATGCACACCCTGCTGGCCCGCATCTGGGATCGGGCAAACGAGAGGACGGGCGAAAGGTGAGGGTGTCCATGCTGGGAAGCGGAAGTCGGGGAAACGCCACTCTGGTGACCCAGGGATCCACCTCCATCCTGGTGGATGCAGGGTTCAGTGGTCGCCAGCTGGCGCTCCGACTCCGACACCTGGGGCTGGAGGCCGACGACATCGACGCCATCGTCATCACTCACGAGCACGGCGACCACACTCGAGGCGCCGGGATCTTCGGGCGCCGGCACGGGACGCCGGTCTATCTCACCGAGGCCACCCAGGAGGCCTGCGCCAAGCTCTTTCGTGGGGGTGAGGATCTGCGCATCTACACGCCGAGCCGGCCCTTCCGCATCGGAACCCTCCAGGTGGAGCCGTTCTTGACGGCCCACGACGCCGTCGATCCGGTGGCGGTCACCGTGCGCGGCATAGAGTGCGACACCCGGGTGGGGATCGCAACCGACCTGGGGCGACCCACTGCGGGCATCCGGCACTCGCTTACCGGGTGCGACTTCCTGATCCTGGAGGCGAACCACGACGAGACCCTTCTGCGGACAGGCCCCTATCCTCCTTCGGTGCAGGAGCGCATCGCCTCTTCCTTCGGACACCTCTCGAACCACGCCGCCGCCCAGTTCGCCCGCGAGCTTCTGCATCCACGCCTGACGGGGGTCCTCCTGGCCCACCTCTCCGAGGAGTGCAATCGACCCGACCTCGCCCTCGAGGTGGTGGGGCAGGAATTGAGGCAGGCCGGATGGAAGGGATGGCTCCAGGTGGCGTCTCAGCACGCCCCCACTCCCCTCGTGGACATCCACGAACTCCGGCTCCAGGCGGGTCCCTCCCAGCTCAGCCTGCTGTAGCCGCGGCGCCCGTTTGAGGCTACAGCCCGAACAACCTCAAGAAGTCGTTGCCCAGGGCCAGGGCCATGATTCCAAGGAGGATCACGAAGCCGACCTGGCTCCAGCGCATCCGCTGCTCCACCGAGACCGGTCGACCCCGAACCGCCTCGATTCCCAGGAAGACCAGGTGGCCACCATCCAGGATCGGGATCGGAAGCAGGTTCAGGATGGCCAGGTTGATGGAAAAGAGGGCCATGAAGCGCAAGAAGAAGGGAAGGCCCTCGGCGGCGGCCTGCCCCGAAGCCTCGCCAATGGTGACAATGCTTCCCAGGTTCCGAGCCGACACCTGTCCGGTGACCAGCTCACCCAGAAAGTTCAGGATGAAGACGGTGACCCCCACGGTCTCTTCCCACCCCACCCGGACGGCCTCCACCGGCGGGACGGGCGAGTAGGTGATGGGAGTGGCCGCCTGCACCCCGATCTGGCCCACGGTACGCATCTCCCCGTCGGGGGTCTGGGCCTCCACCGAAGCCGGCGTCACGGTCCATGTCAGCTCCTCCCCGTTCCGGATCACGGTGATCTCGGTGTCCTGGTCGGGCCGCGCCTGGATCTTCGACTGCACCTCGGACCAGAGGGTCACACGCTCTCCCCCGACGGCCGCGATTCGGTCGCCTGACCGGATACCGGCCCGGTGCGCCGGAGCTCCCGGTTCCACGAAGACCAGCTCCGGTTCCACCCAGAACCCAAGGGCTCCCACGGCCCGCCGTCGATCGTCTCCCGGGGGAGAAAGCTGGAGCGTCACCTCTCCATCGGGCTCGGCAAATCGGATGTTCAAGGGGCCCTCGGGGGCGTCCAGGAGGGCCTGCCGCACGTCTCCCCAGTGCTCCGGACTGACGTCGCCGATGGACTGCAGGTAGGCGCCCTCGGGGATCTGGGCCAACCCCTCCATGCCCTGGGGGAGCTGATCGACCGCCACCTGCCCCACCCGAATGGTATCCACCTCCGTGCTTCCCCACCCCGCCGCCACGACGGCATAGGCCCCGAAGGCGAAAAGCATGTTCATGATGACTCCGGCCGAGATCACCCATGCCCGGGCCCATACCGGCTTGGCGTCGAAGTCGGATGTCCGCAGGGTTCGTCGTGGACGCGGAGCGGGCTCCGGGTCCACGGGCCCGCCTTCCTCATCGGATCCTTCCGCCTCCCCGGCCGGGTCCGTCGGCTCCTCGGCCTGTGCCTTTCCACCCTCGATGGCCTCCAGCACCTCGTCGTCCATCCCCCCCATCTTGACGTAACCGCCCAGGGGAATGGCGCTGAGGACGTACTCGGTTTCGCCCCGCTGGAATCCCCAGACCCGAGGACCCAGTCCGATGGAGAAACGGTCTACCCGCACGCCCACGGACCGGGCGGCCAGGAAGTGGCCCAGCTCGTGGACGAAGATCAGGACGCCCAGGACGATGATCGTGGCGATGATGGTCATGCGTCAGTACCTGCGGCGAGAGACCGACGGGCGGTGAGCTCGGAGGCGATGCGGCGGGCGCGCCGGTCCGCCTCGAGCACCCCCTGGATCTCCGAGACGGGCGCCGCGTCCACCCGCTCCAGTGTCCCTTCCACCACTCGGGCCATCCCGGGAAAGCTGAGGCGGCCTTCGAGGAAGGCGGCTACGGCGACCTCGTTCGCGGCGTTGAAGACCGTGGGCGCGGTTCCACCGCTGCGTCCGGCTGCCACCCCAATCTCAAAGAGCGGAAAGGCGGCCCGGTCCACCTCCTCGAAGGTGAGGGGCGACGACCGCACCGGGTCGAAGGTCCGCAGGTCGGCGTCGGGGAGCCGTTCCGGGTACGTCAGCGCATACAGGATGGGCAGCTCCATGGTGGGAAACCCGAGCTGGGCCATCACGGACCCGTCCACGAACTCCACGAAGGAGTGAATAATGGATTGAGGATGTACCACGGCGTCGATACGGTCGTAGGAAACCCGGTAGAGAAGGTGGGCCTCGATGACTTCCAGCGCCTTGTTGGCCAACGTGGCCGAGTCGATGGAAATCTTGGCCCCCATCTCCCAGGTCGGATGTCGAAGGGCGTCTTCTGCTTCTACCCCGGCAAGTCGCTCGGGGCTCCACCCTCGAAAGGGACCGCCGGAGGCCGTGATCACCAGCCGCTGCACTTCTTCCGGGGAGGATCCCGCCAGGCACTGGAGGATCGCCGAGTGCTCGGAGTCGATGGGGACCAGGTCGCCCTGACCCGTCTCCAGCGCTCTAAGGAGCAGATCTCCGCCGGTAACCAGCGACTCCTTGTTGGCCAGCGCCAGCCGCTTGCCCGCCTCCAGCACCCGAAGGGAGGGCTCCAGGCCCGCAAACCCCACCAGGGCATTCACCACCACGTCCGCCTCCTCCATCTGGGCCAGATCCAGGAGCGCCCTCCGGCCTCCCGTCCAGTGCGTTCCGTTGTCCCTGCAGCTCCGGTAGGCCTCCTGGTCGGCCACCACCACCTGCAACGGGTCGTGTCGGGCAGCCTGCGCCTCCAACCGCTCCACCGACCGGTTGGCTGCCAGCCCCACCACCCGGAACCTCTCCGGGTGCCGCTCGATCACACTCAGGGCGCTCACGCCGATGGATCCGGTTGAGCCGAGGATCACGATACGAATAGGAGGCGGGCTAAAAGCGTTCATACCAGCACCACGAGCAGGAAGGCGTAGGTGAGCGGGACCGTAAAATAGATGCCATCGAAGCGATCCAGGATTCCGCCGTGACCCGGCAGAAGCGTGCCCGAATCCTTCACACCGGCCTCTCGCTTCATGACGGACTCCGCCAGGTCGCCCACGGGGGCCACCACCCCCACGGCGAGTCCCAATCCGGCCGCCTGGAGCAGGGGCAGCGCGACGGGGCTCTCGGGTCCCATGAAGAGCGCCGCGAAAGCGACCGCTCCCAGAGTGGAACCCAGCAGCCCCCCGAGGGCCCCCTCCACCGTCTTCTTGGGGCTCACCGAAGGAATCAGCTTGCGTCGGCCCAGGTGCTTTCCGGTAAAGTAGGCGGCGGAGTCACCCAGCCAGGTCATGACCAGGGGGAACATAGCCAGGTACGCGCCCTCCCACGCCATGATACCGCTCTCCACCCCGGGAAAGGCCCTGAGGAGAACAAACAGGGCCATGGGGGCTGCGGCATACAAGACGCCCATCACGGTGACCCCTGCCGCCAGGAGCGGCGAACCCTCGGGGCCACGCCGAAAGACCGCCGCTCCCAGGGCGAGGAGCGTGAGGGTCACGAGGAGGGCCACCGCCCAGGGAGCCCAGACGTCCATGGTTCCAGCCGCCTGTGCCCCCAGCACCAGGAGCACCGCCGCGGGAAGACCGAGCCACGGAAAGGGCGCCCACCCCCGGGCCCGGGCCAGCCCGTAGACCTCCAGGGTCCCCACGGTGGCCAGAAACGCGGCCACCAGCGCCAACGGGATCCCTCCCCAGTAGATGACGCCTACACCCACGGGAATCCCCACCACCGCCACAGCCACACGTCGAGTCAGGTCACTCACTGCCACCGTCGCATCTCCCCGGCCCGTGCGGGTCAGCCCGCCGTCACCCGGCCGAACCGGCGCTCCCGACGCTGGTAGTCTCGCACCGCCGCAAAGAAGTCCAGTCGGGTGAAGTCGGGCCAGAGTACGGGCGAGATGTGGATCTCGGTGTACGCCAGTTGCCAGAGCATGAAGTTGGAGAGTCGGAACTCGCCACTGGTCCGAATCAGAAGGTCCGGGTCAGGGAGGCCGCGCGTGTGGAGAAATTTCTCCAGGGTCCGGGCATCCACCGCTTCGGGATCCAGACTGCCGCGCGCCACCTCGGCGGCCACGAGGCGGACCGCTCGAAGGATCTCCTCGCGCCCGGAATAGGAGATCATCAGGTTGAGTCGGAGTCTGGAACCTCCCTGCGTCGCCTCCTCGATGGCTTCCACCGACGCCCGGGTCTCGGCGTCCATCCGAGCCAGATCTCCCAGGACCCGGACCTCGACCCCCTTCTCCTGCAACTCCTCCCGCTCGCTCTCGGCGTAGAGCTTCAGAAGTCGCATCAGGGCCACGATCTCTTCTTCGGGCCGCTGCCAGTTCTCAGTGGAAAAGGCGAACAGGGTGAGGATCCCCACCCCCGTCTCCATGGCCCCCTCGATGGCCTGCCGCACCGCCTTCATTCCCTCCCGGTGGCCCGCATGCCGTGGCAGGTCCCGGTCGCACGCCCACCGCCCGTTCCCATCCATGATGATGGCCACATGGTGGGGAATGGGGCCGTCGACGGGTGCTGAACCGTTGCGTTGGGTCGTCATACCTGCAAGGTGCCCGGAAATGGGAAGAAGTTCAAAGGGGGCCGGCATGGTGCCGGGTCGGCAGCGCCCGGGATCACACGACCCGGAAGGGGTTCAGACCGTCATGATCTCCTTTTCCTTGCTCTCCATCATGGAGTCGATCTTGCCAATGTACTGATCGGTGAGCTTCTGGATCTCGTCCATGGCACGTCGACCCTCGTCGTCAGAGAGCTCCCCCTCCTTGACCCGCTCCTTGACCTCGTCGTTGCCTTCTCGGCGGGCATGGCGGATGGAGACCCGGCCTTCCTCGGCATTCTTGCTCAGGAGGCGCACCATCTCACGCCGCCGCTCTTCGTTCAGCGACGGGACGGGAACACGGATCACAGTTCCGTCATTGGCCGGGTTGAGCCCCAGATCCGCCTGCATGATCCCCTTCTCCACCTCAGGAATCAACGACTTGTCAAAGGGCTGGACCACCAGAAGCGACGGCTCCGGCGTCGATACGGTGGCCACCTGGTTCAGGGGCAGGCGAGAACCATAGGCCTCGACCCGGACCGTGTCCAGGAGTGCAGGAGTGGCCTTGCCGGTGCGAATGGCGGCGAACTCACGCCGGACCGCATCCAGCGTGTCCTCCATCTGCTGTTCAACTTTCTTGATCGTGGACATGGAAGGTACCTGGTCAGGGCGCCTGTACGGCAGGCGCGAGGTTTCGGCGAATCGAATCGCAGCACCGGCGAGGCAGCCGTGGAGCCATCAGGAGACCAACGTGCCGATGGAGTCTCCCCGAATGGCCTGGGCCACCGCTCCGGCCCGCGACAGATCGAGCACGATGATGGGCAGTCCGTTTTCCTTGCAGAGCGACACCGCGGGAGCGTCCATCACTCCCAGCTCCTGGGTCACCACTTGCTGAAACGACACCGTGGGAAGGAAGGTGGCATTCGGGTCCTTCTCCGGATCGGCGGTGAAGACGCCCGGAACCTTGGTGGCCTTGATGATGACATCGGAGTTCATCTCAATGGCCCTCAAGACCGCCGCCGTGTCGGTTGAGAAATAGGGGTTTCCCGTTCCCCCCGCAAAGAGGACGACCCTTCCCTTCTCCAGGTGCCGCAAGGCCCGGCGCCGAATGTAGGGCTCGGCCAGCTCTTCCATGCGAATGGCCGTCATGACCCGGGTCTCGACACCTTTGCGCTCCAGCATGTCCTGGAGAGCCATGGCGTTGATGATGGTGGCCAACATGCCCATGTAGTCGGCATTCACCCGGTCCATTCCCCGCTGCGAGGCGATGGTTCCCCGGACGATGTTTCCCCCGCCCACCACCAGCCCCAGGGCGACGCCCATCTCGTGGACCCCCTTCACCTCTTCGGTGAGACGATCCACCACGGGCGGGTCGATTCCGAAGCCCTTTTCCCCGGCGAGGGCCTCGCCTGAGATCTTCAGAAGCACCCGGTTGTACCTGAGTCCCTGCTCGTCGGTCATCCCCTCTCCCATCCGGCGCGTGTTCAGCGCCCCGACCCCTCGGCCACGTTGCCGAAGGCGGGTCTCACCATGGGCCTTTCAGCGGCGGTCAGTCCGATTCTCCCACCGCCAAGCGGGCGAAGCGCGCCACCTCGATCTTCTCTCCGGTCCTGGCAGAGACCTCGGTGATCAGCTCCTCTACCGTCTTCTCCGTGTCCTTCACGAACGGCTGCTGGAGCAGCGTGTTCTCTTCAAAGAACTTGCGTAGCTTGCCCTCGACGATCTTTTCCTGGATGTGCTCGGGCTTGCCCTCTTCGCGGACCTGTTCCAGGTACACCTGTCGCTCGCGCTCCACCACGGCCTCCGGAATATCATCGGCACTCACCGCCAGCGGTGCCGTGGCTGCCACATGCATGGCCAGATCCCGGGCAAGGTCCTGAACGTCGTCGGTGTTCGCCACGAAGTCCGTCTCGCAATTGACCTCCACCAGTACACCGATGCGGCCGCCATGGTGAATGTAGTGACCCACCACGCCCTCGTGCGTCGCCTTTTCGGCACGCTTGGCAGCCTTGGCTGCTCCCCGGCTCCGCAGGAAATCGACAGCCGCCTCCATGTCACCCCCCGTTTCCTCGAGAGCCTTCTTGCAGTCCAGCATCCCGGCCCCCGTTCGGTCCCGCAGTTCCTTCACCTGACTGGCGCTCACGCTCATGGTGCTCCGCACCTCGTTATCTGGTTTTCAGTGGGTTCGGTTCTCAATGGATTCATCAAAAGAGGCGGAAGCGCAGGTGGTCGGGAAGGGCTGTCGCCCCTCCCCACACCACCCATCGCCTACCGCCTCGGTGGTCCCCCGGTTCCCCGCCCCGTGGACCGGGACCGGGATGCTTTCGTTGCCGAAGCCTTTGGCCCCGACCGAACGAGAGTATGGGACCCTACTCGTCGTCGTCCTCGTCGTCGGTCGCGTCCGGCGCGTCGGCCGGAGCGTCCTTCTTCTTGGCCTTCGTCTCTTCCGGCACCTCCCCGGTCTCCCCGGAGGCCTCCGCCTCTGGGGCCTCGGAGCCCTCGTCGCTACCGGCCGCCTGCGTCCCTCCGGACTCCACCTCGGTCTTGGCCTCAGCCTCGGCTTCGGATTCCGGAGCGTCCTCGTCCTCGCTGGCGGCCTTCTCCTGGCCCTTGTCCTCTCCCTTGATCTGGGCGATCACCTCAGGGCGAGGCCGCCGCTTGCGCCGGAGCCGGCGCCGGGGGAGGTCCTCTGCAGCCGCCGCCTTCTCACCGGTCTCGGTCGAGTAGGTGGTGGCCTCGGCCTCGGCGGCCTGGCGAAGCTCCTCCTCGGGCACCTCCTGGCGGGCCGAGAGCACGGCGTCGGAGATGGCGCGGGTAATGAGCGTCACAGACCGGATGGCATCGTCGTTGCCGGGGATCGGATAGTCGATGAGATCCGGATCGGCGTTGGTGTCCGCGATGGCGATCACCGGGATGTCCAGTCGATTCGCCTCCCGCACCGCGATGATCTCTCGCTTCGCATCCACCACGAAGATGGCACCCGGGAGCCGGCTCATATCCTTCACACCCGAGAAGTACTTGTCCAGCTTCATCCGCTCCCGGTCCAGGAGAAGCTGCTCCTTCTTGGTATAGAACTCGAAGGCGTTTTCTTCCTGGCCCCGCTCCAGCTCCTTGAGACGCCGGATCTGCTGCCGGATCGTCTGGAAGTTGGTGAGCATCCCACCCAGCCACCGCTCGGTGACATAGAAGGCACCGCACCGCTCGGCTTCCTCCTGGATGATCCCCTTGAGCTGGGGTTTGGTGCACACGAACAGCACCCGGTTCCCCTTGAGGACGGTTTTTTTCGCCAGGGACTCTGCAGCCCGGAGGCGGTCCACCGTCTTCCGCAGGTCGATGATGTGGATGCCGTTGCGCTCGGTGAAGATATACTTGCGCATCTTCGGGTTCCAGCGACGGGTCTGATGCCCGAAGTGAACCCCGGCCTCCAGGAGTTGATTGAGACCGACCTCTTGAGTCTGCTGCTGCTCCATACTGGACTGGGCCTGTGGAGTGGGTTAACGCTTGGAGAACTGGAAACGCTTGCGCGCCTTGGGGCGACCGGGCTTCTTGCGCTCGACCTTTCGGGGGTCCCGGGTCAGGAGACCATGCTTCCGGAAGAGGGGACGAAGGTCCTCGTCTTCGTCCACCAGCGCCCGGGCTATACCCAGGCGGATGGCGTCGGCCTGTCCGCTGACCCCTCCGCCGTGGACGCGAACAAAGACATCGAAGCGTCCGCCGTACTCGGACACCTTCATAGCCTCCTCAGCCCGCTTCCGGTGGAAGAGGCGGGGGAAGTAATTCAGGAGGGAGCGGCCATTGATCGACCATTCCCCGCGGCCCGGACGAAGCGTGACCCTCGCCACGCTGTTCTTCCTCCGGCCGACGGCCTGTCGCTGTGTTTCGGACTGCTCGGTGGACTGCACCATACCGTGTGTCGACTCCATTCGATGGCCCTTGCGGGCTGCCTTCAGATCTCCAGGGGACGGGGCTGCTGACCCTGGTGGGGATGGGTATCCCCGGCATACACCTTCAGCTTCTTTCGCATCTGGCGACCCAGAGCGTTCTTCGGCATCATTCCCTTTACCGCCAGCTCGATCACCCGCTCGGGACGACGCGCCAGCATGGTCTTGAAGGGAATGTGCTTTTCCTTGCCCATGTAGCCGGAGTGGCGGAAGTAGGTCTTCTGGTCCGCCTTGTTTCCGGTCAGCATGACCTGGGAGGCGTTCACGACCACCACGAAGTCACCCGTATCCAGGTGCGGTGTGTAGATGGGCTTGTGCTTGCCCCGCAGGATCCGGGCGATCTCCGTGGAGATCCTGCCCAGGGGCTTGCCGGCTGCGTCCACGATCCACCACTGGCGGTCGATCTCGCTTGCTTTCGGTGTCAGGGTCTTCATTCTCGCTTCCGGTCGGTCTCGCTTCGAGCGCGGCCGTGACGTGGCACCGGGCTCGACCATTCAAGGACAGAGCATTCAAAGGTATTTCCGGACCCTGGGAGTGTCAACAGCCAGCACGACCCGACAACCTGCGCTGCGCCCCGAAGGCCGCGGAGTCGTTGAGGCCTGATGACCCCGGGGATCGCCGGTCAATCGGTAAAGGTATTCAGATATCGGGATCGGGAGGTGTGACGGAGCCGCTTCAGCGCCCGCTCCTTGATCTGCCGCACCCGCTCTCGAGTGACCCCCAGGAGGGACCCAATCTCTTCCAGCGTCATCGGTTCCTGGTCGTCCAACCCGAAATAGAGCCGGAGGATCTTGGCCTCACGCTCCTCGAGGGTGGCCAGGGCCCGGTCCACCGTCTCCTTCAGCGCCTGCCTGTGGGCCTCGTCCTCGGGCAGGGGGGCGCTGTGATCGGGCAGGAAGTCCAGGAGACGGGTTTCGTCGTCCGCGAGAGACGGCTGATCCAGCGACAGGTGAGCCTGCGCGATGACCAGCGTCGATGCCACCTCTTCTCGGCTCAGCTCCAGGTCTTGAGCCAGTTCATCTACCGTGGGCTCTCGTCCCAACTCCTGCTGGAGCTCCGAGGAGCGCCGGCCGATCCGGTTCAGGGTGCCTGCCCGATTCAGGGGAACCCGCACAATCCGACTCTGCTCGGCCAGGGCCTGCAGAATGGCCTGTCGGATCCACCAGACGGCGTAGGAGATGAACTTGATCCCCTTGCTCTCGTCGAAGCGGTGGGCCGCCCGGATCAGACCCAGGTTTCCCTCGTTGATCAGGTCCACCAGAAGTACGCCCTGGTTCTGGTACTTCTTGGCCACCGACACCACGAACCGGAGGTTCGAGCGCACCAGTCGGTCCAGGCACTCCGGGTCTCCCTTTCGGATTCCCCGTGCCAGACGGGCTTCCTCTTCCCGGTCGATGAGCGGATACCTGCTGATCTCCCTGAGGTACTGGTCCAGGGAGCCGTCCCTCCCGGGTCGGGCCTGCCGAGAGAAGGTCATGGTTCCATGGCTGGAGGGGAGGAGGCTCTCCGCCAGACGAACGACTCCTCCCGGGATCAATGCGGGCGACGCCCTCGCCCGCGCCATCTATCAGCATCGGCCGCCGAAGTCGGCGAGCCGCCATGTTTCTCTTCTGTCCACTGGAGTGGAGCGCACCCACTTCCGCTAAGGATCAGCGAATTCGACCGCCAATCCGATCCCAGCGGATCTCGCGAAACCACCCCAGTCCCGATGCCAGTTCGGGTTCCGACGAGTAGTAGACGATCCAGGGCCTCCCCCGGATGTCTTCGCGCTTCACCAGTCCCCAGTACCGCGAATCCTCGCTGTTGTCCCGGTTGTCGCCCAGCACGAAGTAGCGATCAGGCGGGATCACGATGGGGCCCCAGTTGTCCCGAGACGGCCGGTATCGACCCGGCCGCGGGCCTTCCGCCAGAAAGCGGGACTGCCAGGCCATGCCCGGGTGCACCGCGTCTCCGTGAGGGTCGGCGTGCCGGGCGTAGGGCTCGTGCACCCGGTCGCCGTTCCGGAAGAGCCTCTTTTCCTGCATCTTGAGCGTGTCCCCGGGCATTCCCACCAACCGCTTCACATAGTGCTTGCCGGGCTCGTGGGGCGGATGAAATACGATGACCTCCCCCCGCTCTGGAGCCGCCAGCGCCGGCAGGTTCAGGCCCATTCCGGGGATCTCGGCCCCGTAGACGGCTTTGTTCACCAACAGGAAGTCGCCGGCCATGAGCGTCCCCTCCATGGAGGACGTCGGAATCTTGAACGCCTCCACCAGGAAGGCTCGCATGACCAGGAGGATGACCAGAGCCAGCACCACCGAGCGAACCGCGTCCAGGGTCGCCCGGAGCCAGCCGGGGGGATTCCGGGCCTCCCACGGCTCGACGCCGTCTTCCGGCTCCGGGTTCCCGTATCCCCCAGGGGATTCCTTGTTGGGCTTGCTCATGCGCTTCTTGTCTTCCGTACGGGTTCGGGTACCGATCCGCAGGAGCTCACGGTCTACCGCAGACGCCACCCTCTACCCAACACGACAGCGTCCCGTTCCCGGGCGCGGCGTCCGAGGGCTATCGGACTGCATCCGGTACGAGATCAGGGTATCAGCCGGTGTGGCGGACCGCCAGCCCTGCCGGGGTCAGTCTTCTCGCTGCAGGTCGTACTTCTCGATCTTCTTGTAGAGGTTGGATCGAGGCATGTCCAAGGCCCTTGCCGTCTCAGACACGTTCCATTCGTGCTCCCGCAGTTTCTGCAACACGAAGGCCCGCTCGGCCCGTTCCTTGAACTCGCTGAAGGTGTCAGCCCCCAGAAGCTCGGCTCCCAGGCCGTCCCCCGCCGAATGTTCGCCTACGAGGGTGGTCACGTCCCCCGTCGTGATCTCGTCTCCAGAGGCCAGAATCATCAGTCGTTCGACGGTGTTTCGGAGTTCTCGAACGTTCCCCGGCCAATCCAGGCTCTTCAGCTTTTCCAGCGCCTCTGGCGTGAAGCTGCGCATCGGCAATCCGCTCTGCTCCGCCATTCGCCCGGCGAAGTGCCGCACGAGCATCGGGATGTCCTCTCGACGCTCCCTCAGGGGAGGCATGTGGATGGGCACCACGTTCAACCGGTAGTAGAGATCCTCCCGGAAGCGTCCTTCCCGGATCTCCTCCTCCAGGTCCTTGTTCGTGGCGGCGATGACCCGGACGTCCACCTGTCGGGGTTTGTGCCCACCGACCCTGGTGACTTTTCCCTCCTCCAGGGCTCGCAACACCTTGGACTGGGCGGCCAACGACATGTCGCCCACCTCGTCCATGAACAGGGTGCCCCGGTGGGCCTGCTCAAACTTTCCCGGTCGGTCCTGAACCGCTCCTGTAAAGGAACCCTTCATGTGCCCAAAGAGCTCGCTCTCGATGAGCTCCGATGGAATGGCGGCGCAGTTCACCTCCACGAAGGCCCTGTCCCTGCGGGGCGACAGGCTGTGCAGCGCCCGGGCCACCAGCTCCTTCCCCGTTCCATTCTCCCCAGTGATCAGCACACGGGAGTCGGTGGGCGCCACTCGTTCGATACGATCCAGCACCTGCCGGATATGAAAGGACGAACCCACGATCTCGTGACGAGACTCCACCTGTGACCGGAGGGCGGCCACCGAATCGGTGAGGCCCTTTACCTCCAGAACATTGCGAAGGGTCACCAGGAGCCGATCCGTGTCCAGGGGCTTCTCCAGGAAATCGTACGCCCCGCGTCGAGTGGCTTCCACGGCGGTATCGATGGTTCCGTGCCCGGAGATCATCACCACCTGGAGAGCGGGGAACTCCTCCTGCAGTCGACCCAGGAGCTCGATCCCGTCCGTCCCCGGCATCTTCACGTCGAGGAAGACTGCATCGGGCACCTCTTCCCGGACCGTGGAGAGGGCCTCGTCGGCGGAGCCCGCCTCCCATACCTCATGCCCCTCGTACTCGAAGAGCTGGCGCAAGATGTTCCGGATTGATTCCTCGTCGTCCACGATCAGGATGCGGGCCATGTCTTCCTCGGTGTCCAGGCAGGGAGGTCAGTGGAGGCCCCGAACCACCAGGGTTTCGTCAGCCAGATGAAGGGAGCCTATTCCCGGCGGCAGGGCAAAGACGAAGGCTTCCTCCGGCACGTTGGCACGTCGGGGCGCTTGGAGGGCCTCCAGGAGCGTTCGCTGAAAACGACGTGGCACGGGGATGCCGGCGGCGTCGATTCGCCGGACCAGGAAGGCGGCTTCCCGACCCTCCAGGGTGAGGATCGTGCCCCGAAGCTCCAGGGGCACCGTGTCCGGCAACGCCTCCCGAAGCCGCTCCATCTCAGGGTACCGGGGCAGCACCTCCGTTGCGACCTGCAGGCGCACCCGCAATTCGCCTCCCCGGATCCGTACGGTGGACTCGCCGACACCGGGCGGAAGTTGATCATTCCACCTGTAGCGCAGGACGCTCTCCACCTCCGCTTCGGAGAAGCTCGCCGACTCCGACTCCCCCTGGATGACGCGATCAAAACGGGCGAGGGCCGCATCGGCCAGCTCGCCGGAGGCCGCCACCTCAGGCTCCCGATCACCCTCCAGGTAATGGCCGTACCGCTCAGCCAGCTCCGGGCCGAAGCGCCACGCCGCCACGACGAGGACCGCAAGCACCACCAGGGCCGCCAGACGGCCCAGACACCCTCCTCCGCACCCTCGCACCGGCTCTAGTCCTCCATGAGGGGACTGGATCGCACCAGGGAGTACGTGGCTCCAGTGCGGGAGAGCTGGCTCCGCATGAGATCCACAGTGCGAACCGGGACACTGCTCTGGTAGTCCAGCGAGGCGGCCAGCTCGTCCAGTCCCCGGAAGGCCCCTGCGCCCTCATCCTGACCTGCCCTCCCCAGCGTGATATGTGGATGGAAGGCCCGGGTCTCCCGTTCGAACCCGTGGTGGGTCAACGCCCATTCCAGATCCTGCTTCAGGCAGCGAAGCACCGGCGTGGGGTTGGCTCCCAGCCAGATCACCCGCGGGCGGCGAATGGTAGGGAAGGCGCCGAAGCCGCCCAGCCCCAGGGAAAACCGCTCGGTCTGCGCGGCGACCTTCTCCACCACCCGCTCCACCCGCGGGACCATTTCGTCGCGGACACCACCCAGAAACTTGAGGGTGAGGTGGTAGCTCTCGGGATCGAGCCAGCGCACCGGAAGGCCCGCATCCCTCAGCGGAGCCGCGGCCTCGTGGATACGCTCACGCTCCGACGAAGGGAGGTTCAACGCAATGAAGAGTCGCATGTCGGTGGATCAGGGGGCCGAGGACGAGAGGTGCACCAAGGATCGACTGAGGGGGACGAGGGCGGTGGGCTGGGGAGATGGATCAACCGGAGGCGAGGCCGTCCACCGCCACCTGTCCCCTTCCGGCAATGGCCTCCAGTCCGGCGATGGCACGGTCCACGTCCTCCTCGGTGGACGCCCAGCCCAGCGACAGGCGAAGCGCCCCCGACGCGCCGCTCCCCAGAAGGTTGTGCGCCTCCGGAGCGCAGTGGAGACCGGCACGGGCCATCACGCCCCACTCCACTTCGAGGCGGCGCGCCAGCTCCGAGGGGTCCACCGCGTCAGCCACCACGGTCACCAGAGCGGCACCGTCGGGCGCCGCAGGAGAGAGGACCCGCACCCCTGAGATCTGTTCCAGGCCGGAACGCAGGCGGGCCTTCAACCGGCTCTCTCGGGCGTGGATCCGTTCCACCCCTTCCGCCAGCAGGTACTCACAGCCGGCGAGGAGCCCCGCGATTCCCGGCGCGTTGGGCGTGCCCGCCTCGAGGCGGTCCGGCAAAGCCCTGGGCATCTCCCGGCTGGACGAATCTCCGCCGGTGCCACCGCACAAAAGGGGATCCAGCGTCAGCCCCTCCCGACTCCAGAGGCCGCCGGTTCCCTGGGGGCCCAGCAGACCTTTGTGACCCGTAAAGGCCACCACGTCGGCCCCGTCGTCAGCCAGGGAGGCCGGCACATGTCCCGCCGACTGGGCGGCATCCACCAGCACGAGTGCGCCGGCGTCGTGCGCGATGGCCGCCATCTCGGCCAGCGGAAGGCGAGTCCCCAGCACGTTGGAAATGGCGTTCACCACCAGTAGACGGGATCCGTCCACCAACTCGCTCAGCTCGTCCAGGTTCACCGATCCGTCCGCCGAACCGGAGAGCATTCGCACCTCCACGCCGCGAATGGTTGAGAGCCGGTGTGTGGGCCGCAGCACGGCGTTGTGGTCGTAGGCGGTGACCACCACCCGGTCTCCCTCGGCCAGGAGGCTGTGGAGCGCCGTGTTCAACGCATGGGTGGCGTTCAGCATGAAGGCGATTCGCCCTGGATCGCCTGGCAATCCCATGATCCGGGCCAGCGCCCGGCGACACCGGAAGGCGGTCCGGGCCGAGTTCACCGAGCGTGCATAACCCCCGCGGCCGGGCGAGGCACCCACCTGGTCCAGAAAGTCGCAGATCGCATCCGTGACCTGCCGGGGACGGATCGCCGAGGTGGCGGCGTAGTCCAGGTAGTGCATGGCCTCCTCGTGGGCTTCGGGATTCCCGCGGTCACCGGAGCTTCCGGGATCACGTGGGCACAGGGCGAAAAGCCCTGAAAAGCTATGGTCTCCCCAATCCGGCCACAACCGTCTCAACCCACGATCACCCCTCTACCATCGCGAAGCTCAGTGCGGCGGGACAGATCCCGACGGGGATCTCCTCCTCCACCTCATACCCCTCATCGAGGCGCAGGACCCGGGAAGGAGATTCGCAGTTCGGAAAGAGCGCGTGGAGACGGTCCTCGGAGTCGACACCCAGCCCCGCCGTCGACGGCATCCCGCCAGGCTCCACCGGGTTGTCCGGACCCCGGTGAAAGCTCTGGGCCACGGGATCCCATGCAATCACACCGAAGCTCCAGGAACTTACGTGAAGCAGCCCGCTGGCCAGGGTCAGGCTTCCCGGGAGGTCTCCGAATCCGGCGTGGTGCCCCGTCTCTTCGAACTGCGCCGGATCCACCACCGACAACGACCCGTTCCCGGCACCCCAGCGTCCGCCGTTCAGGACAAAGATCCGACCGTCGTCTGTGGCCACGGCCGAACTGGGGTTCTCTCCGGAGAGCATCACTTCACCGGTGACCTCCAGGGTCCCGGGATCCAGGGCCACCAGCCGCCCCGGCCCCACCGGTTGAAATTGCTCCAGCTGGGCGTCGATGACGAAGACCGTCCCACCGGCCTCCACGAATCCCTGAGGGTAGAGACCCACCTCCACCTCCTGCTGGGCGGCTCCTTCTCGGACGTTCACATGACTCACCGTGCCACGCCCCGGGTTCGCTACCAGGGCGGTAGAATCGGTGAGGAAGATGGAGCCCGTGGCCCCCGACCCTTCAGGCAAGGCGATGGTCCTGGTCACCTGGGCCGTCTCCAGGTCCACGACCTGCGCGGCGGGAAAGACGCCCATGGGCACCAGCGCGACTCCTGCCCGGATGGAGAGCCCCACCGGACTCCCATCCCCCCCGAGCTGCAGCTCCACGGTCCTGCGGTCATCCAGGGGATGGTCGACATCGAAGATGGTCAGGGTCTCCTCGACGCTGTTCACCACCACTCCCACCTCCCGGAGATCCTCCGAAGGTGGCGGGTCCGTAGGCGAAGACGCATCGCAGGCAGCCAACGCGAGGGCTGTCGCCAGTACGACGATCCAGGTGAAGATAGACGATAGCCAGAGGGTCCTTCGGATCGAGCGAGTCACGGTCGAATACTCCAGTGTTCGAGTATGGGTGTTCAGGCGTTGGGATCGGAAATCCCGCATCGATGTCCGTGTTGTCAGCGTGTCTCTCCCGGTCGGACTTCCAGCTCCAGGCCGAAGGTGCGTCCGGGCTCCGGGAAGGCATGAATGAAGGGGGCTCTCTGGCCAAGCAGGCGGTCGATCCGGAGGAGAGGCCGGACGTCCCAGCCGGCAAGCTCCATCTCCCCCCGGGCCGTGAGGTCGAAGGTCCAGAAAGCCGGGAGGGCGTTGGCCGCGGCGGGCACGGGAAAGCGCTCCCCCGTGTAGCGGGCCTGGAGGCTCGTGCGCCACCCGCTTCCGGTCCAGCTCAGGGCCCCTCCCCCGGTAAGCCGGGGTCGGTAGATGACCTGGACACCGGGCGTTCCCCCGCCCTCCCGGTAGGTGGTTCGATTCGCCGAGACGTGACCCCCGAGACGCAGTCCCAAAGGGGCGTGCCGGATCTCACCCCGCACTTCCCCACCCCTTCGCTTCACATCCACGTTCCGGGGACTCCACACGAACCGGAAGTCGGGGGCCCAGACGATCATGTCCTGCATGTCGCCCCGGTAGAGCTCTCCGGCCAGGTGAAGCTCGACGACTCCGAGCTCCCAGAGGCCGTCCAGACCCACCTCCACCTCGTGGGGCACGCGCTCACCACGCAGGTGGGGGTTCGGCCGGATCCCGACGCCCTCCCGAAAGAAGAGGTCGCCGGCGGAGGGAGGCGAAAAGGACGAGCGGTGGGAGAGGTGAACGAGGACATCGGCCACCGTCCACTCGAGGGTCAGACCGTGGGCGGGGGCCCACTCCCGTGACACGCCGTCCCGGTGTACGCGGAACGCGCCTCGAAGATGGGGCGTCCCGGGAAGAGGCACCTGCCTCACCTCGGCGTGCGCGCCGAGCTGGGCGGTCAGCGACCTGACGGGCTCATCCCCGTCCAACGCATCGGCCTCCAGCGTCCGGTGACTTCCATCCACCTCAATCCCAACCAGCACGCGGCCCGTATCCCCGGGCTCGCCCTCGACTCCGAATCGGGCTCCGGTCTCGTGTAGCCGGGTGGAGTTGTCGAAGGCGACACCCATGGGAGGCGCGGGGTCGACGAAACGGACCCACTGCCGCCGATGATGGAGGTGGGCGTCGAGGTGGCCCATGGATGAGTGTCGGGACCACCGGGAGCTGGCCACAAACGCCTGTTGTTCCTGCCGGGCCGAATCCGACGGTGCGAAGGCTTTTCCGGGGATCCCCCTCTCCAGGTCTTCCCAGCGCACTCTCACGGTGGCGTGTCCCCCCAGGAGATCGCCCCCGGCCCCCAGCCGTAGACCGTGCTGGGCCAGGTCGACGTTCCGGCGCCGCCGCTCGCCTCCGCCCAGGGCTTCCCCTGCCGGATAGGTGAACGCACCCTGCACGGACCTGGTCTCTCCACCGATGGTGATCCACCGTCTGAGCGCCTCGTGTGAGAAGGCGAGCCGTGCCCCGCGCTCTCCCAGCGAGCCCCCGTGGAGGGCCAACCGACTGGCCTCACCGGCGCCCCGGGTCTCAACCAGAACCACTCCCGTGAGGGCACCCGAGCCGTATCGGGCCGCCTGAGCGCCGGGAACCACCTGAACCCGTTCGATCTCCTCGGTGGAGACCGCGGAAAGGTCGGCCACCCCCGTGAGGGGATCGTTGAGGACCACCCCGTCCACCAGGACCAGGACCTGGTCCGGCGCGCCGCCTCGGAGCCGGATCTCCTGGGCACCCCCTGGACCCCTGCGAACCACCAGCACGCCGGGCAACCCTCCCAGTAGGTCGCCCACCGTCCTGGCGCCACTGGCCCGGACGGCCTCCCGGTCCAGGACCACACCTTCGTCCCCGTGAGCTCGAACCTGGATCTCGGCGGCGGGAAAGGCGCGCGGCGTGAGCTCGGCGCGAAAGCGCGTGACCTCGCCGTTCCGGACGCTCACGCTGAGGGTGGTGGGCTCGTAACCGAACCGCTGCAGGTGGAGCTGCACTTCTCCCGGCGCAAGCCCCCTGACGCGAATGCGGCCGTCCCCGTCGGTGAGCTCATGACGTTCCGTGCCCACCACCGAAACCCGCACGGCGCCGAGGCCCGTTCCGGTGGGGCCGTCCACCACCCGCCCCTGGATCTCGCCGGGGAACTGGGCCTGGATCCCGGCCGCCCCCACGGTCCATGCGCCGTGACCCGGACCTTCCGCCAGAAGGAGGGAGAGAACGAGGCAGACGCCACCCACACGCCGCCACAGGGCCCGCCATCCAGATGGTGGCCGGCCGGAGGTCCAGACCGATGGAAATGAAATGACCCGCACCTCTCGCCCTCGAAGAGTGCATGGGGATGACGTGGGGCGAGCAGGTCTCCTGACTCGAGGCAAGCGACTCCTCACCTTCCCGGAGAACGGATCTCCAGTGGCTTCTCGAGGAGGGCTTTCTCCTCCGCCTCGACCTCAGGGGTCAAAACGGAGGGCCTCTCACAGTGGCGGGGCCGTGCCGGATTCTCACCGGCTTCCGGATTGCATCGCCCGCAGAGTTGAACTTGTGTGGAGACGGCGTTGCGAAGGGGCTCCCGAGCGTGTGCTCCAGTGGCGTCCCCCGTCTCGACCGCTCCGACTGGAAGGGTAGGCTTTCGAGGTCAGGAGGTCAAGCGGATCGTCAGCGGGGGGAGGCCACCGTCGACTGTCGGTCCAGTATCCGATACTGGATGGCCTCGGCCAGGTGGCTCCGCACCACCCGCTCCGAGCCTTCGAGATCGGCGATGGTTCGCGCCACCTTCAGCACGCGGTGCACGCCCCGGGCTGAAAACCCAAGACGCCGTGCGACTCCGTGGAGGAGATCATCTCCTGCCGAATCGGGCGCCGCATACCGCTCCAACTGGGCCGGTGTCATGGTAGCGTTCACCTTCCCGGGACCCAGGCGCCGATGTTGGCGACTTCGAGCCTCCACCACCCGCGGACGAACGACCTCGGTCGGCTCTCCCGGAGAACCTTCCCGGAGATGGGCGTAGGGGACCGGGGCCACCTCCAGATGGAGATCGATCCGGTCTCTCAAGGGCCCGGAGATTCGCCCACGGTATCGTGCAACCCGAGTGGGATCGCAGGTGCACGGCCGATCCGGATCGGTGAGGTGCCCGCATGGGCATGGATTCATGGCGGCCACCAGGGTGAACCGGGCTGGAAAGCGGACCCGCTCCCGAGCCCGCACCAGGCTGATCCACCCCGACTCCATGGGCTGGCGCAGGGTTTCCAGAGCACTTCGGGAGAACTCCGGGAGTTCGTCCAGGAAAAGGATTCCCTGGTGGCCCAGGCTGATCTCTCCCGGACGCACCGGGTTTCCTCCTCCCGCCAGACCCGCGCGACTCACGCTGTGGTGCGGGGCCCGAAATGGCCGAGACCGGACCACGCCGGTTTCAGCGGGGAGCAGTCCGGCCACCGAGTGGATGGTGGTGACCTCCAGGGCCTCTTCCCGCTCCAGGGGCGGGAGGATCCCCGGAAGCCGTCGGGCCAGCATGGTCTTGCCCGATCCGGGCGGCCCCATCATCAGGACGTTATGCGCGCCGGCGGCCGCCACCTCCAGCGCCCGCTTCACTCCCTCGTGTCCCCTCACGTCGGCTAGGTCCAGCCCCACCTCGTCAAGTGCCGAGCCCACCTTCGGAGCTCTGACGCGGGGGAGACGGCGCGTGCCCCTCAGGTGGTCCACCACCGCTCCCAGGGACGATGCGGAGATCACCGTCAACTCGGGATCCGCAGCCGCCGCTTCCTTCCCGTTCTGATGGGGAACAATGAAGGTGTGGACCCCTTCGGCTCGACAGCTCCGGGCGATGGCCAGGGTTCCGCGGACGGGCCTGAGTCGGCCGTCGAGCCCCAGCTCTCCCACGAACGCCCGGCCGTCCAGAACCTCCCGCGGCAGATCGCCGACGGCCACCAGGAGGCCCAGTGCCAGGGGAAGGTCGAAGCCGCTGCCATCTTTCTTCAGATCTGCCGGAGCCAGGTTCACCGTGATCCGTCGGGGCGGAAAACGGAATCCGGTATGCTCGAGGGCCGCCCGGACCCGGTCCCGTCCTTCCTTCACCGCGCTCTGGGGCAGGCCCACCACCGACATGGACGGAATCCCGGAGGCCAGGTGGACCTCCACCCGAACCGGAATGCATCGGATTCCGCTCACCGCTCCCGACCGAACCCGGGCAAGCATCGCCCCCTCCCCGTCCGGGACCTCCGGGACCGGCCGTTCCGGTCCCACCACGTTCAAGGTCAAAGGAGGAGCGAGCCGGTGGGATGGGTCTATGGGACCTTAGAAGGCTGTTGAAGAAGTACAGGGACCACCGCGAAGGGGTCTTGCGGTCCTGGTCTAGAAGGCCGTTGAAGAAGGGCAGGGACCACCGGGACGGGGTCTTGCGGTGTCAGGGTAGGAGGAGTGTCGAAAGCGATGCCCCAGTGCATCGGTGAGACGCTCCGACGCCGCCTGA
>SLNQ01000001.1 GCA_007132965.1 Gemmatimonadota bacterium | reverse complement strand
GGTGGCTACGTCGCCGTGGGACGGATCCCGGGGCCGCTCCAGGTGCACCTCCGGGTCCTCGACCCCCATCTCCCGGAGGACCCCCTCCAGGAGCGATCGGATCTGGTCGTGGGCCATGGCCCCCTCAGTCTCCCTTCGAAGCGTCGGTGCCGGACCCCTTTCCGGAACCGGACTCCTTCCCGGAACCGGACTCCTTTCCGGAGCCGGACTCCTTTCCGGAGCCGGCCGAGGAGGAGGAATCCTTTGCACCGGAGCCCCCCTTCTTCCCGTTGGCCGCCTCGCGCTCGGCCTTCTGGGCCTTGCGGTACGAGTCGGAGCGGTAGTCGGTGATGTAGAACCCCTCACCCTTGAAGAGGAAGCCTCCGCCACCGGAAAGGAGCCGCTCGGCCTCCTTCCCGCACTCGGGGCACGGGGCCACGGGGTCGTCGCTCATTCGCTGGAATTTCTCGAACTCGTGCCCCTGGGGGCACCGGTACTCGTATGTGGGCATATCGTCTCTCGTGTCCGTACAGGGGACGGGCGCGGCTGGGCGCATACACGGGCAGTTCCGGAGTCCCTCCTCCACCGGATGCCCTGTCCAGCCGGTAAATCTAACGCATCGCCCTCTCCGGTGAACCGGGGGCGGAGTGGGCCGGGAGCGGGGCCCTCATCCCCGGGGCCGGTACGTGCCCCACTCCTCCCGGAGGGCGTCGGAGATCTCCCCCAGGGTGGCCCGGGCCTTCACCGCCCGGATGATGAGGGGCATGAGGTTCTCCCCCCCGGCGGCCGCGCCCCGGAGTGCTGAAAGCGCCCCCTCCACCGGCGCCCCTTCCCGCCCCTCCCGGAACCGCTGCACCTGCGTCTGCTGCTCCTCCTCCAGCCCGGAGTAGTCGGTCCGGTCCATCCCGGCAGCCGCCTGGTCCTTGGCCTGAAAGCGGTTTACCCCCACCACCGTTCGCTCTCCGGACTCCACCTCCATCTGGACCTGGTAGGCGGCCCGGTGGATCTCGTCCTGCATGTAGGCCACGGCCTCGGCCGCGCCCCCCCGCTCCTGGATCTCGGCCAGGTAGCGCCGGGCCTCCTCCTCGATCCGGTTCGTGAGGTCCTCCACGAAGTAGCTGCCCGCCAGCGGGTCCACCGTCCGGGCCGCTCCCGACTCGTAGGCCAGGATCTGCTGGGTGCGAAGGGCGATCTCGGCCGCCTCCTCGGAGGGTAGCGACAACGCCTCGTCGTACCCGTTGGTGTGGAGCGACTGCGTGCCTCCCAGCACCGCCGAGAGGGCCTGGGTGGTGACCCGAACCACGTTGTTGCGGGGCTGCTGGGCGGTGAGGGTCGAGCCCCCGGTCTGGGTGTGGAACCGGAGCCGGCAGGCCCGGTCCGAGGCGTCCCAGCGCTCCCGCATGAGCCGGGCCCAGAGGCGCCGGGCCGCCCGGAACTTGGCGATCTCCTCGAAGAAGTCGTTGTGGGCGGCAAAGAAGAAGGAGAGGCGCGGCGCGAAGGCCTCCACCTCGATCCCCGCCTCCACCGCCCTCCGCACGTACTCCAGCCCGTTGGCAAAGGTGAAGGCCACCTCCTGGGGCGCCGTGGCCCCGGCCTCACGGATGTGGTATCCCGAGATGGAGATCGTATTCCACCGGGGTACCTCCTCGGCGCAGAAGGCCATGATGTCGGAAATCAGCCGGAGCGAGGGATCCACCGGGTAGATGTACGTTCCCCGGGCAATGTACTCCTTCAGGATGTCGTTCTGGATCGTCCCGGCCAACTCCGCCCGATCGGCCCCCTTCTCCTCGGCCACCGCAATATAGAGCGCCAGGAGGATGGCCGCCGTTGAGTTGATGGTCATCGAGGTGCTGACCTGCGCCAGGTCGATGCCGTCAAAGAGGGTCCGCATGTCGTCGATGGAGTCGATGGCCACCCCGGCCCGGCCCACCTCGCCGGCGGCCATGGGGTGATCCGAATCGTACCCCATCTGGGTGGGCAGGTCGAAGGCCACCGACAGGCCCGTCTGGCCCCGCTCCAGCAGGTAGTGGTAGCGCCGGTTCGTCTCCTCGGCCGTCCCGAATCCGGCGTATTGCCGCATGGTCCAGAGCCGACCCCGGTACATGTTGGGATACACGCCCCGGGTGAAGGGGAAGGCTCCCGGCTCGCCCAGGTCCCGATCCGGGTCCAGGCCCACCTCTCCGGCCCGGTAGACCTCCCGCACCGGCAGCCCCGAGTCGGTGCGGCCGGCCGGCTGCTTTCCTGCGCTCTCCGTGCTCACGTGGCCTCCCGCTCCTCGGCGCCGGCCTCCGCCTCCGAGGAGCCCGCCTCCGCGTCCGCTTCCAGGGGCTCGAACTCCACCAGGACCTGGTCCTTGTCCACCGCCATCCCCTCCTCCACCGCGATGGAGCGGACCCGGGCCGGTGCCGGGGCCCGCAGCTCGTTCTCCATCTTCATGGCCTCCACGATGACGACCCCGTCGCCGGCGTCCACCTCGTCGCCCTCGGCCACCTCGATCCGGACGACCATCCCGGGCATGGGTGCCCGGAGCGGGGCCGGGCCCGAGCTCACACCCGCCGCCTGGCGCGCCTTCCGGATGGCCTCCTGACCGGGATCGAGGACCAACGCCCGGTACTGGGTTCCCTCCACGTCCAAGCGCCAGTCCCCCTTCCCTTTGCGGCGGGGCCGGACCCTCAGCGAGCGTCCTCCGGCCGAGGCACTCCGCACCGGCGTGCCGTTGCCGGGTGCGATGGCCACGTCCACCTCCTCGCCCTCCACCAGGCACCGGCCGTTCTCCACCTTCACCTTCAGCCGCTCGCCGTCGATGTGCACAAAGAACTCCATGGCTTCCTCAGCTTCCAGGCTCGTGTTCGGGGAAGGCACCGCTGCCGCCCTCCCGTCGATCCAGCGTCAGTACCGTCTCCACGTGCGAGGTCTGGGGGAAGAGATCGAAGATCTGGATCCGCCGGATCCGGTATCCCTCCCCCAGCCGGGCCACGTCCCGGGCCAGCGTGGCCGGGTCGCA
Organism: Gemmatimonadota bacterium; assembly: GCA_007132965.1. GTDB lineage: Bacteria > Gemmatimonadota > Gemmatimonadetes > Longimicrobiales > Gaopeijiaceae > PWLA01. The sequence continues at coordinate 3,497 of SLNQ01000001.1, read as the reverse complement.
GCTCACGTACACCACCCGCTCCGGGCCCTTCCGGGCCAGCTCCTGCATGACCCCGTCCGCCACCCCCGTCCGGGGCGGGTTCAGGATCACCAGATCGGCCGGGAGGGCGTCGGCCAACCCGTCCTCAACCCGACCCTCCACCACCCGGAATCCCTCCATCGGCCGCTCCCGGGCCGTGGCCACCGCCTGGGAGTCCGCCTCGATTCCCACCACCTGCGCCCCATGGCGGGCCATCCGGCGGCCGTACACCCCCACCCCGCAGTAGGCGTCCACCACCCGGCGGCCCTTCGGGGCCCCCAACTCCCGGAGCACCAGCTCGTGGAGGATCTCGGCGGCGTCCCGATTGGCCTGCAGGAAGACGCCGGGCCGAACCGGATAGCGCTCCCCGAACCACCACTCCTCCAGCTCGCTCGCACCGGCCAGGAGGCGGGGCGCGTCGACATCCTCTCCCCGGTGCCATATGGCCACCAGGCCCTCCACCTCTCTCAGAAAGGCTTCGGGATCGCCCGGGTCCGGCCCCCCGCCCTCCACCACCAGCAGGACCTCCCCGCCGGCGGTTCCCCGGAGGGTGAGCCGCAGCTCACGGCCCTCCGGAAGGCGCCGTGCCGCCGGACCCCACGCGGCCCGGATCCCCTCCCACACCCGGGCCACCAGTTCCTCGGGAAGGAGGCACCGGCCATCCACATCCACGATCTGGCCCGGCCGCTCCAGCTCGTGAAAGCCCGCCACCACGCCGGCCGGGTGCGAGGCGATCCGCAGGAGGGTGAAGCTCACCCGATTTCGGTAGCGGAACTCCCGGGGCGAGGCGTGGCCCTCCACTTCGGGCAGCCTCTCCCGCCCACCGATCCGCTCCAGGGCGTCGGTGACGAGCTGGGCCTTGGCCTCCAGCTGGGCCCCATACTCCAGGTGCTCCAGGGTACAGCCCCCGCAGCGGTCGTAGTGGGGGCACGCGGGCTCCCGTCGGTTGGGGCCCGGCCTCAGAACTTCCAGCAGGCGAGCCCGGGCCCACCGCCTCTTGACCGTGGTCAGCTGCACCCGGACCCGGTCTCCCGGCGCCGTCCGGTGGACGAAGACCACACGTCCGTCCGGGAGCTGTCCCACCCCTGCGCCCCGGGCGCCGATGGCGTCCACCTCCACCTCCACGTGGACGTCGGCCTTCAGCTCGGATCCGGTCTCGCCCGGATCGCCACCGCCCCGGTCGGCATCGCCCGATCCCGCACCGTCGGACTCCACGCCGTCGCGCTCCACACCGCCCGATTCCATCTCAGCCCCTCCCCGCCCAGGGACGCGTTGCCGTCTGCCAGGGGCTGAGGGCGCGCCCCTCCCCTTCCTTCCCGATGCGGGGTGGGGTGAGCCGCCGACGTCGCTCCGCCTCCAGGAGGGCCGCCAGCGCCGCCGCTGTCCGGGGATCCCTCCCCTCGGCGCCCGGCTCCTCCTCGGCCAGCAGCGCCGGGTGCTCCTCCAGGTACCGGATACTCAGGTCTCCGGTCCGGAAGTCCGACTCGGCCATGACCCTCCGGTGAAAGTCCCGGCAGGTCTCCACCCCGTCCACCGTCAGCTCGGCCAGGGCCCGGGACATCCGGGCCACCGCCTGCTCCCGGTCCGGGGCGTGGACGATGAGCTTGCCCAGGAGCGGGTCGTAGTGGAGGCCCACCTCGAAGCCCTGGCCGATCCCCCCGTCCCAGCGCACGCCGGGCCCCGAGGGGGTCTCCAGGTACCCTATGCGGCCGGTGGACGGCAGAAACCCCTCCTCCGGAAGCTCCGAGGTGATCCGACACTCGATGCTGTGGCCCGTCCAGGTGACCTCCTCCTGGGTCAGCGACAGCGGTGCTCCGCCGGCCACCCGGAGCTGCTCCTGGACCAGGTCCACCCCGGTGACCATCTCGGTGACCGGGTGCTCCACCTGGATGCGGGTGTTCATCTCCAGAAAGAAGAAGTCGCCGTCCTGGTAGAGGAACTCCACCGTGCCCGCCCCCCGATACGACACCGCCTGGGCCGCCCGCACGGCAGCGGCCCCCATCTCCTCCCGCTCCTCCGGAGTCAGGACCGCCGAAGGCGCCTCCTCCACCAGCTTCTGATGGCGACGCTGGATCGAGCACTCCCGCTCGCCCAGGTGGATCACCGATCCGTGGGTGTCGCCCAGGAGCTGGATCTCGATGTGCCGCGGGCGATCCAGGTAGCGTTCCAGGTAGACGGCGTCGTCGCCGAAGGCCCCCTTCGCCTCTCTGCGGGCCGCCTCCAGCGCCCGGGGAAGCTCCTCCTCGGAGGCCACCACTCGCATGCCCTTCCCTCCTCCGCCGGCCGCAGCCTTCAGGAGCACGGGAAGACCCATCCGGCGAGCCTCCTCCAAGGCCGCTTCCGGATCCCTCAACGGCTCCACGGTTCCGGGCACGATGGGCACGCCGGCCTCCTGCATCCGGCGGCGGGCCTCGGTCTTGTCGCCCATGGCCTCGATGGTCTCGGCGGTGGGCCCCACGAAGACGAGGCCCGCCTCCTCCACCGCCCGGGCAAAGTGGGCCCGCTCTGCCAGGAACCCATAGCCCGGGTGCACCGCGTCCACCTCCGCCTCCCGGGCCACTGCCAGGAGCCGCTCCACCTTGAGGTAGCTCTCGGCGGAGGGGGCAGGGCCCACAAGGTGGGCCTCGTCGGCCAGAAGCACGTGGGGCGACTGCCGGTCGGCCTCCGAGTAGACCGCAACGCTCCGCAGCCCCAGCTCGCGGCAGGCCCGGATGATGCGCACGGCGATCTCACCCCGGTTGGCGATGAGGACGGACTGGATCAAGGAGAGAGCTCCTGGGTCGGGGGCTGGAGGTTCGGGTCGCGGATGGGGGGAGGGCTCGGCCTCCCCTCCCTTCCAAGATCTCAAACGTAGGCAGCCGCGCCCGGGAGTGGAAGGACGGGGGTGCGGAGCGGATGCGGGACCATCCTCACCGGGTCTCCGCCGTCCCGAGTAGATCTCCGGGCGCGAGGAGGCGGAGGTGAGGATCCGTTTCCGAAAGACGCTCCAGGTCGGCGGTGAAGCCGGAGCGCGAGCAGAGCAGGTGAATGTGATGTTCGTTCTGGCCGGCGTAGTACCCCGTCCGGCCGGTGGTCTCCCGAAGGCGTTCAAGTACGCTCACGCCCACCGGGGCACGCCACCACTTGCACTCGCCCGAGAACGGAGTGCCGTCGAGGAGTCGTCCCGCCACATCGATGTCGAAGTCCTTGGCCCATATCTGTCCTACCTCCCGCGCCGCTACCGGAAGGATCTCCGAGCCATAGAGCCGCACGTAGTCGCGGCAGATCCACTCGAACAGCTCTCCCATGTACTCGTCGAGCCCGGGCTCGATGGCGTGCTCCCACACCTGGTCGGCATGCCCCGCGGCCAAAGCGGAGGCATTCGGCAGATAGAACCTGTACCAGAACGCGAGGAACGGGTCATCGAGGTAGTACCGGCGGTCGCGCTCCCGGTCGGAGGCGTCCAGTGAACGGATGATCCGGATCAAACGGAGTTCTTC
>SLNQ01000256.1 GCA_007132965.1 Gemmatimonadota bacterium | reverse complement strand
CGTGGGCGGGCTCGTCGAAGTCCAGGCGCACGACCCGGTGCCGCACGTCCTCCTCGTCGCCCCGGGTGAGGCGCTCCCCCCCGCTGCCGTCCGGAGCCACCCGCCAGACGTCGTAGCGATCATACAGGAGAACGGCCTGGTCGTCGTCCATCCATCCCCCGGTCCCGTAGGGCGGCGGCTGCTCCACCGTGTGATCGTTCTCCTGGTTCACGAAGACGGTGGGGAGCTCCGAGGTGAGGTCCCGCCGGACGGCCTCCGCCAGGTCCCACACGCGCCACTGGTCGTCCTCGAAGAAGAGGATGTAGCGGCCCTCGGGGCTGCTCCCGTACGAGAACTGCACCCGCTCCAGGATCAGCTCCCGCTGGCCGGTGGCGAGATCCACGGCGTACATGTCCCGGTACACGGGGCCGAACATCCGCTCCTCGGCATAGGATTCGCCATCCTGGAGGAGGGCCATGGCCTCGTCACCCGTCAGGCTGATCACTTCGTCGCCGGCCATCCCGCCCAGCACGGTGGTGCGGCCCGACGCAGGCTCCCAGGCCGTGAGGTCGGACCGGGTCCGCAACTGGTTGGCCCGGACCCGCTGCTGGGGCACCGGATCAATGTCCCGGGCATGCCAGATCTCGAGGCCCGGCGCCTCCTCGGCTTCCTTCTCCGCTTCGTCCGCGGCTTCCTCCTCGCCCTCGGCTTCCTCTTCGTCTTCGTCCCCTTCCGCGTCGGCGCCGGGGTCCTCCTCGCCTTCCTCGTCGGCAGGGTCCCGGGGCACGGTGCCGAAGAAGAGCCGGGAGCCGTCCTCGGCCCAGCGCAGGCCCCGGAAGTCAGTGATGCGCCGCTCCTCGTCCGCTTCCCCCTCCACCGCGCCTTCCCACGCGCCCTCCAGCCTCCAGTGACCCGGATCGGGCTCATCTACCCCGGACCACGCCAGCACCGCCATGAGGGTGTCGCCGCGGGCGGTATCCGGATCGGAGCGAAGAACGGCGATGTCCGCCGCCTCCTCCCTCCAGGTGAGGTCGCTGAAGCGGGCACCCTCGCTGTGGAGTGTGCGCATGGTCCCGGTGGAGGCGTCGTAGATGCGAACCCCGTTGCCCGCCATCCCCTCCGCGTCCACCACCATGGCCAGGAGGGGCCGCTCGTCGTGCCAGCCCATCTCGGCCACATTCCCGATGTTCAGCTCCACCCCGGTGGCCAGCTCCCGGACCACCACGTCCACCCCGCTGTGCTCATCGTCGTTGGAGCCGTAGCGGCGAAGGGCCAGGAAGCCCCCGTCAGGGGAGAAGGACCAGCCCGCCACCCGGGGTCGCCGGGTGGTGTCGGCGGTGGCCAGCTCCACCAGGACCAGGTCGTTGCGGATCCGCTCCCCTTCCCGCTCCAGGCGTTCCCGCTCTCCCTCGGCGGGTCGCACAGCCACCGCCGCCCAGGCCCCGTCAGCGGAAAACTCGGCCCGGATCCCGTTCTCCACCACCACCACGTCGTTGCCGTCGGTGCGCTGGATCCGCACCTCGCCGTCGGCGTCCACACGGCTCACGGTGGCGGCCAGCCAGACTCCGTCGGGAGAGAGGCTCAGGGCTCCCAGCGACTCGAACTCGCCGTAGTCGCCCGGGCCCAGGAGGCGAAGTTCGTCAAGGGCCGCCTCCGATGGATCGTGCACGGTCGCTTCTTGTGCCGCCAGGGGCACAGGGAAGGCCAACACCGGGGTCGCCAGAAGAAGGCTGAGCGCCAGAATCCACAGGAGAGCGGGTCGGGACGAAGATTTCATCATGACACCGGGCCTCGGGCAGTCGGGGATCACAGAATGCCACCTGAAGGGTGGTGGCGGGATGGCCACAGCTTAGGCGTCAGGGAAGCATACTCGCAAGCGGCGACCCTCCCTCCCGTTCGGGAGGTGGGACCCGACCCGGGTCCGGTAACGTCTCCGGTGGTGCGGAGGCCTTGCCCGGCACCGCATCGTGGTCCTACCGTCCACCGGTTCGCCACAAGGAGTCCACCTCCCGAGCAGGAGACCAACAACGTCATGAAAACCCTGGGCGCTCAGCTCGCCGTGCTGCTGGATGAGCCGCAAATGAAGCGCAATGTCCGCGCCCTGGCGAAGTACGTGCTATTCCTGCTCGGAGTGATGCTCCTGTTCACCGTGCTCTTCCAGGTCCTCATGGTTCACGTGGAGGACCAGGAGCACACGTGGCTGTCGGGGTTCTATTGGACCCTGGTCACCATGACCACCCTGGGGTTCGGCGACATCACCTTCGCCACGGACCTGGGTCGAATGTTCAGCGTCCTGGTCTTGGTCAGCGGGGTGGTCCTCTTTCTGGTGGTCCTCCCCTTCGTGTTCATCCGGTATTTCTATGCGCCCTGGCTCGAGGCCCAGATCCAGGCGCGAGCTCCCCGAAAGGTGGACGACGAGCTGAAGGGGCACGTGATCATCTGCCGGGACGACGCCATCACCCCCGGGCTCATCGACCACCTCCAGATCCACAGCATTCCCTACCTTCTCATCGAGCCCGACCCGGAGCGGGCCACACGCCGCCATACCGAGGGGCAGAAGGTGATCTGCGGCGAGGTGGATGCCCGCAAGACCTGGGAGAACGCCGGCGCGGACCGAGCCCGCCTGGTGGTGGCCAACCTGGAGGACGTGGACAACACCAACGTGATCCTCACAGTCCGGGAGGTCGCCCCCCACACGCCCATCGCCTCGGTAGCCTCCAGCGAGGACGCCGTGGACCTCATGGAGCTGGCCGGAGCCGATCACGTCCTGGCGCTCCGGAGGCAGCTCGGAGAACAGCTCGCCAACCGGATCAACGCGGGACACGCCCAGACCCACATCCTGGGTCGATTCCGGGATCTGGTCATCGCCGAGTTCCCGGTGCTGAACACACCGCTGGCCGGAAAGACCATTCGTGAAACGCAGCTCCGTGAGCTCATGGGATTGAACGTGGTAGGGGTCTGGGAGCAATCGTCCCTGGAGCCTGCCCACCCCGACATGGAGCTCTACGACCACTCCATGCCGGTGGTCATCGGCACAGAGGAGCAGATGGAGGAGCTGGACGAGCTGCTCTACATCTACGACACCAACTGGAACCCCGTCATCGTCATCGGTGGGGGGAAGGTGGGACGGGCCGCCACCCGGACCCTCAAGAAGAAGGGTGTGGAGGTCCACCTGATCGAGCGCAAGGAGAAGCTGGCCAATCGCTGGAAGGATCTGCCGGACCGCATGTTCGTGGGCGATGCCGCCAACCGCGAATTGCTGGACGAGGCCGGCATCCAGGACGCCCCTTCGGTGCTCCTCACCACCAACGACGACGCCATGAACGTGTTTCTGGCAGTGTACTGCCGCCGTCTGAGCCCCAAGCTCCGGATCGTGAGCCGGATCACCCACGATCGGAACCTGGACTCCATCCGCCGCGCCGGCGCCGACCTGGTGATGAGCTACGCCGGCCTGGGGGTCGCCTCCCTCACCTCCATTGCCCGGGGTCGGCGCATGATCGAGCTGGGGGAAGGGATCGAGCTCTTCGAGGAGGAGCTCCCGCAAACGCTCGCGGATCGAACCCTGGCCGAGAGCGACATCCGGGCCCGGACCGGGATCACCGTGGTGGCGGTAGAGCGGGACGGCGAGCTGCACTCCGCCCCCCAGCCCGATGAGACGCTGTCGGAAGGCTGCCGCCTGTTCATGATCGGCACAGCGGAGCAGCACCAGCAATTCCGCGACGAGTACGGGGGCACAGGCGACTGAGCTGCTCGCCAAAGAACAGTGGCGGACCCGCATCCTGATGCATCGGTTTCCGCGGCAGGTCAGGCCGCCGCCTGTCTCCCGAGCGCCTGTAGCACTTCTTCCGCGACGCGCTCGCCTGATTCGCAGCCTCCCTCCATGAACCCCTGTGCATCCATGGAGGTGTGCTCGCCGGCGAAATGGAGCCGTCCCACCCGTGTCCCTTCGGCACCGGCGATTCCCGTCCACTGTCCCGGCAGATAGCAGCCGTAGCTGCCCCGGGTCCACGGATGTGTGGGCCAGTGAAAACGGACCGCTCGGGAGGGATCGTGAGCCGCGGCGATACCGGGAAAGATTCGCTCCAGGTCGCTCACCACGGCCCGTGCTCTCTCCTCCGCGGTTCCTTCACCCAGTGCCGTCCCGGCGTCGCCTCCAGTGAAGTTGGTCAGGATGCCGGGGGCTCCGGGCTGCTCACGGCTGGTCTCCCAGGTGACCTGGAAGGGCAGATCGGTCATCACCGCGCCGGCCGAACCATGCTCATCGCGCCACGATCGCTCGCGGAAGGCCATCATCAGCTTGGCGTTGGTACCGTACCCGAGCTCTGCGATGGCGCGACGCTTCACTTCGGGAAGCTCCACGGCCAGCTCCACGTCGCGCATCAGCGTAAAGGGGAGGGCCAGCACGACGTGGTGCGCCCGGAGCGTCCGGATCGACAGGTCTCTCCGAACGGACAGCACGAAGCGGCCGTCCGACCCCTGGCGCACCGATTCGAGCTGCACTCCCCTCTCGACGGCCGGACCCAGCCGTTCCGCCAGGGCCAGCGGGATCTGGTCGTTTCCGCCCCGCACGTGGAAACGCTCGTCGCTCTCTCCGTAGATCAGGAAGTCGTCGGGGTCGGGATCGATCATCGTGTGCAGGTTCAGGGCGGACTGCCGATCCGTCTCGAGCCCGAACTCCGCTGTGAAGCCGACGTCGAGGAGCTTCCGGAACCAGGTCTCCATCTCCACGCTCCCCAACCATTCGGCGAGCGTCATGCGGTCCAGGGCGTGTGCCCCCGCAGGCGCGTCCCATGTGATCCAGGGCCATTCCTGAGGGATGGGCACGGCCGCAAGGTCGGCCGTGATCCGCGCGGCTACCGGCCCCCATGCACTCAACAGATCCGCCTCCTCGATGCGCCGGTCGCCAAAATACCATACCTCGTGGTCCATTCCCTCGTTCTCGTGGAGGTCGTGGAGCTCCAGCCCCATCTCGCCCGCCAGTCGCCGGATCGTGACGTGTCCGCTGTCGATGAGTTCGCCTCCCAGCTCGGCCACCTGATCGGCGGCGAAGTGGCCCCGCAGGCTGTACATGCGGCCGCCGACCCGCTCCTGGGCCTCGAGAATCCGCACAGGAACACCCGCCTGGGAGAGGCGCCATCCGGCGGTGAGACCCGCGATGCCGGCGCCGACGATGATCACCTCCACATCTCCCCGCCTCGCCCCGGCGAATTCCCCACACCCTGCGATTCCCGCACCGATCACCGCCGCGCCACTGGTCCGGACGAAGTCCCGCCGGGAGAGGATCAATCCCCCGCCGGAGGTCTCCCGGCATCTCCTTGGCTCGACGGATCGAGTCCCCGAAGGCAGCGGTGAATTGTGCGGAAGTCCGGAAGGCCCGTTGACCCGCGCGGCGATGAAGGCCTGGCGAAGCGTGCGCTCCAGCAGGCGAAAGAGCGGGGTGCGGGGCATCTTCGGACTCCCTGGTGAGGTGGGACGCAGATCAACCCATTCCAGGATACTTCCCCGGGGGGCGCCGCGCCACGGTCTTCAGAATCCGCCGGCCAATGTTCCCGCAGGCCCCCGCACGTCGATCTCGGCCATGTGCACACTGCGTGAGCTTGACGGGTCAGACACCCCACGAGTCTATGCTGGCACACGCGCCCATGATAAGTTAAGGCGTCGCGCTATCCCTCCCGGATCTCGGTAGAGTCATGCGACCTCGATCTCTACGGAGACCACGCCGGCCATGACCTCACTTTGGCGCAAGCTGCGGCAGCGTAACGTGGTGCGCGTGACGATCACGTACGCGATTGTCGCGGTGGGGGTGGGCTCAGCTGCGGATGTCTTCCTTCCGGGACTGGGGGCGCCGGGGTGGGTGCTGTCGTCCATTCTCGTCCTCCTCATCCTGGGGCTGCCCCTGGCTGGCGTGCTTGCGTGGGCCTACGAGCTTACGCCCGAGGGAGTCAAGCGCGCCGCCGTCGCCGGCGCAGGCCTGGAGGGCGCGAACCCCCTCGGGGGCACCCTTCCCTTACCCACCGTGGGCTCATCGGCAGCCGTGACACTACCCCAGACCGAAACGGGGTCGTCGGAGGAGGCGTGGGTCCCCGACCCCAAAGCGATCGCGGTCCTGCCCTTCGCGAACATGAGTGAGGACCCCGACAACGAGTACTTCAGCGACGGGGTGACCGAGGACATCCTCAAGCACCTCACCGAGATCGCCGATCTCCACGTCATCTCCCGCACGTCGATCATGACGTACAAGAAGTCGACGGCTCCCCTGGGCCAGATCGCCCGGGAACTCCGGGTGGGGACCGTGCTGGAGGGATCGGTGCGTAAGGCCGGAGGGCGCGTGCGAGTCACGGCGCAGCTCATCGAGGCCCATACGGACCGGCACCTGTGGGCAGAGACGTATGACCGGGACCTGGACGACATCTTCGCGGTCCAGAGTGACGTGGCCCGGCAGATCGCGAAGGCGCTCAAGGCGAGGCTGGCGCCCGCAGTGCTGTCCCATATCAGCGCCCGCCCGAGCCACGACAT
>SLNQ01000281.1 GCA_007132965.1 Gemmatimonadota bacterium | reverse complement strand
CCGGACGCGGAGGTGGCCCTCTCATGGGCCGATTCGGACGAGGAGCCGCTGCGGGTTTCGACCGACGCGGAAGGCACAGCTCGTTTCGAGAACATCCGAGTCGGATCCTACCGCCTCAGCGGGTCCCGCCCGCTCACCGCCGAGGAGCTCGCCACCGTCGAGAACACGGAGGTGACCGGGGTGTTCGACGACTTCGCGATCGCCGTCCAGGGCCCCACGACGGTCTTTCTCGATGGTAAGCTGATCGGACGCGCCTTTGACCTGGTGCATGACGCCACTCCGTGCAGCCTTTCGGAGGCATTTAGGGCAGATCCGGCAGGCATTTGGGCGTTGGAGATCCAGCAGTTCCCTGGTTCGGGATGGGAACATCCCGTGGCCCCTGGCGAGACGGTGGTCATCGCCACCGATGCGATCGACCACTCCGCCTTCCTGGACGAGATACTGGATCTTTCCGGAGCGGATTTCGAGATGAGCGGACCGCAGGCACCCGACAACCCTGCCGTCCCGAGCCTGCTTGATGTCGGAGCCATCACGAACACCCTTGGGCATGGTATCATATTCAATTCGCTCCGGGGCGTCCCGTTCGTTGCGGACAGAGTGGATCTGGATGCTGCTGCGTCGGACCGGCTTCTCCCCCCTTTGACCTACGACATTCATCGCATTCCAGGGGACCGGATCCTGGACGTGGCGGCCTTCGCCTCCACCTATCCCCCTCAAGTGGGTCGTTGGTGTGATCCCTTCGTGGACCGCCGCTTCGACCGCCGAGAGGGATACGATCTGCTCCATGGAGAGGGGGCGTGGCTCACCTCCGTCAACCGCCGTGTAGCCGGAGTCCTCGCCGACGGCCGAAAGGTCCTCCAGCACACCCGAAGCAGCGAGACCGACTTCGCCGTGGGCGAGCGAACCCCGGGGTGGATCCCGTGAGGACCCGGGCGGCGCGCTCCCGGCCAGGAGGCTGAGACCGTGAGCGAGAAGCCTCTCATCATCTCAGCCTATTCGGCCTCGTCGGTGGCCGCTCTCTTTCTCCTCCTCGCCGTCTCCGCCCTCGGGGCCCAGGAGCCCGAGCTGGGCACCGTGGTGACGGGCCGGGTGCTGGACGCGGCCTCCGGGGAGCCGGTGGCCGCCGCCTCGGTCACGGTGGAGGGCACGAACCTCCGCACCCTCAGCGACGCCGAAGGGACCTACCGGCTGCTCGACGTCCCCCCGGGTCCGCAGGTCCTGAGAGTGGAGCGCCTGGGGTATGCCCCCGCCAGGATTCCCGTCACGGTCCCGGCCCGGGGCGAGTTCAGCCGCGACCTTCAGATCGCCGAGAGCGCCCTGGAGCTCGAGGGAATCACGGTGACGGCGGACGCCGGCGGCCGAGCCCGCGGCGAGCTTGGAACCGCCACGGTGATCGCCAGCGAGGCGATCCGGAACCAGTCCGCCGCGAGCCTCGCCGGGGTCTTGGAGCTGATTCCGGGAGCGACGCTCCAGCCCCCCGGCCTGGACGGGGTCCAGCAGATCTCCCTCAGGGCGGTTCCGGTCTCCTCCGGCGGCCCCGACAACCTGGCCATGGCCTCGGCGGCGGAGCTCACCGCGTTTGGGACCCTGATCGTCCTGGACGGGGTCCCCATGAGCAACAACGCGAACCTCCAGAGCCTCGGTCCCCGAGGAGAGCTCTCCTTCGCCACCTCCGCCGGAGGGGGCATCGACCTGCGTCGGATCCCCGCCACCACCATCGAGCGGGTGGAGGTGATCCGGGGCGTTCCCTCGGCACGCTACGGGGACTTCACCCAGGGGGCCATCATCGTGGACACCCGGGCCGGGGAGGTGGAGCCCGAGGTGCTTCTCCGCTACGACGCCAGGACCGGCGAGGTCACCTTGCTGGGCGGCCAGCGGGTGGGAGAGAGCCACGCCGCCACGGTGAGCGTGGACGTGGCCCGGACCCGGATCTCCCCGGGGACCCGGGACGACCACGCCTACCGGGTGGCCGGCCAGCTCTCGCACCGGGCCCTCCTGGGCGGGCCGGGACCCTGGGGGGACGACCGCCTGGTCCTGGACACCCGCCTGGACGTCTTTCGGACGGTCCAGGACCAGCCGGAGATCCCGGACCTTCAGCCGGGGTTCGCCTCCTCTTCCCGGGACGCGGGGTTGAGGCTCTCCCACCGGGCTCACCTGGCCCTGAGCGAGGAGACCACCCTGGCCTTCACCGGGGCCCTGGACCGGGGCCGCCAGAGCTCCTTCCGGCAGGGCTTCCGGATCCGGGCCGCCATGCCGTTCACCGACCGGCTCACGGAAGGCCGTTCCACCGGCCACTATGTGGGGGGGCAGTACCTTTCGGAGCTTCAGGTGGATGGGGAGCCCTGGCAGCTCTTCGGGCGGTTGGAGGGGGCCGCCTCGGCCCGGGCCCTGGGCCTGACCCACGCCTTCCGGGCCGGCGTGGAGGCCCGACGGGAGTGGAACGCGGGCGCGGGCTACCAGTTCGACATGGAGTTTCCTCCCCAGGTGACCTTCAACGGCGTGAACGGCTTCGACCGTCCCCGCCGCTTCGACGCGGTGCCCCCGGTGGCCACCACGGCTTTCTATGTGGACGACCGGATGACCAGGATCCTGGCCTCCGACATGGTCCTGAACCTCCAGGCCGGCCTCCGCCTGGACCTCCTTCACGACGGCTCCCACTGGCTTTCCGGGCCCCGCGACGTGGTGCTCCAGCCCCGCTTCACCGCCGAGCTGGCACCCCTCCCCTGGCTTCGCGTGCGGGCCGGCGCCGGCCGCACCGCAAAGCTTCCCCAGCTCCAGCAGTTCTACCCGGCACCCCAGTACTACGACGTGGTCAACGTGAACTGGTTCGCCAACGATCCCGCGGAGCGGCTGGCCGTGCTCACCACCCACGTCCTGGACCCGACAAACCCCGATCTGGGATACGCCCGGGCCGACAAGGTGGAGGCCGGCCTGGAGGTGGGGCTGGGGGCCGGTTCCGGGATTTCGCTGGTGGCCTTCGAGGACCGCATCTCGGGCGGCGTGGGGCTGCGGCGGGAGCCCGGGTTCCTCCTCCGGGAGCACTACCAGCTCGCGGACTCCACCCTGGGAACCGGCCGACCCCCGCAGATCATCGAGCCGGCCTACCGCGCCGACACCGTGCCCGTGATCCTGGACCGGCCGGCGAACAGCCTGACGCTCCGGATGCGGGGCGTGGAGATGACGGCCGCTTTTCCCCAGATTCGCCCGCTTCGGACCCGGGTCGAGCTCCAGGGAGCCTGGATCCGCAACCGCCTGGAGAGGGACGGCCCGGAGTTCAGCCGTCGGTTCTCCGAGTTCCAGATGGACGGCGACTGGGCCAGGGTACCCTACTGGACGGGGGCTACCAGCTCCGGGGACCGGGCGGTGGTGACCTCTCGGATCATCCACCACCAGCCGGCGGTGGGCCTGGTGGTGACCGGAACGGTCCAGCACGTGCTGCGGGACGTGCGCCAGGATCTGGACCCGGCGGACGATCTGTCCTTCGAGGGGTATCTGACCCGGGACGGTGAGATGGTGCCCGTTCCCCCTGAGCGGCGGGGGGATTCCGAGTTCAGCGACTTGAGGGAGCAGCGCGTTTACCTCATCTCCGATCCCCGAAAGGTTCCGAGCGACTGGCTCTTCTCTCTCCAGGTGAGCAAGACCCTCCCGGCCGAGGGCCGCCTGGCCTTCTACGCCTTCAACGCCCTGGACCGTCAGGGCCGCTTCGGGCAGCCCGGGGTCCCCGCCCGAACCCACCCACCCATGCGGTTCGGGCTGGAAGTGACCATGCCGGCCCAGGCGTTCCTCCCGTGGCTCTGACGCCTCACATGGCGGTGAGATCAGGGACCGTGGCCTCCGCCGCCGCCTGGCCCGCCCTGGCACTCGTGGTGCTGGTGGGTGCCGGGCCCCTGGCCGGGCAGTCCTTTTCCGGTCCCATGTCGGGGGACGGCCCCGGCTCCTGGATGACCGCCTGGAGCCACTTCGCCCTCACCGCGAACCTCCCACGGGCTCCCGCCCGGGGGGTCTCCCCTCCCAACCTCTTCGAGCCGGCGCCCCGGATCGGCCTGTTCTGGACCCGGGGGAACCCCGGCGCCCTTCCCTTCGAGATGGAGGACGGCTGGTCCGAGTTTCGGGCCACGAACGTCTCCCTCGATGGGGACTACCGGACGCCCACCGACGCCCGGAGCGCGGAGGTGTTCGGCCTCTCCGGCCTGGGATGGAAAACGGTGGGAGAGCGGGGAGCCGTCATCGGGCACGCCATCTCGGAACAGCGCACCCTCAGCGGGAGTCCCGCGCCATCTGTGAGGCCCTACGGCAGCAGCCCCTTCACCGCCGCCGACACCTCCATGGCCGACGTCCGCCACGCTCGCACCCGCCTGGAGGGTGCCGGCGGGTGGCGCCTGGGCCCGGTCGGTCTGGGGATCGGAGCCGGCTACGAGGCCCACGACCACCGGACGCGGGACACGGGAGTTCCCCGTTTCGGGCGCGCCGCCGTCCCCGCCGTCTCCGTCGGCCTGGCGGCCCCTCTGGGTCCCCGGTCGCTCCTCGGCGCCTACGCCCGTTGGTCCGGGTTCGCCGAGACCGCGAACGCGGCGGCGGTGGGGGGCGAGAGCCTGATTTACGGAACCCGGGGATACCGGGAGCCGATCTCCCACTTCGTCCTCCCGGGAAGCTTCTTCTTCCTCCGGGCCGAGCACGATTCCCGAACCGGGGGTCTCCAGGCTGCCGGCGTGTGGAACGCCCTCGCCTGGACGGCGTTCGTGGAGGCCGGAGGGCTCCGGCAGACCCGATGGAACGACCGGTCGGAGGACAGCCCCCCCAAGGATCGGTGGTCCGCCGACGCCGTCGCGGTGGGAGCCGCCGCGCAGCGGTCGGTGGCCGGGGTCCTCTGGACCCTGAACCTCCGCTGGACCACCCTTTCCGGGGAAGGAAGCCTGGCCGCGGGCGACGGACCGGAGTTCACGGCGGAGGAGGGGTCCGTGGCCGGTTCCCTGGGAGCGCGCCTCCGGCCGGAGGGGCTCGCGTGGTCCGCGGCCGCCCGTGCCGGCCTGGCCTACGAGACCCGGACCCGGACGGACGACGCCGCCGAGATCTCCACGGACATCGAGACCCTCACCCCCTCCGTGGCCGCCACTGTGGGCTGGGCGCCAGCCGAGGCCGCCCTCGTCTCGGCGGGGATCGGCTGGACCTCGTACCGGACCCGGGGTAGCATCCCCCTGGCCAGCGGGGAGGGCCCCGGCTACCAGCGGGTGCTGGCGCCGGAGATCGCCCTCAGGGCGTCCCCCGCATCGGCGTGGACCATGGCCCTGGGGGTGCGGTACGCGGTCCGGGAGGACCTCCTCCTCTGGCTCCGGGGGCAGCGGGAGTCCCTCTCTCCCGCGAGCGGCGCCCAGGCCCCCCCCCTCCGCCCCTCCGGCAACCGGACCTCCACCCGCCTCGACCTGGGCGTCACCCTCCTACCCTGAGGGTTTGACGTCTCCGCGAGCCGTCGGCCCCTTCTCCCCCTCGGCCCCGCCTTCCTCTCCCCGTGGGGCCGGAAGCTTTCTGGCACCAGCGATTCCAGCTAGATTCGGGTTGTTGCGAACATCAACGGACGTTTGGAACAATGATCTGGCAAGAGCACATCCGTTCGGACCCGGAGATCCTGGGTGGGAAGCCGGTGGTCCGCGGCACCCGGTTGGCAGTCCACTTCCTTCTCGGGCTACTTGCTGAGGGCTGGTCTGCCGAGGAGATTCTGGACAACTACCCCCAGCTGACGCCGGACGCGCTTCGGGCCGTGTTCGCCTACGCGTCGGAAGCACTTCACGACGAAACCTGCTATCCGGTGGATCTGGGCGCCGCGTGACCTCGGTGTTGGCGGATGAGAACGTCCCGAGAGCAGCCGTGGCGGTGCTCCGAGAGGCCGGACTGGACGTTCGCTCTACCTCAGAGGACATCTCGGGCGCCACCAACGTTGCCATCCTCGAGCGTGCCCGGAGCGAAGAGCGGTTGCTCCTGACGTTCGACCGCGACTTTGGCGAACTGATCTTCCACCGTGGGAATAAGCCGCCCCCGGCGATCGTGTTCCTCCGATTCATCCCGAGGACACCCGACAAGCCGGCGTCGGTGTTTCAAGACCTGCTCAGCCACGGCGAAATCCAGCTCGAGGGCCGATTCACCGTCGTCACGCGAGACCAAGTGCGCCAGCGCCCGCTGCCTTAGTGCTCCCTCCACCGCATGACGGGCTACTTCACGTGACGGTCCGGGACGCAGCTCAGCCGGGTGGAGGCCGACCGCGTGGCATGAACAGGGTTCCTTCGTAGAACTCGACCCTTCTCGAGAGTCTCGGCGGAGCTGGGGGTGTGCTCCGCCTCACGCAGGCATCGCACAGGTACGTCCGGGGGGAGGAGGTCGTCGCCGACGCGTTCAGCCCCGGCTACCATGGGGTGCTGGCGCCGGAGATTGCCCTCAGGGCGTCTCCCGCAAGCGGCGCCCAGGCCCTCCCCCTCCGCCCCTCCGCCGACCGGACCGCCACCCGCCTCGTCCTGGGCGTCCCCCTCCTACCCTGAGGGTTCGGCGTCCCCGCGAGCCCCCGGG
>SLNQ01000202.1 GCA_007132965.1 Gemmatimonadota bacterium | reverse complement strand
TGCGCGCGCTCCCGCTCGGCCCGCCACCGGCGACGCGCCGGGGGGATGTACAGCCAGAGGAGTCCGGCGGTCTGGAGGGCCAGCTGCAGCGCGATGGCCGCTCGGAGGCTCCAGTCGGCGATCATGAGGCCGGCCACGATGGGCAGGAGGAAGGCCGCCGGCAATCCCCAGGCGAAGCGGCGGGGGTGGGCCCGGATGGTGGCGAAGGGCTCCTGCTCCAAGAGGGACATGTCAGTAGGCGGCGAGCCCGGTGACGGCCTGTCCCAGGATCAGGCTGTGGATGTCGTGGGTCCCCTCGTAGGTGTAGACCGACTCCAGGTTGGCCATGTGCCGCATGGCCGAGTACTCTACCAGGATTCCGTTGCCTCCCAGGAGTCTGCGAGCCTCCCGGGCCACCTCGCACGCCATGTCCACGTTGGCTCGCTTGGCCATGGACACCTGCTGCGGGGTCATGGTGCCCTCGTCCTTCAGGCGTCCCAGGCGGTAGGCCATGAGTTGTCCCTGGGTGATCCCGGTGACCATGTCCGCCAGGCGGACCTGCTGGATCTGCTTTCCGCCAATGGGCCCATCGAACATGACCCGCTCCTTTGCATAGCTCTGCGCCTCCTCGAAGCAGCCCATGGCGGCACCGACGGCTCCCCAGGCAATCCCGTAGCGTGCCTGCGTCAGGCACATGAGGGGGTTCTTGAGTCCGGTGGCCTTCGGCAGGAGCGCCGACTCGGGCACCTCCACGTCTTCCAGGTGCAGCTCGCTGGTGTCCGAGGCCAGAAGCGACAGCTTGCCCTTCTGGTCCCGGGCGCTGAAGCCGGAGACGTCGGTGGGGACCAGGAACCCCCGGATCCCCTTCGTGTCGCCGATCTCGCCGGTCTGGGCCCACACCACCGCCACGTCGGCCATGGAGCCGCTGGTGATCCACATCTTGGTGCCGTTCAGGATCCATCCGTCGTCGGTCTTCCGCGCCGTGGTGACCATGCCCCCCGGGTTGGATCCGTAGTCCGGCTCGGTGAGCCCGAAGCAACCGAGCTTCTCGCCCGAGGCCAGCTGCGGGAGCCACGTCTCCTTCTGCTCGTCGCTTCCGAAGGCATGAATGGGATACATGACCAGCGCCCCCTGCACCGAGGCGAAGGAGCGGATCCCCGAATCGCCCCGCTCCAGCTCCTGCATGATCAGCCCGTAGGCCACATTGTTCAGCCCCGCGCATCCATACTCTTCGGGGAGGTTGGCGCCCAGCATGCCCAGCTCACCCATCTCCGGGATGAGCTCCTCGGGGAACCGCCGCTCGATGTAGGCCTCCTCGATGAGGGGAAGCACCCGGTCGTCCACCCACTCCCGGATGGTATCTCGCACCATCCGCTCCTCGTCAGAGAGAAGCGAGTCGATATCGTAGAAGTCCACACCCTTGAAGCTGGGAGCCATGGCTCGAGAGTCCTTTGGTGGTCCTGGTGAATTGAATGGGAGACGTCAGTCGGAGGCGTCCCGCTCCTGCTCGTCCCGCCGGGTCTCGCCACCCTCAGCCGAGGCCCCGGGGGCCGGCGGGGTCGCCTCCCTCGCCCTGCGATTTGCCAACCGTTCGTACCCGTAGAAGAGCTCCCGGGCCACCCGTCCGCCCAGGTACAGAGCCACGGCGAGGGTGGCGGCCCAGGCCGTGGGGATCAGGCTCAGGTCCGGTTCGATGACGAACCAGATGTACACCCCCAGGACCGCGGCCAACGCCACCCCCGCGGCCCATCCCCGGCGAGCGGCCCTGCGACGGGCCGCCGCCTGGCACTCCTCGCACCAGAGGAGCCGGTCCAGCTCGTGCACGGACTTCACCTGCAGGCACCGCACACACGTCACGTCTTCCGGGAATCGATCCCGCCAGTCGATCTCCTTCTCGCTCATCCGCCCCACTCAGTCCAGGTTCCGGACCACCGCATCGGTGAACTCCTTCGTGTTGCACGTGCCTCCCAGGTCCCGGGTCCGGGTGGCCTCGTCTTCGAGGGTGGTGCGAAGGGCGTCGCGAATCCGTCGGGCTGCGTCGGGCTGATCCACGTGCTCCAGGAGCATGGCCGCCGAGAGGGTGAGGGAGCAGGGATTGGCGATCCCCTGGCCGGCGATGTCCGGCGCCGAACCGTGGACGGCTTCGAACATGGCCGTATCCTTGCCGATATTCCCCGCCGGCGCCAGCCCCATCCCCCCCACCAGACCGGCCATGAGGTCGGACAGGATGTCACCGAACATGTTCTCCATGACCAGGACGTCGAAGTCGTACGGGTTCACCACCAACTGCATGGCGGTGGCGTCGATGATCCGGTCCTCGAACTCCACCTCGCCCTCGTACTCCCGGGCCACCTCCCTTCCCACGTCCAGGAAGAGCCCCTGGGTGTACTTCAGGATGTTGGCCTTGTGGGCCAGGGTCACCTTCGTGCGGTCGTTGGCCCGGGCGTACTCGAAGGCGTAACGGACGATTCGCTCGGCTCCAAAACGGGTGATGATCATCACCGACTCGGCCGCCGCCCGGGGATCGCCCTCCAGGCCGATGTAGTGCTCCACCCCCACGTAGAGTCCTTCGGTGTTCTCGCGAATGAGAACCAGGTCGATATCCTCGTACCGCCCTCCCGGCACCATGGTCATGGCGGGACGAACGTTCGCGTAGAGGTCGAACTCCTTGCGAATGGCCACGTTTATGGACCGGAAGCCGGTCCCCACCGGCGTGGTGAGCGGTCCCTTCAAGCACACCTGGTTCCGGCGAATGGAGTCCAGCGTCCCCTCGGGCAGGGGGTTCTTGAGGGCGTCTACCCCGGCCAGCCCCGCCAGCTGTTCGTCGTACTCCAGTTCGGCGCCGGCGGCCTCCAGAATGGTCAGAGTGGCGTCCGTTACCTCGGGACCGATGCCGTCGCCGGGAATCACTGTGATAGTGGTTGCCATGTCCGCTCGCTGAAGTTGTCGAGGATGGAGATGTGAAGGTGATCGGCTCAGGCGCCGTTGGAGCCGATGTAGTCCGGATTATACTCGAATTCGGTGTGATCCTCACCCCATTCGACCAGATCCCTCATGGCGGCGGGCCGCTCGGTCCCCTCTCGTTGGGCCTCGGTGGCCACCCGAAGTGCCCGGTTCCAGGTGATCTGGGTCAGGACCTCCCGACTCAACAGCGCCTGCGACATGACGTCGCCGTTGGGGTGGAGCGCTCGGACGCGCACGCCCCCCAGTCCCGGATGCTGGTCAAAGGCATCCCGGGTCCCACCGCTGAAGACAAAGATGTAGGGGAAGGCCTTGGCCCACAGGTCGCCTCCCCGCTGGTACTGCACCGGATCAATGGTCACGTCCACCACGGCCACATTTCCGCTTATCCCCACCGACAGCTCACCGGCGTACTGGTAGAGAGCCTCCACCTCCTGGGCGGCAGGCACCGGGTGCACTTCCTCCTCCTCTATCAACTCGCACGCCGGCAGAAGCGCCAGCGCCAGAACCGGAGCGGCCATCAGGGCCGCCTTCCGGATGCTCACAATCATGATATCTGTCGTTCCTTGTTTGTCGGGTAATGAGTCCCGCCCACGTCAGGGCAGGAGACGACCAGCCAGACGCTCGGCCACCGATGCGGCCGGCGCCGGCGTGTCCACCGCGCCGGGATCTCCCTGGATGATGGACTGCCACAGGACCCGGCCGGTCCGGGGGTCCAGCAGCGCTACGTTCAGCCTCACGGAAGCGAGGCCGGCGTCATCCGCCGTCTCGCCCCGGGCCGTCACCGGCAGGACCGCGTAGGTGGCGTCGGTGAGGGCCGCCAGGCGGTAGAGGGTGCCGAAGAGGGGATCTCCCACCCGCTCGACTTCCCCCATCTCGAAGACGGCCACTGGAAGATTCCGGGGGTCGCCGCCCAGTGCGCCGGCCCGCTCCGCAGCCCCTTCCAGGTCGCTCCCGGCAATCCACCGGACCGTCGGCCCGGCCTCGTCCAGCGCGTGGACCAGCTCCGCGTCCACGTCGCCGGCGCCCCCCGCCTGTCCCTGCACGGGAAGGAGGAGCACGCCGGTGCCCCGGAGTTCGGGGACAGCGCCCCGTTCCCAGCCGGGGCCGGGAGGCTCGGGAGCCGAGCCGATCCCGCACCCCGCCAGGAGCCCCACTGCCACGAAGGCCGTGAGCACCCGTGAACGGGAGAGTCGACTGACCACCTGGGGGGAAGGATGATCCACGGAGCGTATTACAGGGACGCGCCCGGGCCGTTCCCCGTGTCGTCGCCCACCGACGCATCCGGATCCAGCTCCAGAGCCGCCGAATTGAGGCAGTAGCGGAGCCCCGTGGGTGGCGGACCGTCGGGAAAGAGGTGTCCCAGGTGGGCGTCACACACGGCGCAGAGCACCTCGGTACGCCGCATGGCGAAGGACCGGTCCTCCCGGGTGGCGACCACCCGGGGATCCAGCACGTCGGAAAAGGACGGCCAACCCGTCCCGGAGTCGTACTTGTCCTCCGACGAGAAGAGGGCCGTGCCGCAGCATACGCAGCGGTAGCGTCCGGGCGCATGGGTGTTCCAGTACGCCCCGGTGAAGGCGCGTTCCGTGCCCCCCTCCCGGGCAATCCTGTACTCTTCCGGGCTGAGCCGCTCCCGCCACTCCTCGTCGGTGCGCTCCACCCTCCTGGGCGGAGCGTCGCGGTCACTCATGCTCTCAGCCTCCGTCCTCGAGACGGACGGTCTCCATGGTCACCGGCTCCCGGGGCCGATCCCCCTGGTCGGTCTCCACCCCGCCGATTTCCTCCACCACGTCCATTCCTTCCACCACCTTCCCGAAGACGGCGTGCTTGTCGTCGAGCCAGGGCGTTGCGGCCAGGGTAATGAAGAACTGGGAGCCGCCGGTGTTGGGGCCCGCGTTGGCCATGGAGAGGATCCCGGGCCCGTCGTGCCGGAGCTCGGGGTGAAACTCGTCGTCGATCTTGTAACCCGGTCCTCCGGTCCCCGTACCCTCGGGGCAGCCACCCTGGATCATGAAGTCGTCGATGACCCGGTGAAAGATGATGCCATCGTAGAAGCCCTTCTCCGTCAGCTCCACGAAGTTGGCCGTGGTCTTCGGTGCCCGCTCCTCGAAGAGCTCCACGCGAAAGGAGCCCAGGTTGGTGTTGAAATGAACCGTTCGGTTCGCCATTACCGCGTCCCATCTGGAGTGACTCTGCTGTTCGGATGGGTGCAGTACCGGAAGCGGCCGCGTCCGTTCCCCCTGTGAGACAGCGACAGCCTCAACCCTGTCGGGGGCGGGGTACGACGGTGCAGTCTCGCTGCAGAAAGGCCCAGAACTCGGTGCAGCTGCCTTCCAGTCGGTACTCCACCTCGGCCACCGGCACGGCGGCGAAGACCGTCCCGTTCAACTCTCTCAGAAAGGCCAGGCCACCCGCCGACGACGAGGCGCCCGGGATGAGCGTCCTGAAGTCGTGGAAGTCCACGACGGCCCGCCCCTCCTCCACAGCCACAGTCCGAATAATGTCGCCGGTCTCCGAAGAGAAGAAGGAGGTCAGGCCCATCTCCGACTCGGCGGGGGTGGGCCCGTGGACCAGAGCGATGAGAGCCTGCTCCAACCGGATCTCAGGCGCCGGCTCCACCTCGTCCGGCCCCAGGGGCATGGAGACGGGCCGCCGGACCTGCACCGGCTCCTCCCCCCGGTGAAAGGTGAGCTCCAACTCCACTTCAAGCAGCGCCGATTCGGGTTCGGGGGCCTCCTCTCCGCATCCAACAACGAGAGCTGTCAGTACGATGAAGAGTCCCGCAGCGGCCGTGGCCCTCACAGCAGATAACCCCCATCCACCGGAAGCACGACCCCGGTGATGTGCCGGGCTGCTTCGGAGCAGAGGAAGACGATGGCGCCGGCCACGTCCTGGGGATCTCCCAGCCGCCCCAGGGAGCTTCGCTCCCGAGCCCGGTCCAGGATCTCCGGCGGAACCCGCTCGGTGAGCTGGGTCGTGCGGATGTAGCCCGGAGCCACGGCATTCACGTTCACGTTCGAGGGACCCAGCTCCACGGCGGCGCTGCGGGTCAGGGACAGCAGTCCCCCCTTTGAGGCCGAGTAGTTGGCCAGCCCGAACTCGCTGCGAAGGCCGTGCACCGACGATACGTTCACGATCTTGCCGTATTCCTGGGCCCTGAAGCCCGGGGCCACGGCCCGGAGAAAATTGAACGCTCCGGTGAGGTTGGTCTCCAGCACGTCGCGCCAGTCCTCGTCCGTCATGCGCCAGAGCGCCCCGTCCCTCCCGATCCCGGCGTTGTTCACCAGGATGTGCAGCCCCTCGAGGCGGCTCGTGGCACGCTTCACGAAGGCGTTCACCTCGGCGGGATTCCGGCAGTCCACGGCCTGCCGGAAAACCTGGACGCCGCACTCCCCCAGCTTGTGCGCCGTGGTCTCCGCGGCCCGGTGGGAGCTCTCTCCCTCGTCCAGATAGTTGAAGGCGATGTCGGCGCCGGCCCGGGCCAGGGCGATGGCCACGGCCCGGCCGATCCCGGTGGATGCACCGGTGACCAGGGCGGCCCGCCCCCTCAGCTCCCCGGGGGCCAGCACGGGCCGGGGCTCCGGGTTCGTCTCCACCTCGTCCAGGAGCTCCTCCACCGCGGCGCCCGCTCCCGGGGGACGGGGCGGGGCAACCCGCTCCGGATACTCTTCCTCGTCGTTCCAGCCTCCGTTGGATGGACGACCCTTCGAAGCTGTCATGAAGACCTGGCCGGCTCGAGTGACTGGCAGCGGGATGAGCCGTACATGCGTCAGCCCCTCCCGGATTCCTTGACGAGGGCTTGGATCTCGGTGTCGCTCAGGGTGTGGTCCTGCGACTTGCAGTACTCGAAGATCGTGCGGCAGAGCTCCTCGTCCTGGTGGTCGTAGCCCCGAACCCGGAGCCAGTAGCGGACATTGGACAACCCGGACATGGGTCCGATCTCGATCTCCTGCTCTCTGCCCACCATGGCCGCGGGCACTCCGGAATAGATCCGATCCGCCAACCAGGCATCGCCCTTGGCCTCGGCCTTGATGATGGCGGCGGCGTGCACCCCGGTACCGGTGCGGAAGGCATCCCGCCCGAAGACGGGGTAGCCCGGGGGGATCTCCACCCCGGTGGCCCGGGAGACCTCGTGGCAATACTCCTGCAGTGGATCCAGCTCTACCTCACGGGCCCCCAGGAGCTTGAGGTTCACCAGGAGCAGGTCCATCTCCACATTTCCCACCCTCTCGCCGATGCCCAGGGCCGTGCCGTGGATCCGGTCGGCCCCGGCCTGGATGGCGGCGAAGGCGTTGGCGAGACCCAGGCCCCGGTCGCGATGTCCGTGCCAGTCCACCTTCACGTCCTCACCGGAGGGAGCCACGATCTCTTCCTTCACGAAACGCACCAGGGCGCGGACGCCTCGGGGAGTGGCGTGACCCACGGTGTCGGCCAGACAGATCCGGCGGGCACCCCACTCGATGGCTCGGCCGTAGAGCGCCCTGAGGGTCTCGGGACGGGCCCGGGTCGTGTCTTCGGTCACGAACATCACGGGCAAACCTTCGGAGACGGCAAAACCCACCGCCCGCTCCGAAGTCTGCAGCATTCGCTCCAGCGTCCAGTCCTCGGCATACTGCCGGATGGGCGAACTGCCGATGAAGGTGCAGGCCTCGATGGCCACCCCCACCTCCTGCGAGATGCGGGCGATGGGCTCCACGTCCTGCACTACCGTCCTGGCGGCACAGTTGGGTCGGATGGAGAGCTTCTGGCCCACGATCTCCCGGGCCAGCGCCCGGACGTCGGCCACCGCCCGGGGGCCCGCCCCCGGCAGGCCGATATCGGCGGAGTCGATCCCCAGGCGGTCCATGAGGTGGAGAATCCGCACTTTGGCTTCGATGGGAGGATCCTGGACCGAGGGGCTCTGGAGCCCGTCCCGCAGGGTCTCATCGTCCAGCTCCACGGGGGTGAGCTCGGGGCCTTCCCCGTCGGCTTCGTTCCAGTCGTGGATCAGGGAGCCTTCGTCGGCGGCTTCCATGAGGATGCGTGTCTCCATCAGGGGTGTCAGTCCACTACTACCCTTCTTCCGAACAGACGATCTCAGCGTACTCGCCCACGTTCACCCGTCCCTGGACCCCCTCCACCACGGCTCGGCTTCCCACAATGGAGTCCTGGAGTTGGGCTCTCAGGATCTTTGCGTCAGCCCCGACGATGCAGTTTCGGAGGGTGGAGCCCTCCACCACCGCCCCCCGCTCCAGGGTCACGTGGGGTCCCACCGTGGAGTTGGACACCCGGACTCCGGGCTCAACCCTGACGGCGCCGTCCACCTGCGCATCGTCCTCCACACGGGCGTCGGAGGCGACGCCGCCCCGACCGGTCTCCACCAGGTGTCCGTTGGTCTCCAGCACCGTCTCCACCTTTCCGCAATCGTACCATCCCTCCACCGGTGCCGTGCGGATCCGGGCCCCCTTGTCTACCATGTACTGGAAGGCGTCGGTGAGGTAGAACTCCCCTCCGGGCCCCGTCTCCCCGTTGAGTACGTGGTTGATCCCCTCGAAGAGAAGCGGGGAGTCGCGAATGTAGTAGAGTCCGATGTTCGCCAGCTTCGAGATGGGCTCCGAGGGCTTCTCCACGATCCGGGTCATGCCACCGTCCTCGTCGGTGACGATGACGCCGAAGCGCTGATAATCCTCCACCTCTTTCGCCCAGATGACCCCGGACCACTTCGGATCGAGCTTTGAGGGCAGGGTGAGGTCGGCGTCAAAGAGGGTGTCCACAAAGACGATGAGGATGTCGTCGGTCACGTATGGCTCGGCCAGCTTGATGGCCCCGGCCGTACCGTCCTGCACCTCCTGCACCACGAAGTGGGAGGTGAGGTCGGGGTAGCTCTCGGCAATGTAGCGCTTCACCTCGTCGCCGAGGTATCCGATGATGAAGACCACTTCGTCGATCCCCAGCACCGGAAAGTCGTCCAGGATGTAACTCATGACGGGTTTCCCGGCCACCCGGACCAGGGGCTTGGGCGTGGTGAGGGTGTGGGGACGAAGCCGGGTGCCGCGACCGGCCAGTGGAATGATGGCTTTCATGAAGACGTCCTGGTGTCGGAATCGGGTAGGTGTGGCGCTCGTGGCAGGCGTACCGCTGATCCGATGATACCCACCCCGGCTCCGTGGTACAACTCCCGGGAACCCGGAGGAGCCCTTCCCGCTACTACTCAAGCACGACCTCGGTCGTCGGGACCCGCCGTCCCATCTTCCCGGAGCGGTCCATCCGCATCCACAACCTCTGGAGTGCCATCATGTCCTTCGCACACCATCGGCTCGAAATGTCTGTCTCGGTCCTCGCCGCGGTCCTCCTCCTGACATGGCCCGCCTCGCCCCTCCTCCAACCCCTGGCCGCTCAGGAGAGCACCCTGGAGGTTCGCGGGGCCGGCGAGGTGGAGGTGGCTCCGGACCGGGCCCGGATCTCCTTCGCTGTGGAAACCGAGGCCGAGACCGCCCGGGAGGCGGGCGAGGACAATGCGCGGCTCATGGCCGAGGTGGTCTCGACGCTCCGGGGCACGGGCATCGAGCCCCTGCGGATCGAGAGCATGGGCTACCAGCTCCAGCCCCGGTATCGGACCGTGGGTGACGAACGGCTCCGCGAAATCGCCGGGTACACGGCCCGCAATACCCTCGTGGTCATCGCCGACGACGTGGATGTGGTGGGGCGACTGGTGGACACGGCGCTGGGAGCGGGCGCGAACCGGGTAGCCGGCCTGCGCTTCGAGATCCGCGACGCCGAACCCCACCGGCTCGAGGCGCTGGCGCAGGCCGTGGATCGGGCCCGAAGCGAGGCCGAGGTCATGGCAAGGGCCCTGGGCATGCGCCTGGGCCAACCCAGCAGCGTCCAAGGCGGCGCCGAGCGGCCGAGTCCCCGACCCATGGAGGCCATGGCCCGCATGGAGATGGCGATGGACGCCCCCACCACACCGGTGGAGGCGGGTCTCCAGACCGTCACCGCCCAGGTGAGTATCACCTACCGGCTCCACCCCGACCGGTGAGCTCACTCCCGGTCCGGCTGTGGCGGGCCTTGACCACCAACGAGGCCCGGACCCGCCCCGACCACCCAGACCCCCGCCTCCGGGGGCGGCGCTACGCCATCCCCTTCCAGGTCGTCTGGGATCAGGTCCGGACGTTGGCCGACGGAAGCCACCCGGACGGGCTTTCCCGGTGGAAGGGGGTCCGGGCCGACGACCGGGAGGGAGTCGTCGAGGCCGAATGCACCACGCGCCTCTTCCGCTTCGTGGACGACGTACGCCTCACCGTGGCGCTGGACGCCGAGGGGCAGACGCAGGTACACGGCGAGTCCCGCTCCAGGGTGGGTCGAGCCGACCTGGGAACCAATGCGCGACGCGTGACCCGCTTCTTTCGGGAGCTGGACCGGGCGCTGGAGGCGGAGGGGTGGCCTACCGCTGCGCCGCGACCTCCGACGCCGACCCCGTGAAGCTCATGCGGTCTCCACCGCCCCGGGGGGGGAAGGTGAGGTCTTCGCCCTCGCTCCGGGCCACCACCGAGGCGGCGGTGAGGTCACCGGTGACGTTCACCGAGGTCCGGATCATGTCCAGGATCCGGTCCACCCCCAGGATCAGCGCGATCCCGGCCTGGACCTGCGCACCCAGTCCCACCGCGTTCAGCACGATGATGAGGGTGATGATCCCCGCACTGGGCACGCCGGCGGCACCGATGGAGGCCAGGGTGGCGGTGAGCACCACCACCAGCTGTTCGGCAATCCCGATGTCGATACCGTAGATCTGGGCGATGAACATGACCGCCACCGCCTGGTAGAGGGCCGTCCCGTCCATGTTGATGGTGGCGCCCAGCGGGAGCACGAACGACGACACCGGCTTGGAGATCCCCAACTTCTCCTCGGCTGTCTCCATGGTCACCGGAAGGGTGGCGTTGGACGACGAAGTGGAGAAGGCCACAAGCGGCGCGTTGGAGATCCGCTTCAGGAACTCCAGGAAGGGCAGCTTGGCCAGGAACCGCACCGCCAACCCGTAGGTGAAGAAGAGGTGGAGGAGGAGTCCTCCCACCACCACCAGCGAGTAGACCAGGAGGCTCTGCAGGAGATCCACGCCGAACTGGGCCACCACGGCGGCAATGAGGGCGAAGACGGCGTAGGGTGCCGTCTTCATGATCCAGTCGATGACCACCATGCTGGCGTCGTTCACCCCCTCGAAGAAGGTGATGACGGCGTCGCGGCGCTTGGGGGCGATGACGCTCACCGCCGCCGCAAAGACGATGGTGAAGAAGATGAGGGGGAGAAGCTCCAGGTCCGCCGCAGCCTGCACCGGATTACGGGGGATGATGGAGAGGAGCGTGTCCACCACGGACGGGGCTTCCTCGGCCAGGGTCACCGCACCCTCGGCCTCGCCCTCGAACTGGGCCGCCAGAGCGTCGCGGGTGGAGTCGTCAATCCTGGAGCCCGGCTTCAGGACGTTGGAGACGATGAGCCCGATGGTCACCGCCACCGCCGTGGTGCACATGTAGAAGGCGATGGTCTTGCCGCCGATCCGGCCCAGCTTGGCCAGGTCCCCCAGCGAGGCGGTCCCCACCATGAGCGAGGCCACCACCAGGGGAATCACGATCATGGTGATGGCCCGGATGAAGGCATCGCCCAGGGGCTCCAGGGCGATGAGGAAGGTCTGGAGCCAGGTCAGGCCGAAAACGTTGGCAATGAACCCGACGACGGCGCCCAGAATGAGCCCGAGGAGGATCTTGGTATAAAGCTGCATGCGTGGGTGGTCTGGTCCGTTGTCCGGAGAAACGGCTTCGTGATGAGGGGGAAAATCGCGTCGAAGTTAGGTTTGGCCTCCCACCCCGGCAAGTCGTGCACTACCTTCTGCCAGATCCACCGGTGAGCCGACATACCCGACCAGCCCCCATGACACCTCGCTCGATGGCGACCAGTCCACATCCGTCCCCCAGATGGCCGGCGGCGCTCCACGGCGTCGCTCTGGCCGCCGTCGTCCTTCTGGCACCGGCGTGTGGAGGGGAGTCCGAGCCGGAGCCTGCGGCGCCGGAGGCCGACCTCCCCGCCACGGACCCTCAGGAGCCCTCCCCCCCGGAGGGCCAGGCCATCTACGAGCGTTCGCTGGTCTTCGTCTCGGGACCGCAGCCGCAGAGTGCGTCTGCCGAAGCCGACTCCACGGTGGTGATCCCGTGGAGCTTCCGGAGTCTCACCGTCGAAGATCTCGACATCCGGGAACGGGGGGTCTGGCTGGGAGGGGTGGACGGTTGGGAGGCGCTGGCCGTGGAAGCCGACACCGGGCAGGCGTCCCCGGCCTCCCTCGGGCCGCCCTGGCGCATCGTCCCGGGTCGACGAGTGCGGATGGTCGTAGCGCCGGGAGACGTGCTGGAGGCGCTGATCTTCCGGGGAGAGGGAAGGGAGCTCGAGGCCAGACCCGGGGTGGTCCTCTCGGAGTGGACGCGCCCGCCCCGAGAGGCCGTGCGCATCCACCGCGGCTCGGCCATCTTGCCGGCGGACGCGCCCTCCGGCGTTCCCGCGGGTGTAGTGGAGGGCTTCCTCGCCGATCTGGCCCTTCCCCTGGGCTCCGGGACCGCACCGGAGGCGGACTGGATCTTCGTCCACGGAGGCGAGGCCCTCCAGGCCGTCCTGGTGGAGCGACCGGACCCGGTCCAGGAGGGGGTGCACGCCTTTAGGGGCTGGGTCCGCATCGGTGAGGAGGAAGTGACCTGGGAGGAGGTGGCGTTGCGGTGGGACGAGGTCCGGGCGTATGAGCCGGCCCGCCGGGACGTTCCGGCGCGCTGGAGCCTTCACCTGGATCCCTTCGACCCCGATGACGAAGAGGCCCCGCCTCGACTCGCCGGTTACCTGGAAGCGGTGAGCTCGCACCTCACCACCGGACCGGGCGACGGCCCACTCCTGCCGGTCCAGGGATTCTTCCGGCTACGGGGCGAGCTCGTGCTGAGCGGTGACACCACTGTGGTAACCGGCGTTGCCAGGCACCGACAGCCATGACCCCCGAACTCCTCCGTGCCCTGCTGACGGTGGCCTTCGGCTCTCTGGCCGGCGGGGTCACCAACACCGTGGCGGTGTGGATGCTCTTTCACCCGTATACACCCGTCCGGGTGGGCCCCGTCCGCCTTCCGTTCCTCCACGGGGCCATCCCCAAGAACCAGGACCGGTTGGCGGCGGCGGTGGGCCGGACCGTGGGGAACCGCCTCCTCACCGAGGACGACCTCACGCGGATCTTCTCGAACCAGGAGTTCCGAGCCGCCTTCGACAATCGGCTGGGGGGCTTCTTCGAAGCGCTCCTGGAGCGAGAGCGGGGCACCGTTCGGGACCTCCTCCCCGTGGAGGCGCTGAGCGAAATGGAGACCATCCTGGACGGGATGGCCGACCACCTGGCCCACCGCCTGGACCGCTGGCTCGACTCGCCGGAGTTCCATGAGTCGGTTTCCAGGCGGACCGACGAGATCATGGGACGTCTGGCCGAACGACCCGTGGCAGAGCTTCTTACGCCGGAGCGGGAAGACTCGCTGGTGGCTGCCGTGGACGGCTGGTTGGCCGACGCGGTGGAACGGGACGGCTTTCGCCGGGCCGTCAACGACTACCTGGACCGGACCATGCGGAGCGTGCTCCGGGAAGACCGCACCTGCGAGGACGTCCTCCCCGGGGGCCTCTCGGATGCCCTGGAGGGAGCCCTGGCCCGGTTCCTGCCAGTAGCGGCACGGCGCCTGGGCGGGATCCTGGAGGATCCGGAGACCCGCGTACGGGTGGAGACGGCACTCCGGGACCTCTTCAAGCGCTTTCTCCGGGATCTCCGCTTCCACCAGCGGATCGTGGCCCGGCTGGTGGTCACCGACGAGACGGTGGAACGCATCGTCACCACCCTGGAGGAGGAGGGCGCCGAGCAACTCTCCGAGATGCTGCGGGATCCGGCGGTGCAGGAGGCCATCGCCCGACGGGTGAACGACGGCGCCCGGGAGCTGCTGAGGCGGCCGGTGACCGACGTCCTGGGCCACCCCGACGACTCCGGCGTCATCAGGGCACGGGAGGCGGTGGCCGAGTGGATCCTGGAGGTGGCGCGGGACCCGGCGACCCGGAGCTACGTGGCGGAAAAGATCCGCCAGGGAACCGGGAGAGCGGCGCAGAGCACCTGGGGAGACCTGCTCCGATCGGTTCCGCAGGAACGGATCGCCGGGTGGGTGGCTCAGGGGGCTCGGAGTGAGGCGGCCCGGGAGGTCTATCGAGACGCGCTGCGCCAGGGGCTGGACAGCCTCCTGGACCGCCCCCTGGGTCGCCCCGGTGACTGGCTTCCCGCAGGAGCCCGCGAGCGCCTTCAGGGCACGGTCTCGGATCCCCTCTGGGGCTGGCTCCAGGCTCAGGTTCCGCACGTGGTCCAGACGCTGGACGTGGGCCGCCGGGTGGAGGAGAAGGTGCAGGGCTACCCTGTCCACCGCATGGAGGAACTCGTGCGGAGGGTGACCCAGCGCGAACTCAAGCTCATCGTGAGGCTGGGCTACGTGCTGGGAGGGGTGATCGGCCTGGCGCTGGTGGGGATCAACGCTCTCCTGGGCTGAGCCGATCCGGCAGGCTCCCGCCGGCCGGGATCAGTATGTCTGGAAGGGCCGCCGTTCTCGACGGTCGGAGCTCTGGCGGCGCCGACGCTCGGAGCCCTTCTCCACCTTCCGCTGCAGGAGGTTGAAGAAGGTCATGTGCCGGGTGGCCTTGGCGTGCTCTCCGTCCTCGCCCAGCTTCCGCTGGATCTCGTCGATGGAGAGCTCCTGACGGCGGGGAAGCCCCAGGTAGATCCCGAGGCCGAAGGCCGCCACCATGCCGATAATTCCAAGAAGACCCATACTCACGTCGGTTTCCAGATCGAACGAAGGGGGGCGGTCACCTGCGCGGTGCCGGCCCGTGTCATGCTCCAGAAGGCCGCCCAGGACCTTCCACAGGTAGTAACCGACTGGGAGGGACGGGTTCCGACCTCACGGCCCTCAGGCTTTGCCCCTGCTCTCCAGCAGGAGGATGCCCAGACCCAGGCTCAGGAGGATCGGGATCAGGTTGGTCCCCACCGCCACCAGGAGGACGACGAACCAGAAAACGGCGTGAACGAAGGTGTATCCACCGGGCAGCATTCTGCACCCCGTTGCTGTAAGGTCGATAGTTGAGGATCCGGACCGAATCGAGCGGCCGCCGTGAATATGACGCACAGGCCCCTTCTTGTCGAGACTCAATGATCGCCTGAGGGGCCGCCTCGCAGCACCAGGTAACGGTGCCCCTCCCGCTCCGCCTCGCCCGTCACCTCGAGCGGCACCGGGTGTGCGAAGCCGGGACCGTCGGTGACCAGGGTGTG
Organism: Gemmatimonadota bacterium; assembly: GCA_007132965.1. Lineage (GTDB taxonomy): Bacteria > Gemmatimonadota > Gemmatimonadetes > Longimicrobiales > Gaopeijiaceae > PWLA01. Next base: position 6,433 of record SLNQ01000202.1, on the reverse strand, counting down.
GTACTCGCCTCGTTCTCCGCAGGGATCGATTCCGGCGGCCACGAATTCGTCCACCAGTGCCTGGTCCAGGCCGCGGCCCAGCCATTCCGGATCGCCCAGGTCCAGGTTCACCGAGATGACGCGGGCGGCGAAGCCCTGGCGAACCACCTCCCGGGCCACGGCCTCCGGATCACTCCCCCAGAGGGGCTCCCGGTGCTCCAACCCGGCCCCCCGGACCCGTTCCTCGTACCAGGCCCGGATGTCGGCCAGGTGCAGGTTGCCGAAGACGACGCCCCGGGCGCCCTCCTCGCGCAGCCCCGCCAGGAGGCCGTCCATGACCTCCTCGAACCCCCGGGGATGGGTGTGGTCGAAACGGGGCTCCAGTCCCAGTGCCCGTGCGTGGGCCTCGAGGATGGGCCGGGGGGTGCCGTGGAAGCGGACCATGTCCGTATTGCCCTCGAAGACGTTCAGGGCCCAGCGCACCTCGAGACCCCGGGCCCGGGCCCGGTGCAGGGCCAGGGTGGCGTCCTTCCCCCCGGCGGTGGCCAGCGCCCAGCTCACGCGGCCCCCTCGGCCACCACGGCCTCGGACTCGCGGATGCGCCTCACCCCGACCTTGAGGGACCAGGCCATGACCGCCACAGTCAGCACCACGGCCCCACCCACCCCCAGGGCCAGCGGCACGACCCCGGCCTCCATGAAGGGCGTGCCCTGGAAGCGGGCCCGGAGAAAGAGGTGAACCGGCCACCCCTGAAGCACCACCACGGCGGCCAGGTAGGCCACCCCGGCCATCATGAAGACGAGACCGCCGAAGGAGGTGGGAATCTCGGCGGGATTCTCCGTCTTGTAGTTCGGAAAGACCGCCCCGAAGGCCAGCGCCATGGCGGAAAGGGCCATCGTCACCCCCACCATGGTCCCGGTAGAGAGCCAGAAGAGAAAGGGATCCACTTGTAGCAGGAGATTGGTCGCCACGATGAGGGGCAACGCCACCAGGAGGAGGGGAACGGTACCGGTCCAGTACTTGACCCAGAAGAAGAGCCGCGGGTCCAGGGGCGAAGAGCGCAGGAGCCAGGTCATACGCCCCTCCAGCGACATGGCGGGGAAGATGAAGCGGGCCGCTACGGCCGCCACCACGAAGCCGGCCAGCCCCAGGTTCAGGAAGGCCACCAGGTTCACCAGGAAGAAGGAGATCCCGTCCTCGGCCCCCAGGGGCAGAACCCGGATGTTGTAGATGTAGACCACCACCAGCACCCCCAGGAGGATGAGCTGGGACCACTGGGTGCTGTCGCGAAAGAAGCTTCGGACCTCCTTGGCCACCAGCTCCCGGGTGGTGGGCCGAGCCCGGGCGAGAAGGGTATCGATGAGCCGGCTCCGGGCCCGCCCCTCCCTTCGCTCGGCGCCCTCCTGGGCCCGGGAGAACCCCCGGGGGAAGGCCCGGGTGTGGACCCAGCCGCCCAGCACCACGAAGGCGGCCCCGGTACTCAGGAGAAGGAGGAGCGGGAAGGGGTCAAAGCCCCCCACCAGCCAGCCCACCAGAGTCTCGGCGGCCCACTCCGAGGGCAGCCAGGGCGACGAGGGCGCCTGGAGTGTGGCCAGAAAATCCGCCACTCCCCGGGCGTCCTGGGGGCTCACCAACCGCTCAGGCTGGACCAGCCGGATCAGGAGAACCACCCCGGCCACCGCCATGAGCCCGACGAGGGCCAGAAGATCCCGGGTCCGGCGGGCGGGAAAGATGGTCACCAGCAGAAGCGTCAGTGCCGCCCCGGCCACCGCCGGGATCACCAGGAGCCCCGCCACGGCCAGCGCCGCGACGGCAAGAAACCCGGCGCCGGCACCGTACACCCACCCGTACGCTCCCAGCAGGGGCACCAGGAGGAGCAGCACCATCCACGACGAGTTGACCCCGCTCTCGGCCAGCCGGGCCCAGTAGATCTCCAGGGGATCGGTGGGCGAGGCCACCAGGAGCTCCAGGTCCCGGGCCAGAAAGAACGTGGAGAGCGCGGTGATGACGTTGGAGAGCAGGAGGATCAGGAGGAAGACCAGGAGGACCAACCCCAGCATCCGGGCGGCCAACACCTCCCCCAGTCCCTCGACGCCGCGGAAGTAGAGGAGTACCCGCGTGGTCATGACGAAGAGGAGACCCCAGAACGCAAGCCCCGCCACCGCCAGCACCACCTGCCGCGCCAGGGGCGTACCGCCCTCCCGGCTCCTCCGGAGCCGTCCCCGCCACTTGGGCAGGAGAAGCGCCCGGAGCCCGGGGCGAATGGGCGCCGTCATCCCTCCAGCACTCCCCGGAGGCTGTCCATGAGATCGGCCACCTCGTCACCCCCGGTCACCTTCAGGAAGATCTCCTCCAGGTGCGCCCCACCGGCATCGGCCTGGTGTCGGAGCTCGGCCATGGTTCCCCGGGCAATGATCTCACCATGGGCGATGATGGCCAGCCGATGACAGAGTGCCTCAGCCACCTCCAGGGTGTGGGTCGAGAGGAAGACCGTGCCGCCCCGCTCCACGAACGAGGCCAGCAGGTCCTTCAGAATCCGGGCCGACCGGGGATCCAACCCCACCATGGGCTCATCCACCACGATGAGCTCGGGGTCGTGGATCAGGGCCGACGAGATGAGGAGCTTCTGGCGCATGCCGTGGGAGTAGCTATCGATGAGCTCGTCCTTCCACGGGGTGAGGCTGAACAACTCCAGAAAGCGGTCCACACGCTCCTCCACCCGGGGCCCCTGGTGACCCCAGAGGGCCGCCACGAAGCGCAGGAACTCGCCCCCCGATAGCTTCTCATACAGAAAGGGCCGATCGGGAATGTAGCCGATACGGGCCTTGGCGCCGGCGGGGTCCCGGGCCATGTCGCGGCCCCCGACCCGAACCGTCCCGGCGGTGGGCTCGAGGATCCCGGCGATCATCCGGATGGTGGTGGTCTTGCCCGCCCCGTTGGGTCCCAGAAAGCCGAAGATCTCACCCCGCTCCACCGAGAGGTCGATCCCCTTGACCGCGGCGAACTCGCCGTAGCGCTTCTCCAGCCCCTCCAACTCCAGCGCCAGGCTCACGGGAGCACCTCGATGCGAAGGTTTCCGATGAGCCGCGCCACCTCCACCTGCTGGGCCAGACTCCCGGTGAGGAAACGGATGTGGGTGGCGTCGGCCGGCGTCTGGCCCAGTGTGGGATCCATGGCCACCCAGCGGCCCAGCCAGACCTCCGGCCATGCGTGGTAGAAGAAGGCTCCCTCCAGGTGGACCAGCCCCACCGCCATCCGGGCCGGAAGCCCCAGCGCCCGGGCCAGCGCTACGTAGAGGACCGTGTGCTCGTTGCAGTCGCCGGCGCGGGTCTCCAGGACCTGGAGGGCTGAAGGGAGGGAGAACGCCATCTCCTTGTCCAGCATCCGGTACACGTTGTCGTTCAACCGTCGGGCCACCGCCACCGGATCGTTTCGATCTCCGCCCAGGGGTCGGACGGCCGTGCGGGCCACGCCCACGACGCGCTCATCACCGCTCTGGATCAGGGGCTCGGCGCTCAGCTCCCGGGCCAGATCCATGCGGGGGTAGGGGAGCCGGTACCCAGGGTCCAGGGTCTCCAACCGCTCCCGCCTCACCGTCAGGGTGTCGCCCCGGAGCTCCTGGCGCCCGCCGTCCAGGTCGAAGTCATCCAGCTCCACCCCGGAGAGGATGAAGCGGAGCTCGTCGAGTTCTCCGGCCCCTGAAAGGTCTGCACTCGAGGCGATGGCGGTGGCGAAGACTACATCGGTGGCAGGGTCCCGGGCTCCGGCCCTCCGGCCCTCCTCCCGCTCCTGGTCCACCAGCTCGAAGGGGACCCGCTCCACCGAGAGCCCGGTGGGGGACGACGACCGCAGGATCCGGCCGTCCTCGTCGATCCAACTCTCCACCGTGATCCCGCCGTAACGCTCCTTGAGGCGCCAGGCCGGCACCCTGCGTTCTTCCGATCCAACCCAGCGCCCCGAGGCCGGATCCCTCACCGCGGAATCGGGAAGGCTGAGCTCTGCCCGCTCCACGACCTCCACCTCCACCTGCCGGGTGGAGACGGTGGAGGGATCGAAGACGGGATAGCGTATGGTCCGTCCCTCCCGCAACTGGCCGCCCTGGGCGATCCGGAGGGGCAGCACCGATGCGGACAGCAACGGTTCGGTGAGGCGAAAGGTGACCTCCTCCGGTGCGCCGCCGGCCTCCACCACCACGGCGAGGAGCGAATCTCCCTGGAGCGCTCCGCTGGCCTTGAATCGTCCGGCGTCGGAGGCCAGCTCATAGGTGAAGTCGGTCATCTGGAGGGTGGGCGTCAGGCGCACCGTCGTCACCGCCGAGGCCAGACCTTCCTGGGCCATGGCCTGGAGCTCCAGGTTCAGCCGGTCTTCCAGAACGAAGCCCTCTGGGATCGTATCCAGCCGGGAGCTGGCCATTCCCACGAGCTGGTCCCCCATTCGCACCGCGTAGAAGTGGGTGCCGGGATCCAGTCCCCGGGTGGCCTCGGCCAACCGGGTGAGCTCGGGTTGCAGGTAGACCTCTCGGGCCTGCCAACCCATGAGTCCTACCCACGCCACCAGGATCGCCCCGCCCAACAGCCCACGGCTTCTCAATCGTCCTCCGCTCCCCCCACCTCAGGGGCCGGGCCGGGCGGCACCAGGCGGCGAGACACCTGCAGGAAGACCTCCTCCTCGTAGCGGCCGCCCACCAGGATCACCAGGGTCCGGGGGAGAAAGCTCGACATCCGGTGTACCTGGAGCGCCTCCACCATGACGCGCGCCGCGTCTTCGGCGTCCAGGTTCCCGGCGCCGATGCCCAGCGGAGGCGCCGCCAGCGTCTCCACCCCCCACTCGCCGGCCTGGCGGAGTCCGTTCAGGAAGGCCCGGCGAATGCCGGCCTCCGAGACCGCTTCCTCGGGAGATCGGATCACCACGTGGATCAGAAAGGGAAAGGGCAGCTCCCCACCTGGGGTCACCACCGCTCCGCCCATGGGAAGATCACCCAGGGACTGGAGCCGGCCCAGGATCGCGGCACCGGCCTGTCGAGCCAGGCCCCGCTCGGCCGAGGTGAGGGCTTCCAGGTCGGTGCCCACCGAGAGGAGCAGTGCATCGGCACCCACGTCGGCACCGGCGGCCACCGGGTCGCTGGCCCGCACGACCCGGATCACGACGGACCTTCCGCTTCCCTGGACCTGCGGTACATGACCGCCGCCTCCGCCGGGAGGTGCTTTCGATCGTAGAGGATCCCCATGACGTAGTAGATCCGGGGATTGTCGGGTTGAAGGCGGGACGCGGTCTCCAGGGTGTCCAGCGCCTCGTCGACCCGGCCCAGGCGGTTCAGTGCCTCACCCCGATAGAGATGGGCGGGACCGTGCTCCGGGTCCTGCTCGCAGACCCACCTCAACTCGCTCTCGGCCTGCTCATAGAGGCCTCGCCGAAAGTAGAGAATGCCCAGGTTGGCACGAATGTCGGTGCGAGACGGATCGATCCGCATGGCCCGCCGCAGCTCCTGCTCCGCCTGGTCGAACCGGCCCAGCGCTCCCAGGGCGGCGCCCAGATTGGAGAGCACTTCGGGGTTCTCGGGATCCACCTCCAGCGCCGCCCTGAAGTGCTCCAGGGCCGACTCGTGGGCCCCGAGCCGGTCATGGGCCACCCCCAGGTTGTTCCGGGCCCGGAGGTGGGCGGGAGCCAGGGCCACCACCTGGCGGTAGAGGGACAGGGCACCGTGAAGGTCACCCTGGCCCTCCAGCTTCCGGGCCTGGCGAAAGAGCCGCTCCACCTCCGAGTCGGCCTTCTCTTCGTCGGATGGTCTGCTCATGGACCGCTCTGGCTCAACTCGCGCCGCATTCCCGGCCCACCCACTCCACGTACGACGACAGACCTTCCGTCACCGGGAGAGCCAGAACCTCGGGCACGTCGTAGGGATGGAGGGCGGCCGTTCGTTCCACCAGGCTGGAGAGAGCCGAGCGATGGGTCTTGAGGATGACCAGCACCTCAGGGTCCTCCTGGACCTCACCCTCCCAGCGGAAGATGGAGGTGACACCGGAGACGATGTTGCCGCAAGCAGCCAGCTCCTCACCCACCAGGGCGCGAACCAGCTCCACCGCCGCGTCATGGTCGGGGGCCGTCACCAGGACGACCCGAACGTCGGTTTCGGACTGCATGGATCCTCCAGGGGAAGAGAGAAGCCCCTCCCCCAGGGGGGGATCGGGGACTACCAGGTGGTGAACACCGTCTGCTCCACGTTCGCCTCGTCGTAGACCGTCTTCAAGACCTCGGCGTGCCGGTCCTGGACCACACGCCGCTTCACCTTCTGGGTGGGGGTCAGGGAACCGTCCTCGATGGTGAAGGGCGAGTCCACGAGGACCAGCTTCTTCGGCATCTCGAAGCTGGAGAGGTCGGAGAGCTCGCGCTTCATCTGCTCCAGGAGGTGCGCCTGTACCCGGGACTCCGAGAGGAGAGCCTTCCGGTCCAGCGC